>JARRNM010000021.1:0-27426 GCA_037384945.1 Deltaproteobacteria bacterium
ATCGTTGAGAGAATTCTTTCCTCCAGGGCGGAATTGCCCCATGAGGATGTGCCTCTTAAAAAGGCGGCGGAAGAGGGAGGCTGTGGGGTTACCGGGTTTATCTCGTCGGTGCCCGTCAGGGGCCGCCACATTTTTGAACCTTCGGTTCAAATGCACAACCGTGGCAACGGCAAAGGTGGTGGTATCGCCGCAGTAGGCCTATCAGCGCAGGATCTGGGGGTAAGCCAAGAAGTATTGGACACCCATTATCTGCTTCAGGTGGCGCTGCTCGATCCCGGAGCCCTTCCGGAAGTGGAGCAGACCAGCATCGGGCCTTTCCTGGAGGTTCATAAGTCAGAGAAAATTGCTACCCTGGACGACTACCGGGAAGTGGAAGGGTTGGAAGTCAGACCTCCCGATGTATACCGTTATTTTGTCCGGGTAAAAAAAGATGTTTTAGACAGGTTCATGGAGGAGAAAAATCTTCAGGATCTCGATCCGCCAAGGGCCGAGGATGAATTCATCTATCAAAATACTTTTCGTCTCAACCAGAAATTCTATGCGTCCTTGGGAGAGCAACGGGCGTTTGTCTTGTCCCACGGTCACAATATCATGATAATGAAGATTGTCGGTTATGCTGAGCAGGTCGCCCAGTATTACCTGCTGGAGGACTTCAAGGCCCACGGTTGGATCGCCCACCAGCGATACCCCACCAAGGGTCGGGTTTGGCACCCAGGCGGCGCGCACCCGTTCACCGGTTTGGACGAGGCCCTGGTCCACAACGGCGACTTCGCCAACTATCATGCGGTGTGCGAATATCTGCAACAGCATAACATCTTCCCGCAGTTTTTGACAGACACCGAGGTCTCTATCCTGCTATTCGACCTGTGGAATCGGACATTCAGCTATCCTCTGGAGTATATTATTGAGGCTATGGCTCCTACCACCGAGTATGATTTCGACCGGTTGTCGCTTGAGAAGAAAAGAATTTACAGATATATCCAATCGGCGCACATCCATAATTCACCAGACGGTCCGTGGTTTTTCATTATTGCTCGCAACAACCCTCATGAAGACCACTTTCAGCTAATCGGCATCACCGATACCTCTATGCTGAGGCCCCAAGTGTTTGCCTTGCAGGAAGGAGAGGTACAAATCGGCCTGATCTGCTCGGAAAAGCAAGCCATCGATGCGACCTTGCAGAGTTTGGCCGCAGAGGACAGCCGCTTCTGCCCCATCGCTGATAAGTACTGGAATGCCCGCGGTGGCAGCGCCACGGACGGCGGCGCCTTTATCTTTACCGTGAGCGACTCAGGCAAGGGGAACGGCTCCAAACAACTGGTCTGCACCAACAAGTTCGGCGAAAGAGTTAAGACAGCACCGAACAAGATCAACTTTGATAGAACTGCTGAACTCGCGGTTTCGGTGGGGGCCGGGGAAATCTCCCAGGCGGTGAAGGAGGGATTGTCAGTAGTCGATGCTGCTGATTTGACAAACTATTGTGTCAAGAATCTGGCCGAATGGGATTACAGTTCCCTCAGCCATCTCTGCGAGGAGCTCGTAAGGCAAGGAAACAGCAGCGATGAGGCCAAGTCAAAGGGTATTGAGGTTCTGACCCATCTGCACGACCGCCGTTTTCCCACTGGAGATAAAAAGCGCAGCTCGGTCCTATACATCATTCGAGAGAGCTTAGCAAAAATTTTCTCCGCTTCGCCCGGGCTTACTGAAAACTCAGGCGGCAGCTATCGTTACCTGGACTGGAATATCCGTCATACCCTGCGACCTCCCCAGGGGAATGACAAAATTCTGGTTTTGAACGCCAGAGAGTTTCCCCCTGAAGGAGAAGATTGCGATTCGCGGCTTATCTGCGCCGCATACAAACTGGGATGGAAACGATTCATTTGCTATGGCTACAGGGGCCAGCGCTTTAGCGGCTGCGGCTTGGGAAAGGAATCCGATGGCGTCAGAATAGACGTCTATGACAGCTCCGGGGATTACCTTGCCTCAGGCATTGATGGCTTGGCCATTTATGTACACGGTAACGCCCAGGATCAATTGGGCCAGATCATGAAGCGCGGCAAATTGGTAGTTTACGGCGATGTCGGCCAGACCTTCATGTATGGCGCCAAGGGGGGAGAAGTATATGTGATGGGCAATGGAGCAGGTCGACCGCTCATCAATGCGGTGGGCCGACCCCGGGTGGTGATAAACGGCACCTGTTTGGACTATCTGGCGGAATCTTTCATGGCCGGCGATCCACTGACGGGCGGCGGTTTTGTTGTGTTGAACGGCATTGAGTTTGACGATGAGGGGAAAGTGATCGATCAGGCCGCTCCTTATCCAGGCTCCAACCTGTTCTCCCTGGCCTCTGGGGGTGCTATTTATCTGAGGGATCCTTACCGTAAAGTGGTGGAGGGTCAGCTGAACGGGGGCGAGTTTGTCGATTTGAGTGCGGGTGACTGGGAGCTGATTCTCCCGTACCTGGAGGAAAACGAAAGACTCTTCGGCATCTCCATCCAGAATGACCTTTTGAGGGTAAACGGCCAGAAGAAGAATTATCAGGAAATCTACCGCAAAGTGCAGGCCGTCCAACTTGATGTTTTGGCTAAAGAGTCCGTTGCTCACGAGGAATGGGGAAGAGACTGGCAGGAAGAGGCAGTAGGCATAGAGCAAAGTGCCTAGGGCACAGAGCCAGACGACAGCAAGTAAAACTTAGAGGTCAGATATCAGAGGTCTGAGGTCAGGTAGAAAGCTGATCTCTGATCTCCGACTTCTGACTTCTGGGATAGACGACTTCAACGGCTTGAACGGTTTTTGCGATTTCTACGGTTTTTACGGCTTCTACGCTTTTTACGATCTCCCCGACTTCCTCCTTCAACTCTGAGCTTTTCCTTCCTGCTATTAGAAAATTGTTCTTTTTAATATAAATATCGGTATAATAAAAGTTTCGATAACACTGGAATAATGGAGTAGTGGAGTAATGGAGTGGGGTAAAATCGCATGAGGAATTCTTTTGGGTTTTGAAAGTTTTTCCAGTACTCCAGTGCTCCAACACTCCACAAAAGCTCTGCATTGAGGACAGCCTGAGCATTAAAACCACCGAGCAATAATCTCAGAACGCTTGAAGGACTGTAAAAGACTATGGAACAGATTGTCTCGTATCTCAGTAACCAGAGAAAAAAACTAAAAGAAATCGACCAACTGGAGGATCCGGGAAGAATATCCGCCATGGTCGACGTGGCTATTATTTCCCTCTACAATAGATTGACCAACCGCAGTGATCTCCATTTACTGGAAATCCGTCGCCATGGAGCGGTCTTAGCCATTGGAGAATATGGGCGGCGTCAACTCGGTCCCTTCTCACCGATAACCTTACTTTTCCTGCAAGCCTCTGAAGCCCCCTTCGAAGAGGATGTTTGGAAGACAGGCATCGTCCAGCCTCTCGAGCAGGCAGGTTGGGAGGTCCAATCCCAAGCGATCAAAGTGGTGGAAGCTGTAGAGCAGTGCTTGAGCGACTTCGGCTGGTTGAGCAGTCTTCTGAACAGTCGATTTATTAGTGGTTCTCGCCAATTGATGGATGGCCTGCGGGTGTCTTTGATAGAACAAATCGAGGCAGACAGGGATCGACAATCCATTCGGGCTTTCTTGGAGGACTGGCTGGAGAGAAAAGACGGGCAGCTGGATCCATCATTTATTCTCGAACCAGACCTAGAGTACAGCAGTGGCAGCCTGGGGGACCTCAATCGTATCCGTTGGGCCGGATACTTGCTAAACGGCGCCGAGAGATGGTTTGAGACAAATAACCTGGATTCAGATAGTCATAAAGTCCTTCAGGAAGCCGAACGCTTTTTCCTGCGAGTCAGAAACCATCTCCAGCTTTTCAAAAGGAGCCAGGAGACCCAGTTGCAGTACGAGGCACAGCGGGAAGTGGCACATAGCTTGGGCTATGAAGATCAAGGGGATTTTCTGGCCGTTGAAGTGATGATGAAGGAACTGGAAGCACATTTTTATGAAATTGGCTTGATAGCCAACCGTTTCATGGAATTACTGCGAGCCTGGATTGCCTCTGGGGTTGAGGAAGAGGTCCAGCGCCCCAGGGAAGAAGTTGCGCCTGGAATGTGGGTCGAGGACGGGCAGCTCACGGTGGACAGCGACAAGTTGGACAATGAGGAAATGGGACTGCTGGAGTTGTTCACCCAGGCGGTACGCTTGGGTGTAGATCTGAGCGCGGAAGCTTACCAATGGGCCAAAGGCCAGGCTGACCTGCTGCCCGGCGGCTTGGAAGGTAAGAGAGAGCTCCGTGATTGGCTTTTCGAGATTATCAGGGAAGAGAATTCGCAGATAAAAACAATTAGAGCCCTCTATGAAACAGAAGTCCTTTCAAACTTCGTTCCCGAGCTTCGCCAGGTCCATGCTTTGGTTCAGCATGATGCTTTTCATCTCTACCCTGTCCATGAACACCATCTTCGGACTTTTGCGGAGTTGAAAAAACTGCTGAACGGTGAACACAACTCTGACTTTCCCCAGATCCCTGAATGGCTCGAGGGTGTCAGGGATCAGGAAGTGCTTTTGCTGGCAGGGTTAATCCACGATGTAGGTAAAAGTGGGGGCCACGGCCACGCCCCGAGGGGAGCCGAGATGTCACTGGCTATTGGCGAGCGTCTCGGTCTCGCTGATGAGGAAAGGCAGCTTTTGAGCTTCCTGGTGGCCAACCACGTGCTGCTCACAGATAGTGCGGCCCGCCGTGATATAGACGATGAGCAGATGCTTCAACATTGCGCTGCGGAAATTGGGTCGGTGGAGCTGCTGAAAATGCTCTTGCTCCATTCCTTTGCCGACCTCTGCGCCACCGGGCCCCAGGCCTGGGAGTTCTGGCAGAGCCTGCCGATGCTCGAGCTGTACCAATGCCTCCTTCATCGCTTGGAAAGAGGTGATCCTGATGTGAAGGCGGTGGCGGTGAGACTCTTGTCTTTAAAGAGGCAGGTGGCAGAGTTGCTCGGCGACCAAATGACTAAAGAAGAGTTGGATTATTACTTTGAACAGTTACCCCCACGGTATCTGGTTTCAGCAACGCCCGAAGAAGTGGTTGACCTATATAGATTGGAACGTCAGCTGGAGAAGGAGGTTGTGGCCTGGCGTGTTGAAGAAAAGCAGGGTACGTGGGAACTTATGCTGATGAGCCGTCAGCCTCTCAGTCTTTTGGCCAGGGCGGCCGGGATACTGACTTTGAATCAACTTGATATCCGCCAAGCCAGAACCCATACAAAGAAGAACGGTGTTGCCTTTCAGACTTTCGAGGTGAAGGCTTTAAAGCCTGAAAGGGAAATTTCCTGGGAAAAGGTCATGGGTGACCTGAAGAAAACACTGCAAGGAAGACTCGCTTTGGATTACAGACTGGCACTCCATGCTGACGAACACCGGAGAAAAAGAAGGCGGGCGCCGGCAAAGCCTGATGAAGTTGTGGTGGACAATCATTCATCAGATAAGTACACCATAATAGAGGTTTTTACCACCGACCGTCCTGGCATACTGTATTCCATAACCCGCGCTATGCTTGATCTGCAATTGCAGGTATTCCTGGCCAAAATTTCAACCAGGATAGATCAGGTGGCCGACATCTTTTATGTGCTGACCCCAGAGGGCAAAGGGGTGGAGGATTCAGAACATACAGAGGAGATCAAACAAGCCCTGCTCTTTAGTTTGCAATGAGACCGCGCATAGCGCGCAGCGAGACGGGAGGTCGGGCGAGACGGGAGGTCGGGTATATTCAATGAACCTCGTCTCGCTCGTCTCGCCAATCCATGGTGCCGAGTGCCTAGTGATTGATTCTGTGGGAGCGGCTTTTAGCCCCGACAGGAGTGTACCAGCTTAGTATGAATTTCGCCCGTGTTCTTTACAACGCCGCCATCTTTCCTTTGGCGCTTGCAAGTGAATCTTTCGCTTGCCTCATATCCAGGATGCTGCCAAATGAGAAGGCGAACCGCTGGAGGCAGCGTTTAGGCTTTCATTCTCAAGAAAGTATTCACTCCCTCTCCACAAGACCACTGATTTGGATCCACGCGGTTTCAGTAGGTGAGGTGGGAGTTGCCACCACTCTAATCCACGCCCTAGAACAGGTGCGACCGGATTTGGGTATAGTTGTTTCTACCACCACACCCCACGGGCAAGAGTTGGCCAAAGAAAAACTTGCTCCCAGGGCAACCTGTATATATTTTCCTCTGGATTTCATTACTTCAGTTCGTCGGGCTCTGCGCCATCTCCGTCCGGATGTCATTGTCTGCCTGGAGACGGAGCTATGGCCTAATTTTTTGGGTGAAGCCCATCGTCTGGGAATTCCCGCTTTGCTTTTGAACGGGCGCATTTCCTCCAAGTCCTTCGGACACTATCGAAGGATCTCGTCGCTGATGAAACCCTTGCTCAACTGTTTTGCTGCTCTGGCAATGTCCTCCAAAGGTGATGCTGAGAGGGTGATTGACCTCGGTGCTCCAGCCGCCAAGGTTTTGGTAACGGGGAACATGAAGGGGGCCGGATTGGTGGAACAGACAGGGCCGAAGAGAGTTGAAGATCTTCGTCGGAGATTGAAACTGCAACCCGGGCAACCCGTATTGATTGCCGGCAGCATACGTCAGGGAGAGCTCTCCTGGTTGCCGGAAATCTTTTCCCGGTTATTAGAGCAAAGACCTGATTTGCTGGGCATATTCGCGCCCCGGCACCTCAATCGGTTGGGGCGGCTGACTTCTTGCTGTGAACGGCAGGGTCTGGAGTTTCAGCGTTTAAGTTTCCTCATGAATGGAGCGGAGACAAGGAAAGCCAATGTTATATTGGTGGATGTAGTCGGGATGCTTTTCGATCTCTATGGTTTGGGGGATTTGATATTTTGCGGGGGTAGCTTGGTACCTCTAGGAGGTCAGAACATTCTGGAGCCGGTTGCTTGGGGAAAACCGGTTTTTTACGGGCCCCATATGGATAATTTTCTGGAAGCCAGCCAATTGTTGGAGAGGGCAGGTTGCGGCGTTAGGGTGAGGGACCGAGATGAACTCTTGGCGCAACTGCGACATTTTCTCGCAAACCCGGAAGAGCTGGACGGCATGGGTAGCAAAGGGCAGGCTGTCTTGCGCCATCGCAATCAAATCGCCATCAAACAAGCAGAACTGGTCCGCGAAGTACTGGAAGGCATAGAGCATAGAGCATAGAGAGACGGTCAGACGACAGATGACAGAGGACCCCAATGAAATAGGTGCCGAAGGCACATTTCACGGGGCAAGCAGACGACAGAGAGTTAAGATCCAAGATCCGAGATCCACGATACAGGAGGGAAAGGTTCCCTGCATCTTGCATCCTGAATCTTGCGTCCTTCCAACATTCCTGCAGAAAAGCCTTGTGCCCTGCGCCCTGTGCCTTGAGCCTAGTCTCTATGCTGGAACGGAGTGAACTTGTGAACAAAGACAAGTTGCGAGAAATGCTGCAAGCTTTAGAGGATGGTAAAACCGATGTGGAATCAGTCCTTGAAAGTTTGCGCTCATGGCCTTATGAGGATCTAGGCTTTGCCCGGGTGGATCACCACAGGTCTCTGCGACGCGGTTTTCCTGAGGTGATCTTCGGTGAAGGGAAAAGCGTCAGCCAGATCGTAGAAATCATGAAAGCCATGTTGGCCCAAGAGTCAGATGTTCTGGTGACCCGCGTCGATGGGGACAAAGCAAAAGCCGTGCGGAATAAAATAAAGAAGGCAGTCTATGATGAGGTTTCTCGCACCCTTACAGTGAGACAACGGAAACCTTCCGACAAAGGAAAAGGGCTGGTTATGGTTCTGGCAGCTGGAACCTCAGATATTCCAGTGGCGGAGGAAGCTGCAATTACAGCGGAAATGGTTGGTAGTCGGGTCGAACGGCTCTTTGACGTTGGAGTGGCGGGGTTACATCGCCTCCTGGGTCACTTCCATCAGATGCAAGAGGCAAGTGTTTTGGTGGTTGTCGCCGGCATGGAAGGAGCCCTTCCCAGTGTAGTGGGAGGCATGGTTAGCAAGCCCATAATCGCCGTACCCACCAGTGTGGGCTATGGGGTTTCCTTCAATGGACTGGCAGCCCTCATGGCCATGCTCAACTCCTGCGCTCCCGGGGTAGCAGTGGTAAACATCGATAACGGTTTCGGCGCAGGTTACCTTGCGGCCCTGATCAACCAGGGATGAAGAACCGCCATCCACAATTTTACCAACCAGATCACGTTGGGCGGGCCACGGCGCCCGCCTATTTTGTCCATTAACCACAGATTCACGCAGACGATCGCAGACATTTCTATTTTTTAGGCACGGACTGCCTGCGGCAACACACGGATTTCACGGTTTCGAAGGCGCAGTTTTGGAGATCGCTTAGGGATTCCCCGCAGGGCGGGGTGCCCCGATATGAAGATATCGGGACTGGATGGGAGCCCTTGATGGAGAAAAAGAGCTAGCTTTTTTTCCCCATCAGGTGCCTTCCCATCGAACCCTTAAGCGATCTCCCGATTTATGCGCTTTTCTCATCTCTTTTATTCTTTAAAGCCTTGTAATCTGCGCGTTTGGCGAAGTCAAACCCGTGCCAAAAGATCCTGAGCTTCTCGAGAAATTCGAAAGTCCGCGTCTGTCCGCGCTTGCCCTGTGGATTTTCGCCTTTGGCGAACCCGCCGTCGGCGGGATTTCACAGGGTGAATCTGCGGTTAGGTTTTTCTCTGGGTTCTCCGTGCCTCTGTGGTTAATTTTTTTGTGCTGCCAGCTGCCAGCTATATTTCCTCCTGTCCCATTACCCCACCATTCCATTATTCCAATATTCCATCATTCCGCTTTTGACTCTATGCCCTATGCCCTATGCTCTATGCTCCCAGAAAATGCTACTTGGCTTTGGGTTCGGGGAGGAGGAGGCCTTTTTCGTCGAGGCTGCGGTATTTGATGACTGCCTGGGTAATTGCCTTGGCAACGGCCTCTTGAAATTCAGGCTTCTGTAATTGGGCAGCCTCCTCAGGGTGATTCAGTGACCCGAGCTCCAGCATGACGGCGGGCATGCGAACCCTACTGAGCAAATAGATATCCGCTGGCAGCACACCACCGGAAGCCCAGGGGATCGACCAGAGCAACTCTTCCTGCATCAATGAGGCCAACATCCTGCTTTTCTCCCAATAGGGCTCTTGCTCCTGGTCCCACGGTCTTGCTGTGCTCGACGATGAAGCAGCAGTGGGTGATGCGGTCGTTGGAGACCAGTAATATAGGGTGAATCCTTTCGGAACAGCGGCGAAGGTGGTGCCGAGTTGAAGGCTAATCAACAGATCTCCATGATTATGGTTGGCCAGGCCGGCCCGTTCGTCAAGGGAGATGGATTGATCATCCGTACGGAGCAGTTCAGGACTGATCTCGCCCTCAGCCTCCAAAGCCTGAATAAGTTTGTCGGCCAAGGCCAGGGTTATGTCCTTTTCAGTGACCCCACGGGAGCCTGTGCTGCCATTGTCATCACCGCCGTGTCCAGGATCTATCATGACTTTCAGCACCTTGGCAGGAGCCTCCCCCAAGCACACAGCAGGTAGGATGCAAAGAAATGCTGAAAGCAGGCTGATTAGCAATAAGTTCAGGTTTCTAAAATCGTTCCGCATTTTCACCACTGCTTATTAACCGCAGACTTTTACCAGCAGACGGTGGGTAACCAAACAAATTTCTCCAGTCCTTGTTCTTGCCTTTGAGTCCACGCTCCATACCTTTGCAAGGGACAACGGATCCGCCTCAGGCGGAACAACTGATGCAGCCCTTGCTGCCCGCCGGTCCCGAGCGAACTTGCCCTGAGTCTGGCTAAGGGCTGCGGTGCTGTCCGCTGCTAGCTGCAATCTGTCCTCTGCCCGCCGTCTATTGCTGATTTCAAGGAAAAGCTTAGCTTCAGTTTAGAGACGTTTATGAAAAACAACCCCATGGCCACTAGGACCGCCAGAGTTAGGAAGTGTACTAGGATAGCATACGCCAGTGCGGTATCTTTCGCCACCCCGAAGAGACCCATGGCTACAATGCAGGCATAGTGATAGTTGCCGATAAATCCAGGTGCTGCAGGCAGGGCAATTCCAAGACAGGTCAGAACCAAGACTGTGGTTGCTGCCAACAATCCCAGGTGCAAATCCATAGATCGAAACAGTACCAGAAATGCAGCTAGTGCCGCACCCCAGATTATTGAGGTTAGGGCCAAGACGGATAAGAGTCTTTTGACGCTCATTACTGCTAGCATGCCGCTGTAGAAAGTATCTGCGACGCCAGTTAGAAATTCCGCCCAAGATTCTGGCAAAAGTCTGGATACAATTTGAAAGAATCGTCTGCGGAAGGCTGGAAGCGACCCGAGCAACACCAGGAGCACAGCGGCAAGGAGTACGAAAACAAATCCTTTAAATGCAGTAAGTATCAGTGCAGGCAGCTTAAGTGCGGGCAAACATATGGACAACAGAACAACCAGAAAAGCAGCATCGATCAGACGTTCCAGCACTATTGAGCCTATGGCGGGGCTCAGGCCTACATTGCTGTTTTGCTGCAACAGATAGGGTCGGACTACTTCGCCAAGCCTTGCCGGAAGAATCCAGACAAAAAGAAAACCTATGCAGGTGATGGGCAGAAGGAGCCGCTGGCTCAAAGACTCCAATGGTTCCAATAGCAGTCCCCAACGTGAGGCGCGTAAGAGCTGGGCCCCGGCGATCAGTAAAAGCACTATGGCAACTGAGATCCAATCAGCCTGGCGTATGCCGGCAATTACATCCTGCAATTGAACATTCCTGAAAGCCAAGTACCCCGCTATCAGACTCAACGCTAGAGAGATCACTATTTTAAATAAATTCTTACTCATTGATCTAAGATTTTCACCGCCCGTTCGTTTCACTCGCTCGAGGCGCGGAGGGCACAGAGGGAACTTATATTTTCGCCCGATCGGGAGACAACGGTTGGGCAAAAAAGCTCACCGCGCCACCGCCATTGTGGCTTTGGCGCGTTGGGGATCCTACGGTTGCCTTCTTTAAGATCGGTACCCAAAGGTTTATCCTTCGCATAATATGACAAGGCCTTTCGCCGAAGGCGAACGGACTTTTTCCCTGGCCGTCGCCTGTCCGCCATCGGCTTCGCTCTCAGGCGAGGCGGGCGGGTCTCCCGGCCAGGGAAACAACATACTGCTCTGTGACCTCTGTGTCTCTGTGGTTCAACTTTTTCCCAGCGTCGTCGCTAAAGGTTTAGGGGCTCATTCCTAATCACTTGAAGAAAGTACTGACAACTCCCTTTGTTCCAACGCTGCCACGGTATCGCGCATTTTCTGCTCCAGGGGCATGGTTTTCTTTTGCTTGTAGTCGTACATCACCTGCACGGAACTGCCCTCTGTGATCAGGCGACCGCTAGCCTTGTCTTCCATCCTGTACTCAAATTGAAAACTCTTGGTGCTCAGATTGCTAGCCCTGATTCCGATCCGAATCGTCTCCCCCAAGTAAGCCTGACTCAGGTAACGGCAGGAGACCTCGGCTAGAATGAAGTTTATGCCTTTCAGGTCTTGAACCCTTGTCAGGGCTTTCCAGTACTCCATCCTGGCGTCTTCCATAAGGGCAACAAAAGCCACATTGTTAACGTGGCGCATTGCATCCAGATCCCGAAAGCGAACTTCGAATTCAAAGACCACTTGGTATCCTTCCATTAGGTCAATCCTCCAAGTCATTTCTAATCGCGGCGTCCGCGTAGTTTAGCTGATTTTCTCCATATGCGCCATAGGCAAAATCCAGACGACAGATGACAGAAAACAATTTCGGATTTCGGATTTCGGAATGCGGATTGGGGAAGCCTCAGGGCAGAGATGGTGCCTAGTGCCTAGTGATTTCCGACCTTCGGCTTCTACCTTTTACAATAAATGACAGCGCAGCGTAGTGACCCAATGACGCCGAAGGCAAATGACTCACTGGCCGCCCGCTGCTTCCTGCCAGCTGCCAGCCATATTTCCCCACACTCTACTCTTCACCCGCACCCGATCACGGACAACGGACTACTGACATTAACCGTGGACTCAAGAGACCGAGGCTGATAAAACTCAGAAAACCGCTGTTTTAAGGTAAACTACTTAATGAAAAAGACGCCTAATATCCTCTTAATTGATCCTTGGGTTTATGATTTTGCTGCCCATGATCTGTGGTCTAAGCCTCTGGGACTGCTAATTCTGGGCGGACTCTTGCGTGCCCATGGCTACAGTCTAAGGCTAGTGGACTGCTTGGATATTCATGACCCGCGGTTGGCTAAAATCAGTGGGATGAGACCCGCTACTCGCCGAAGTTATGGTACCGGTAAATTTTATCGTACTGAGATAGCAAAACCACCAGCACTAAAGCAGTTCAAGCGACCATATTACCGTTTCGGTATCACTCCTGAAATTTTCCTTGATCGTCTTGTCCACGGACCAAAACCAGATGCTATTCTAGTTACATCCACCATGACCTACTGGTACCCCGGCGTACAAGAAAGTATCCGTTTGGTCAAAAAGCAATTCCCTGATGTGGTTGTGGTGCTAGGAGGAATCTACGCCACCCTTTGCCGTGAGCACGCTGTCCGCAACAGTGGTGCCGATCATGTGCTCTCAGGTCCCGGTGAAACCAGTATATTAGAAGAACTGGCAAAGCTCACGGGCCACTCTCCCAACAAAATTCCGCACAAGGGAGAAAGGGAAACCATGCCCTGGCCTGCCTTTGATCTATTGCCCCAACTCGACTATACTTGTACGCTTACCTCCCGTGGCTGTCCCTTTAACTGTCCTTATTGTGCTTCGGATCTGCTCTACCCTAAGTTTGTGCGGCGGGATCTCCTAGAGGTGGTGGACGAACTGGAGCACTGGCACAAGAAGTACTCTGTCGTTAATGTGGCCTTTTATGATGATGCCCTGTTGTTGGAGGCTGACAAACATTTATTGCCTTTACTCGAAGAAGTTAGAAAGAGAAAGTTGCCGCTGCAATTTCACACGCCCAATGGGGTTCACGTGGGAGGCCTGAGTGAAGAGGTATGTGAGGCCCTCTTTGTTACAGGGTTCAAGACAGTGCGTTTAGGCCTTGAAACTACAGACGATGAACGTCAGCATCAGCTGGGAGCCAAGGTCAAGCCAGGGGCTTTCTCTGCTGCTATGGAAAACCTGAGTCGGGCGGGCTTTCAGCCTGATCAGATCGGGGTCTACCTTCTTTGTGGTCTTCCGGGACAAGATAGAGCTGAGGTGGTAGAATCTATACGGATGGTTAAAGACCACGGGGCCAGACCTTATCTAGCTGAGTATTCTCCCATTCCCGGTACTATCCTTTGGCGAGAAGCGCTGCGTTGTTCCCCATTCGATCTTGCCAATGAACCCTTGTATCATAATAACTCTATTTTACCCTGTCGCAGCGAAGGCTTTGCCCTGGAAGAATTGCAGCAGTTAAAGCAGCTGTGTAGGATTAAAGCATAGGGCATGGAGCCCCAGTGAAATGGTCGCCAAAGACGAATTTCACGGGGTAAACATGGGACATGGGGATATACAGCCAGCAGCTGACAACTGACACCACACAGCGACAGGGATTTTTAAGATACTGGAATAACCGAAGGATTGGTGCAGGGTTTGGCATGGACAAAAAACTTGCAACAAACATGGCGGCTATGGTAGGAAGTTGCCATCTTTTCAACTAATATGGGACAATAAGCAGAGTCGGGACGTAGCGCAGTCTGGTCAGCGCACCTGCCTTGGGAGCAGGGGGTCGGCGGTTCAAATCCGCCCGTCCCGACCACTAAATATTAGAGGGCAGGGTTAGCAATAACTCTGCTTTTCTTCTTTGACCTGCCTGCTGTCAGCTGTATTTCCCATGCTCCAAGCCTTTAGGGCCGTGAAATCCGTGTGTCCAGCAGAGCGGGACTCGTGCCAAAAAAATCTGCGTCCGTCTGAGGTGAAATCCATGCCCTTCCTCAGGGCTGTAGGCTATATGCTATCAACTGAATAGATGATTTCAACGGCTTCAACGATTTCAACGATCTGGCCTCTGATTTCTGTCTTCTGACCTCTGACTCTATGCTCTATGCCCCATGCGGCGAACGGAGTGAGCCACAAACGACATGCACAAATTTAAGTATGCTAAACTTTGGTTGATTCTAGGCTGGTCACTTGCCGGCGTTATTGTCTTTTTATCTTTGTGGCCCAGTCCTCCTCAGCCACTGAAGTTCGAGCAAAGCGACAAACTCTACCACATCATTATGTACATGACCCTCATGCTGTGGTTTGCTAGCATTTATCCACAGAGATCTTCTCAGGTACAATTCAGCATGGGGTTCTTTATTATGGGAGTGTGCTTGGAATTTCTTCAAGGGATGACCGAGTACCGTACATTCGCATATGCTGATATGCTTGCCAACGGCCTTGGCATCTTACTTGCCCTGTATTTGGCAAAGACTCGCCTTGCCACCTACCTCCTCCGCCTAGATACCTGGCTTAGTAATCGGTATACCTAAAGAGCATAGGGTCGGAGGTAGGAGGAGCGCTTCGCTCGAGGCTGGAGGCAAAACCTAGACGACAGACGACAGATGACAGAGGGCAGAAGGTAAAAAATTTCGGATTTCGAAATTTAAACCCTATGTCCCATGGCTATGCCACCCCCAATCCGCAATTATCAAAGCCAGTGGTCAGCATTCAGTAGGGAAGAAAAACACACTCTTATTTCCATCTTCTGGATTCTGAATTCTGAATTCTCTGATCTGCATCTTGCATCCTGCATGCTGGATCATAGATCCTGGCCTTTACTGGTTCACTTCGGTCCAAACAGCTCGAACACATCCGGTTCCTTGGACGATGACTTGGGTGGCGGTGACTTTGATTCTTTTTGGGCAGTTCTGGTGGTTTTGACTTGGGGAGGAGTCTCTGAGGAAGGCTTTGGTTGCTTCTTTTTCGTCGAAGTTATCACAAAACTTCGAGTCAAGGGTTTCTTTGTGTTGAGAAGCTTGCGAGGAATCCTGATTTTGTCGCCAAGGAGGATGCGGTTCGGGTTAAGCTTGGGGTTGGCTTTTGTCAGCGCCTGCCAATTATCGGCATCACCGGTGTACCATTTGGCGATAATGGAAAGTGTTTCACCCGAGTATTTGACTCTGTGGTAGTAGTATGACGGCTTAGGTGGGGCCTTGGCAGCCTTGGCTTTTTCCTTTTTGTGCCTATTGGCAACTGCCGCCACGAACTCCTTGGGCATGGGCTTACTGGTGTGGAGGAGATTCTTGGGTATTAGGACAGTTGCTCCAAGGCTGATATTGTCTGGATCCAGTTTTGGGTTCGCCTTTACCAAATAAGGCCAGTTTTCCACGTCTCCCGTATACCATTCGGCAATAATTGACAAGGTTTCGCCGGGATATCTCACTCTGTGATAATGATAGGCAGGTTCAGACTTGGAGCCTTTGGCCCAGGAAGGAAGCTTCTGGCGTATTTGCTGCACATATTTGTCCACTGTGGCGCAGCCCGAAAATGTCAGTCCGCACACCAGGCCGAGCAGTAATAATATGCTGATTTTCCGACTGACTGGTTTCGCTGCCATTTTGCGAAGTGCGCCTGATGCGAAGCAAAAACCTCTTTGCTCTTTTGTTAGCAGGGTTTACCTCCAGAGCTTTCTTCAAATTCTGAATACTCGCCACCCTGTTACCCTGCAAATTTTGGACCACTGCCAGGTTGAAATAGGCCTCATCCAGATAGGCAGGTCGGAGTTGCACAACCCTACTAAACATTTGCTCAGCCTTGGCGTAGTCCTTGGTTCTGTAATAGAGAAGTCCCAGATTGAAAAAACAATCAGTAAAGCGCGGATCCAACGCTGCAGCTCTGTCATAAGCTCTTATAGCTTCAGGATAATTTCTCTTCGCGGTATACAACTTCCCCAAATAAAAATGAGCCTCGGCGTTCTCCGGATCGAGATCGGCCGCCTTGTGGAGTAAAGCTTCTGCCTGCCTTGGTCTGGTGCTAAGAATATTGATCGCTCCACCCACAAGTGCCCGGGCGTAAGGGCTGGCGATGGCTTGCTTCTCACCAGGCTTACTGGCAAGAATTTCTGCAAAAAGTGCGGCTGCTTTGGCAAATTGCTTTTTCTCCAAGGCCTCCATAGCTTGTTCGCGTCCAGTTGGTTTGGTTGCAACAGAAGACGTTCTGCTGGCGCCTGGCGATGCCTCGAGGGCTTTAGCTGCGGCAACTGGTTTGTTCTGGCTTGGCGTTGAAAAGGATTTCTGCTTTATGAGGAGTGCGAGGACAACCGCAGCTGCTACCATGACTGCCGCCCAGGTGCCAAGCCAGAGCCTGTGCGTACTCCGGGGTACCTCGCTTTTCTTTGCAGGTACCGCTTCGATATGCTCCAATATCTGGAGAGTCTTTGTTTTTGCCTCAGATACCGACTCTCCTTTCAAGGCGGAAAGCTTGATTTCAGTGCGCTGGAGAGCGGCAGCCTCGGCAGCAATCTCTTCAACAAATAACTCCTTCATGTAGTGGGAAAGACCTTCAGCACTGGGCCGAACTGGGAAGGCAGTGAGACACTCCTCTAAATCGGCAAGCATTTTAGCACAGGACTTGTAACGGCGAGTAACCCCTTTAGCCAGGGCCCGACTAAGTATTTGCGACACCTCGCTGGGCAGGTCCGGGACGATATTCTCGGCTGGTTCAAAATCTGCCTTGCGCACCCGTTCCAGAATCTGCAAATCCGATCCCTGAAACATGCGCTCCCCAGTGACCATCTCATAAAGAAGGATACCGGTGGAAAAGATGTCAGAGCGGTTATCTATGGATTTTCCAGCCGCCTGTTCGGGGGACATGTAGGATACCTTGCCCTTGATTAATCCTTCTTTAGTGTCTGCCGATTTTTTAGCAGCTTTAGCGATCCCAAAATCGACAATTTTTACTTCACCTTGGTAAGTAACCAGTATGTTCTGGGGGCTAATGTCCCTATGGATGAGCCCGAGAGAATTTCCCTGCAAGTCTTTGAGATTATGGGAATAATCAAGGCCTGAGCAAATTCGGCAGGTGATGTAGAGGGCATACTCCAAGGGGAGTGGCAGGTTTCTCTCTTTGGCCTTTCTGGTAAGGACCCGCACATCCTTGCCGTGAATGTACTCCATGGCAATAAAATAGGCACCTTCCATGCTGCCAAGGTCATAAATCTGGACAATATTTTGGTGGAAGAGCATGGCGGCGAGCTTGGCCTCGTTTATGAACATCTTGACCAGATTTTTATCCTGAGTGAGGTTCGGCAGGATTTTTTTGATGGCCACCAGCTTTTCAAAACCTTCGACGCTGGTGATCTTGGCTTGATACATTTCAGCCATGCCACCGGTGGCGATTTTGTAAAGGATGAGATATTTTCCGAAACGAACGGGCTCGAACTCTGCCATAGATTTGCGCCGAATTCTCTAACAAATTGACTAATCAACAAATTGACGATCTAAGGAAGGTAAGCAATAACTGTGCCCCCCCTGCCGTATAAAGTATGCGAGCGAGACGGGCGAGACGAGAGGTCGGGCGAGACGGGACTTCCAGCTAGCGGCGGGCAACTGGCAGCAGGCAGCAACTCTTGATCGGCATTAAATGTTTTTACTGTCAGCTGCAAGCGGTCCGCTGCCGGCTGAAAAGCCTAGGGCCTTGTGCCGTGCGCCTTGTGCCTTCACGCTATGGATTGACTCGTTCGCCCCCAGGTTCCATGAGCGGTTCCGCCATGGGTTCCATGAATGGCTCGTACCTTGGTGTTTCAAGAGGGGCAACCCAAATTTCCACCCTTATATTGAGCGCAGTCATCTCCATGTTGATAAGACAGATGCGGCTCTCCTTTTGGTAGAACATCAAGGTGCGGGTGTACTTGAGACTGGCCCCGAGCGTCCAGCCGTTCTTTGCCATGGTCTCTTGAAAGAATTTGTAGAGCGAATCGTAGTCAACATTCCCGTTATACACTAGGCTGCCCGTAGCGAATTCGGGAGTCATGTAAACAAAGGACGCCCTCTGATCAAGATCGAGTTCCTTCGGTATTGGCACATCAGGGAATTCTCGGATGGTAACAATCGGCGTTGGACCTTCTGCCGCGCTGGGTTCAGTATGAATCATCTTGGTACAGCCTGAAAATAGTAAAACCAGGGATAGGGCAAGACCGACGATCATTGACTTTCGCTGGCAAATGATCATGCTCTTCTCCTTCTTCGCGAAGCCTGGATGTCTCATGAATTGCTGTCGCGAGACCCTGAAGATGGCCGTGCCACCTGGCAACCGTCCCGCGCTGCCGCGGGATTGGTTCCGAGGCGTACCTGAACGGTACGTCGCAGGAGCCGACACCCGAGGACGCCAGGAAGGACGGCCATATCCGTGGTCGCAGTCACGCCGAGGCGTGAATTCATGAAACATCCAGGCTAGAGCCCAAATGTTTCAAGATCCTCGTATCATTAGTCAATACCATCTACTTGTCAACCCGGAATTAAAGAAAGGCGCAAGGCTCAGGGCGCAAGGAAGAAAGTTAAAATTTCGAATTTCGGATTTCGGATTGCGAATTTCTCACTTTGCCACTAGAATTCCTTTCGGCGCACTGAAAACATTTAAACGAAAGGAAGGGGCACCGATGGACAAAAAAGAACTTGAGAAAAGAACGAAGAAGTTTGCCCTAGAAGTAATCAGGTTTGTTGCTGATTTGCCAAAGAATAAGATTACGCATGTCCTGGGTTATCAGTTTCTCAAGGCAGGCACTTCAATAGGAGCAAATTACAGAGAAGCAAACCGAGCTCAATCCCGCCAAGACTTTATTCATAAGATTGCCATAGTAGAGAAAGAAGCAAGCGAAACACAATACTGGTTGGAGCTTTTTGATGCGTTAAACATGGGCGATCCCAACATGCGATCTTGGCTAATCCAAGAACTAGCTGAACTTTTGGCCATTTTTACTACTGCTGGTAAAACTGCCAAAAGCAGACAAAGGCCTAAGCAACAGAGAAGTAGTACCTAAAGGAAATTCGAAATTCGCATTTCGCAATTCGAAATTGTTTTCTGTCCTCCGTCTTCCGTCGTCTGCTTGCCCCGTGAAATGTGCCTTCGGCACCTATTTCATTGGGGTCATCTGTCATCTTACTCTATGCCCTTTGCCTTTAAAACACTGACAACGGGCAACTGACAACGGACACATATCTCCGTATCTCCCTTGAATTAGCCCGTGTGATGCACTATTATCTCAATTAAGAATACTGAAAAAGGAGCACTCAACACTCCAGTACTCCGATACTCCATGGCCTGCGTGTTTCAGCAGCAAGGGGTGGCTGGAGATGCCAGGATTAACTGGCGTTGCGAGGTCGATGGTCGCTAAAAATCGGGACTCACATCTAAAGACCGGAAAAGGAATCTTTAACCAGATAATCGAATGGGTTTCGCCTTTTCGCCGCAAGAAGGAAAACCGCGACACCGCGGTTTCACCCGATCTGCCTGATGGAAAAAGTTTCCTTGAATTTCACCTCAGAGAAGAGATCCTAAAAGGTATAGAAAATGCCGGCTTTACCCGTTGTACTCCTATCCAGGAGCTGGCCCTGCCTATCACCTTGGCGGGGGAGGATATAGCAGCCCAGGCGCAGACTGGTACCGGAAAAACCGCCGCCTTTCTCATCACTCTCTTTGAGCATCTGCTAAGAATGGAAAAGCGCAAACCGGGTATCCCCTCGGCTCTCATTCTGGCACCCACCCGGGAGCTGGCATTGCAAATTTACCAAGACGGCCGGGTTCTCGGTAAATACACGGGGCTCACAATGGTCGCTGTATTCGGAGGCATTGACTATCACAAACAGGCCAACCAACTGCGCGAAGGCGTAGATGTAGTAATTGCCACCCCTGGTAGACTAATCGACTACATGAAACAAAAGGCCTTTATCCCTGGGCGCATCAAGATCCTGGTCGTTGACGAGGCAGACCGAATGTTCGATATGGGCTTCATCAGAGACCTGCGTTACATTCTCAGGCGCTTGCCCTCCTATGACCAGCGCCAGTCAATGCTCTTTTCAGCAACTCTGTCGTCACGTGTTCTGGAACTAACCTACGAGTATATGAACCTGCCCAAAGAAATTTACGTCACTCCGGACGAGATAACCGTGGAAACTGTGGAGCAGTCTCTTTTTCATGTGGCTAAACGCGAAAAGCTGTCTCTGCTCTTGGGGCTGCTCAAAAGAGAACCTTGGGAAAGGGTGCTAATTTTTGCTAACACCAAGGCCACAGTGGAGTGGCTAGGCGCCAAACTCAAAGGAAATGGTTATCCGGTCAAGGGACTGAGTGGGAATCTTAATCAACGGCAAAGGTTGAAGATCATAAACCATTTTAAGTCCGGAGATCTCAAGATCCTTGTTGCCACGGATGTGGCCTCCAGAGGCCTGCATGTAGAAGAAATCTCCCATGTTATCAACTATGATTTGCCGCAGGATCGGGAGGATTACATACACCGGATTGGCCGCACCGCTCGGGCCGGTCTGTCGGGCAAGGCGATTAGTCTGGCCTGTGAGGAGTACGTTTACTCCCTGGAGGCT
This sequence comes from Deltaproteobacteria bacterium, assembly GCA_037384945.1. Taxonomy (GTDB): domain Bacteria; phylum Desulfobacterota; class Syntrophobacteria; order BM002; family BM002; genus BM002. The sequence continues at coordinate 20,498 of JARRNM010000021.1, forward strand.
ATTGAGGAATATTTGGGGGAGAGCATCCCGGTTGTCTGGCCGGAAGAAGATTGGTTCCTAGCGGACAGATCAAGAGAACCCCGCAGGGCTCACCGGCGAAAGACGGGGCAACAGAGAAAGGGCTCTCCTGCCCGCAAGAAAAAGACCGGTCAGCGATCCCGTGCAAGCGATGGCAATCAAGCCGGTGGAAGATCGCGGCCCAAGAAACAATCACGGGGCAAGTCACCACAGAGTGCCAAGCGCAAGAAGCCCGAGCTCAGACGACAGACGACAGACGACAGGTGACAGAAAACAATTTTGGATTTCGAAATTCGAAATTTAAATCCTCTGCCCTGCTCTATGCCGGAATGTAAGCCGTGCCACTGAAGCTGGCCTCGAATAGTCAGCGAACGTCCCATATGTCACCATGAGTGAATTTGAGAAATGGCGTCGAATGATCGCTTGAAATTGCCGCAAAGCGGGAAGCCGATCGGTCAGATCGGCTGAAATGAGGAGTTTTCGCAGGCGATGATGAGCTCGCTTATTAGAGACTGCGGGGACTCCTCATTGTGTTTTCAAGCGATCAGTCTCTTAGGACATAATTTTCCGTCTGAGGTGGTCTGCGACTGTCTGCGCTTGCCCCGTGGAATGAATTATCCTATTCCACTGGGGTGAGTCTGCGGTTAGGTTTTTCTCTGTGTTCTCTGTGCCTCTGTGGTTAAATTTCTTTTTCTGCTAGCCGCCAGCTGTCTGCTGCCAGCTGGAAATGGTCTGTGGTTAATCGGCAAGGAGTTGTAGATGCGATCCTCGAGACTCTTAGGAGAACTGGAGGCCTTGGCTGAAAAGCTTGGAGTCGAAGTCGTCTACGAACGATTGCCCCGCTGCCGTAGTGGACTCTGCCGGCTAAACAACCAGTATCTTCTTTTTGTGGATAGAGCCCTGCCCGAAGATGCGCAGGTGGATGTTTTTGTAGCCGCCCTGTCTCGGTTTCCCCTGGATGATCTCCAATTACTCCCCTACGTCAGACAAATCTTCGAGTCCCATAGCGCATAGCATAAAAAGTCAGAATCTAAAATCCAGTAGGGCAGGCCCTGTGGAATGAATTATCCTATTCCACTGGGGTGAATCTGCGGTTAGGTTTTTCTCTGTGCCTCTGTGGTTAATTAGATTGTGCTGCCAGTTGGAAATCGCCGTCGGTTAAACGGGAGATCAAGACTCGGATAGTTCCCTGAGAAGGGAAGTGAGTTTTTCTCTCTCAGTTTGAGAGACGTCCACAAAACTCAGGCCAACATCGAACTGATGTTTTCTCTCCCTCTCGAACTTGTTGTACCAGAGTACCTGAGCTTTGATGGTCCACGGTTCCCCTTCACCTGAGGCAGATATTGTAAGAACTAATGGTGTATTACCTGCGGGATCATTGTCCAGGTGAAGATGGTGCCCTTGAATTAGCATCTGGTTGGTTTGAAGGCAGGCTCCAATTGGAGAGATGTCGGTGAGTGCGACGCTCAAGACCTAAATACTTTCTAATCCCCATGGTGGTGGCCCCACCGGGTTATTATGTAATCATTTCACAAACCACCAATATTAAGCGCTAATTAACAAAGTTTGTCAAGAAAAAGCCGCAGAGAGTGAAGGGTAAACGGTAAACCGTGAACGGGAACGATTTGAAATTACATAGATAATTCAATTTAGAAGTTGAAAGATCAATGGATCGATAGCTTAAATAATTTCAACGACACAAACGGTTTCAAACGACTTGAACGACTTCAACGCTTTCAACGACTTCTACGATTTCTCCGAGTTAACAATTTGACCAATTAACTAATTTCCCAATTCTCTACTCCCAAATTCGCAATCTTTACCCTGTGGAATCCCGCCGACGGCGGGTTCGCCAAAGGCGAAATTCCATAGCGCAGGTCCGCAATCCGAAATTGTGAAAGTGCCCAGTGCTTACTCCATAGTGCCTAGTAGGAAAGGCCTCCGACCTCTGACTCCTGTCTTCTTGCTTTTAAATTCGAAATTCGCAATTCTGTCATCTGTCATCTGTCGTCTGACCATCTGCTCCATGCCCTATGCGTTCTCGGTACCACTGCCAAGTGAGCTGCAAGCCCTCCTCGAGACTGTGGCCAGGCTCGAAGCCTAACAGCTCACGGGCCCGGGAGATATCCGCAACCGACTGCCGGATGTCTCCGGTACGAAAACCGGCTCTCTCTGGTTCGCCATGGACGCCTGCAAGTTCGGAGATATTCTTCCAAAGACTGTTCACCGTCACTGATTTGCCTGTGCCTATGTTAGTAGTCATGCCGGAAATGTTCTGCCGTTGGGCAGCCAACAGATTTGCCTGGACTACGTCGGCCACATAGACAAAATCCCGGCACTGTTCCCCATCTCCGTGAATGGTGACAGTTTCACCTCGAGCAGCCTTGTCCATGAAAATGGATATTACCCCCGAATAGGGGGACCTGGGATCTTGCCTAGGGCCGTAAACATTGAAGTATCGAAGGCAAACAGTCTCGAGTCCATACAAATCTCTATACAATCTGGCGTAGGTCTCTCCGTGTAATTTGCTGGCCGCGTAAGGGCTCAAGGGCTTGATGTCCATATCTTCCCTTTTGGGAAGTTCGGGTAGATCGCCGTAAACCGCGCACGAACTGGCAAATACTACTCTTCTAACGTCACGAAGACGAGCAGCTTCCAGAACATTGAGCGTGCCAAGGTCATTCACCATAGCTGCTTCAATAGGATCTTCGATAGATTGAGGGACAGATACCAGGGCAGCCTGGTGAAAATCCACGTCAACACCAGACATCATCTCCTGCAAGACATAAAGATCCCTCACGTCTCCTTGTATGAAGTCAATATATTCCCGGCATAGTTCTAGATTCTGCAAGCGCCCCGAACTCAGGTTGTCCAGAAACTTAACTTGAACGGATGCTCCAACCAACTGCTCGACCAGATTTGAGCCGATGAATCCCGCCCCTCCTGTTACAAGACATTTGTTCATCACTCACCTATTGGCGCAGTCGATAGATTTAAAGAAAAAGCCGCCTGCCATGCCTTCCCAAATTCGCAATCCGCAATTCGAAATCCTAAATTCGCAATTGAGAAAGTGCCTAGTGCTTACTGCTTAGTGCCTAGTATCTTTTTGCTGCCCGCTGCCGGCTGTCAGCTGCCAGCTGGATTCTGTCGTCTGTCCTCTGACCATCTGACCCAGCCCCAGCTGCCTAACGCTTACCACCAACCTTACGCTTGGTCTTTCTCCGTTTCAAGTAGATCACCCCGAAGACCATTGCCCCAAAAAGCAAAACCACAAAGATTATGCCTAACCCATGATCTTTGCCGATGAGGACCGCACTGTGGAGTACCTGCCTGAAAAAACCTGCCAGAGGCACATTTTGTACAGCCACTAACGGTACAGTTTTAAATACTTTTTCCTTAGTGGCAATTACAGCCTCCCCTATATTTTGACCACGGTTGATTGGCGCAAATAACCTCTCAGGGGCTTTAATCTGCCAGGATACATCCGCCTGTAGATCAATGGGCACGGTAACAATTCCGGATTCGGAGGCCGCCAGTTCCACTTCCCCCACAGTTCCTTTCCAAACGGGAAGTTTAACCAGCACGTCTCCTTGTTTGAACAGGCTCATTGAGGCAAAGTTCCGGAAACCGTAATTGAGCAACCGCAGGGCTTCTCGTTCTCTAATAGCCTCGCTCTTTGCTCCCATCACCACGGCGATGAAACGTTGATCTCCCCTCTTGGCGGTGGCCAATAGATGAAACCCTGCCTTTTCTGTGTGCCCGGTTTTCAGGCCGTCTACGGTAGGATCGCGCCAGAGGAGGCCATTGCGATTTTTTTGACGGATATTCTCATGGGTAAACTCTTTGATTTTATGATATTGAATGGCTTGCGGATGTGCCTGCAAATAGGCCCTAGCCATTAAGGCCATATCTCTCGCGCTGGTGTATTGATCCGGAGCGGGCAAGCCATTTACTGTCTGGAATTGGGTGTTTTCGAGGTGAAGCTCATGCACTTTCTCGTTCATTTTCGCAACGAAGGCCTTCTCACTTCCCTGGAGGAATTCGGCTACTGCAACGCAAGCATCGTTGCCGGAGACGACCGCAATTCCTTTGATTAATTCTTCTAAAGGAACACGATCGCCCTGACGGACAAACATTTTGGAACCACCAGTGCGCCAGGCCTTCTCGCTGATCCACACCTTGTCCTGCAGAAGAACCTGACCCTGATCTACTGCATCGAATACCAAAAACAGGGTCATTAGTTTGACGAAACTTGCGGGGTTTATACGTTCATCAGGATTTTGGCCGTAGAGAAATTCTCCAGAATTGGCATCGATGAGAACCGCAGATTTCACCGCCACGACAAAAGGATGAGGCATCTCCTGCGCCCAGCTAAGCTTCGCTGTGCTTGTTAACATGATAGCTAAGCATAGAATGATCAGATGCGTTGCCTGCAATCTGCCTTGGCGCATTGGATTACTCCTCACTGAATCTAAAGGAAACGCTAGCTATGCTCCATGCTCTCTGCGCTATGCGTTTCTTGGAAGCGGCTTATAACACAGCCATCTCTGCTTGTAAAGAACTGTCCTTGGTCAGTTGCCTAAAGGCATAGAGCATAGGGCATGGGGTTCAGGGATTGCGAATTTGGGAAAGCATAGGGCATGGAGCATAGAGCATGGAGTCAAAAGCGGAATAATGGAAAATCAGCGAATGAGAATAAAGCGACTATATAGGATGATTTTCTCACCCCGCAACGACCCAGCATTCCATCATTCCAGTATTCCAATATTCCGGCTTGACCCTAGGCTCTGCCCCGGAATGTGAGGCGGGCCACCTAGCAACCGCAGGGTGTTGGTTCCGAGGCGTACCTGAATGGTACGTCGCAGGGGCCGACATCCGAGGACGCCAGGAAGGACGGCCATATCTGTGGTCGTAGCAGGTGATTCATGAGATATCAGGGCTAGAGGTTGCTAACCGGAAGGCGTTTTCAATTGCGTCAGAAACTCATGGAAGGTGCTTGAAGAGAAGTACACCACCTTGGTCTCAGGACCAAAGGATATCTCGTCCCCATCGCTGAGAGGGTATGTCTTATTTGGGGTCAGCCCATCACCATTCAAAAGCGTCCCGTTCTTGGACCCCACATCCACCAAAGAACATTTTTCACCTTTCTGGGTAATCTCCAGATAAGCGTGATCCTTGGAAACCATCTTGTTGTAAAGAATAATGTCATTCTGAGCAGCCCTGCCGATGGTCACGTGTGAGGGAGTTGTCGCTTCCTTCCTCTCTTTGATCTCTATTACCCTGGCCTCGAGTATGTCTCCCAATGCCATGCCTTGCTTCTGCGCCCTCAGCACGTCCTCATCCTCGAAAGACTTGGTGCTGAACTGAAAGATAACCTCTTTATCCATGCTCTTTTGAGTCTTTTCCACCAGGAAACCATCAGGGTACATCTCAGTAAATGCCTTCGCTGGCATGCTCGTAGTGGCTGAGAGGTAGTGGGCCAAGTTCTTGTATCTAATTTTCCCTGGAATATCCATTTCCTCAATTCTTTCGAACTGTTTGAAGTTTTGTAAGAACTGGACTGCTACACCCTCGCTCTGGTTATTATGCCTGAGCCTTGGAGCCCGATGGTCCCATCCTGCCCGGAAAAAAAGGGTGGTAGGTAGACCGTGATGGTAGTTTTATCATTTGGTTTGAAAGAATGCCAGTCCTTTGTTTTTATATAAGCGCCTCCCTGACTCACATTCACCGTGTTGCCTTCAGCAGGTTGTGACATTCCGTCTTTAGACAGTTTCGTCCGGAATAATTTCTTAATTCTCATGTACTTGCGCTTTTCGTGGTTGTTCATTTGTTTCTTTTCTGCTGCTATGGATGAATAGCCAGGTGTTTGAGACGCATCATTTAGTACTACCAACCTCGACCTGATGCAAAATCCATTCCCAGCCGAAAATCAGTCCAAAAGTATGGCTAAAAAAGGCTTCTTATTTTCTCGTCTAGATAAAAAGCTGATATTACAATTACTTATATCAAAGAGTGATACTGGCCGACGAACATTGGGAGGTGCACTTTTTCAAACCATGGCTGTAACTGGAAAGAAACGGTTCAAACCGCAAACCACATGGCATAAGTCAAAAGTGGAACAGTGGAATGTTGGAAAGGCATAAGGCTCCAGTGAAATAATCGCCGGAGGCACCCCAGAGGAATAGCCTTTAGATTCCATGGGGTAAAAATTTCGAATTTGGGATGTGAGAGGTGGGATGCAGGATGTGGAACACCGCTTACCGCTCACCGTTTACCGTTTACGACCAGAAGGATTTTAGAACCAAGAATCCAGTAGAGCGGGCCTCTATGCCCGCCAAGAGACGTCATCTCGGAATCCCGACTCCGTTGGGATATCCGGGATCCAGAATAATCTGTGCATGTCAATCATCTCAATATGATCGAAGGAAAGCTCATGAGTTAAGGCAAAGATCGCTCTAAAGCTCCCGCACAGCGGGACGCCGATGGGTGACATCGGCGGGAATGGGAGCACCTGCAGGCAATAATCAGCTTGCTTATTGGTGGCCGCAGGTGCTCCTGTTGCGCTTTTAGGCGATCAAGACTGATTCTCCGCAAGAAGTATTTAGGTCTGCGGTGGTCTGCGTCCGTCTGCGGTTAAATCTTTCTTTGTTGCCCCCTTCCAGCCTGTCCCGAGTGAGCTTGCCCCGAGTCTGTCGAAAGGTCGCGGCGCTGCCTGCTGCTAGCTGCCTCCTGCCACCTGTCTTTCTCCATTCCGTCATTCCACTACTCCGTTATTCCCACCTATCTCCTGCCACCTACCTCTACGCCTTTTATCTTCTGAATTCTGGATTCTAACTCCTGTCTCTTAACTCCATGCCCTATGCTCTGTGCCTTCCCAAATCCGAAATAGTCTTCTGTCCTCGGACCCTATG
>JARRNM010000021.1:27431-29028 GCA_037384945.1 Deltaproteobacteria bacterium
TTTTTCCACAATTGGCATTTAATTACCCAATATGGTTACTAGATTTCGTACTTGCCTCCTGGTGCCTAGCCATCAACTATTTGAAAAAATTATTAAAAACGGTAAATACATAAACCTGCATAATTCTTGCATATTTGCCCAAACAGTGGATTGTAGATTTTGTATTTTACCCTTTGCTGGATGAAGCCATGGAAGCGCCCGATCGTCGCAAATACCCCAGACTGAGACAGAGTTTTCGTGTGGAACTTTTCAAGGAGGGATCGCGTCATTCCTTGGACGGAACATGCATTGATGTGAGCCAGGGAGGAGCTTTCATCAGGACCAAGGAGTGGCGAACTCTTAAAGTCAAAGATTACGCAGTCATCGCATTCTCTCTTCCGCCAGATTACACCGGGCAAGAAAAGACAATTAGGCTTCAGGGTGCAGCGGTTATTACCAGAGTGGACCAGAAAAACAAAGGAATAGGAGTAGAATTCACCAGGAAATTTAGGAACTTTGAACCAGTTCCCCTGGCCGATGCAGTGGGCCAGACTTAGGCGTCAGGTGGCAGCCTGCAGCGGGCAGCCGGCAGAAAGAGGACAGAAGGCAAAAAAATTCGCAATTCGAAATTCCAAGTTCGAAATTCGCATTTTACTCTATGCTCTATGCTCTATGCCCTTTGCCTTGAACCTTTAGCCCAGGTTTCGCCATGATTAGCCTCGTTGGTTACATACTTATCTTAGCAGTGGCAGTGATTTTGATTTTGCTGGTGCGGGTGATTTTCTTCATCCTGAGAGAAGAGCAGGCCGTTGAAATAGAACTCCGCGAAATCGAAAAAAATTCCACTAGCTAATCAACCCCGTTCCTCGACAACCCTCCTCAGCCGTCGGTCATCTCTTTTCATTTTCCCCAAGTAAACCATAGCGGCTCGCTTCAATTCGCAATTCCAAATTCGAAATTATCAAAACCAGTAGCCAGAATTCAGAGAACCACACGGCTTAAGGCTCAGGGCGCAAGGCCCGAGGCATAGGGCATGGAGCATAGAGTCAAAAACGTGGAGCAGACAGCCTGAGGATTCCCTTTGCTGCCCGCTTTGGGCTTTCCTTTCTCGCCTTTCCCGCCTGAAGCCTTTCTCGCTATATCCACCGCTCACTGCTTACCGCTCACCGCTTACTTGAAAATGGCTGCATGCTGCCAGTTGCCAGCTGGAAATGGTCTGCGGTTATTCTGTTTTTGCTGTCCTCTGTCGTCTGACTCCATGCCCCATGCTCTATGCCCTATGCTCCCTCCCGTCTGCGCTTTACGTTTGTAGCAATGGACAACTGACCACGGACGACGGACGCAGCGCTAGCTGTCGTCTGCGGTTAATTGTCTTTTACTCCTGGCTATCGGCTACTGGCTACTGACTCCTGAGTTGCGCGTCTTTCAATTTCCCTACACAAAACTGCATCAAAATAGCGGGGAAAGTCTATATTGATAGACGATGTTGTCAAAAAGTTCACAGCAAAATGCATTTTAAATACGAATTATTAGTAACTATGCCAGCCTATTAGGGCTATCAGATATCTTCTGGTCCAAATCTTGCCAAAAAAATCCCTGGGAGTCTTAACAAAGCACG
>JARRNM010000022.1:0-54694 GCA_037384945.1 Deltaproteobacteria bacterium
GGATCGTATCACTCCAAGCTACAGAGACTGCGCGGAAGATTCAATCACTTAGAGACGAACATCGGGATCTTATAGGCCGTGAGTTAGGTGGCACAGCAAGCGGAGTTCTTCTCTTGGATCATCTCTTTGAGAGACCTCTAGTTACTGTGAAGCAGGTTGCCCGTGCAATCTCGCGCAGCTATCCAATCGCCAATGACCTTGTAAACAACTTCTCGAAACTCGGACTCCTGGTGGAAATCACAGGGCAGCGACGCAATCGTACATATGCTTACTCCCCATACCTCAGTATATTCGACGAGCGAGGTAGACCCACGTAAACGAGGATCTAGAGGAGTTTAAGATCAGATAGCTGTCGCATGAACCAGAAAGACGAAGCACCCGAACCTCACGATTTGGGTGCTTCGTTGTCGTGGTGCGCCCGGCAAGATTTCCTTCGCGTTGCTCAGGACAAGCTCACCTTGAGTTGCTACAAGTCCGTCTCCAGCGCGGAGTTTGAAACAAAAAGAAAAAGCGCCCGGGCCATCCGGCCCGAACGCATTTTCTTCTGGTGCGCCCGGCAAGATTCGAACTTGCGACCTACGGATTCGTAGTCCGGCGCTCTATCCGGGCTGAGCTACGGGCGCACTAAGCCCTGATGTTTCATGAAACATCAGGGCTAATCTTGGCAATCTCGCAGTCTGGATTTCTATCATGCCCCACGGATCATGTCAATTTGTTCTCCAGCATTCAGCTGTCAGCAGTCAGGTATCAGGTATCAGCTAGAATAGAAATAAACACCATGAGGGGGCAGTTTCGAAAAGGGGAAATTTGGACAATAAGATCGTCTGTAAACCCCTCTATCTATAATATATAAGTAATGGATTTTAGATTTTTTCTTTGCTGAAAGCTTCTTTTCTAGTCAGAGCCCTTGGGAAAGGACCAACTGCGGAGAGATTCCATGAAGCCGTAGTTGGTGAGATCATGATGGATGGGAGTGATGGAAATATAGTCCCTTGCCAAGGCACAAGCATCGGTGTCGTTATCTTCTTCCAAAGGCGGGGTGCTGCCGCACTGCCAATAATAAACATTTTCCCGAGGATCCACCCTGCGATCAAAGCTTTCCACGAAGCGGGTAACCCCCTGGCGGGTTATTCGTACACCCTTTATTGCATCCTCAGCAATGGCCGGAACATTTACGTTCAGAGAAGTATGAGCAGGGATTCCGAATTTGTTCACCAGCCTTGCCAATAAGCGGGCAAAGCGAGCTGCCGGCTCGAAGTCAGGATCCTTGAAGGTATTTATCGAAACCGCCATGCTGGACACTCCCAAAATTGCCCCCTCGGTGGCGGCGGAGACAGTGCCGGAATAGATCAGATTGATTCCGACGTTGGCACCCAGATTTATCCCTGAAACAACCAGATCCGGCTGTTGCTCTACAAGTTCATTTATAGCCAATTTGACACAGTCTGCGGGAGTGCCTTTAACTGCATAGCCGAAGAAGACCCCATTGCGGTTTACAGGCCTCACCAACAAGGGATCGGTGAGGGTAATGGCGTGCCCCACGGCGCTTTGCTCCGTTTCAGGGGCCACTACTACCACCTCATGGTCCTTGCTGAGGTGTTTGTGTAAGACTTCTATCCCTTTGGCGTAGATGCCATCATCATTCGTAAGGAGTATCTTCATGGTTCGGCCCGTGACCCTGTATAGCCTCGGGTTCCCTCTCTTTCAGAATCCTTTTGGCTGCTTTGCTACCCAGTTGTAATGCCTTTCGGTTCAACTCCTCGGTTCCTTTGGGAACCCGGGCCAGCACAGCGGCTTCCAAAGCTTTCAAGGATACTACCTTGGTCAGGGTGGCAAGAGCACCCAGAGCAATAATGTTGGCGACCATCTCCCTGCCCAGTTTTTTACGGGCAAGTTCAGTAAAGGGGATACGGATAGCCTTGGTGGTTGGAGTTTGGCTCACGAAAGTAGAGTCCACTACCAGGGTTCCTTCCGGCTTTAAGTCAAAGTAAAAAGAATCCGAGGATTTTTGATTCATTGCCAGCAAAAGGTCCAGCCTGGTGGCCATGGGATAGTCAATTTCTTCATCACTGATGACCACCTCGGTTTTGCTGGCCCCGCCACGGGCCTCGGGCCCATACGACTGACTCTGGGCAACATGTTTACCCTCGTGGACCCCAGCAGCTTCAGCCAGGATAATCCCGGCCAGAATGAGTCCCTGCCCACCCGAGCCACTCAAACATATCTCGTAACGTCTGGACATTATTCGTCCTTGTCCCTTTTAAGAAATAGCGATAAGTAGATCCAACCTCAACCAACCACTAGGCAGTATGCACTAAGCACTTTAGGAATTTGGCATGCGGATTTAATATAGCATAGAGCAAGAAGCCAGGAGTCAGAATCAAGAATTCAGGAGAAAAGGAATCGAGATTGGATTCCTCTGAACTTCTGGTTTTTTCGCTGCGTCTCCATCACGCCGCTTCATCGCACCTGACCGCCATCGGCTTCGCCTTCAGGCGAGGCGGGAGGGTCGCCCTGCGGTGCCTAGTGCTTAGTGCGCAGTGCTTAGTAGCTGCTATCGGCTAGCTAACTCCCGGGCCTGTTGGCGGACCAGATCGTACTGCTCTGTGTAGACGGGGAGCTCTCTGTCCGCCAACACGCCAATGGTGAACTTATCTTTGAGCTCCTCTTCGCTCAGATCTTGCGCTCTCTCGATACGGACGGCATGCTCCTTTTGCCACTTCATCATGGCCACGGCATCCCCCATCCGATTTCTGCGGCCGTACTGGGTGTGGCAGTGAGTGATTATCTCCACCACGCCAAAGCCTCGTTTTTGCAAAGCCTGTTCTATAAGTTTGTCCAGTAAACGGGCGTGGTAGACGGTGCCCCGTCCCACAAAAACAGCCCCGGCGGTTACCGCCAGTTCAGCAATGTTAAAAGCGTGTTCAATGTGCCGGTAGGGAGCGGTTGTGGCTCTCATCCCGTAGGGGGTGGTAGGAGAGTACTGACCGCCGGTCATGCCGTAAATATAATTGTTTATTATAATGGCGGTGAGGTTAATGTTCCGCCGCGCTGCATGGATAAAGTGGTTACCACCGATACCAGTGGCGTCACCATCACCCATAACCGTAATAACCTTAAGCTCTGGTTTTGCCAGCTTGACTCCAGTAGCGAAAGTGAGGGCCCGCCCGTGGGTGGTGTGTAGTGTGTTGAAATCTGCGTAAACCGGCAACCGGCCAGAGCAACCGATGCCTGAAACCATGACTATCTCATCTTTGCTGTAGCCCAGACGGTCTATGGCCCGGATCATGGCTCCCAGTACAATGCCGTTGCCACAACCTGGGCACCAAACATGGGGGAATTTCTTATCGTGACGCAAGTACTTGTGCACTAACTTGGTAATTTCTGCCATCTCTCTCTATTCCTTTATTAACCATTCGTAGATCTGCTGAGGAGTGATCATGGCGCCATCGATTCGATTTAAGGTCGCCACTCGGCTTATCCCTTCGTTCACCCGTTTGACCTCCCGGGAAATCTGTCCCATGTTCATCTCGGGAACCAAAACCACCCTCATATTACGGATAACCTCCACTACATCCACCCGTGGAAACGGATAGAGGGTAACCAGCTGGAGCAATCCTGCCTTAACCCCCATTTCCCTTGCATCCAGCACCGCTCTTTTGGCGGAGCGGGCCACGGAACCGTAAGCGATGACAAGAACTTCGGCGTCCTCGGTCAGAAAGTGTTTCACAATCTGGATATCATGAAAATGTTGGCTTATCTTCCGGTGAATCCTCTTCATGAAGGGTCCGATTTCATCGGGTCTGGAAGTGGGAAAGCCACGAATGTCATGGATAAGTCCGGTAACATGATATCGATAACCATCGCCGAAGATTCCCATTGGAGGGACTCCCCGGCTGGTGTCCTCGTAGGGAATGTACCACTCCGGCGGCATAGTCGGCTTGATTCGATCCAGTACCTCTACTTCGTCGGATTCCGGCAGCATTACTGTCTCGCGCGTGTGGGCCACCACCTCATCGGAGAGCACAATGACCGGCGTGCGATAACGCTCTGAGAAATTGAAAGCTTTTACCGTGACCTCAAAGGAATCGTGAACACTCGATGGGGCAAGGACGATTATGGGGTGGTCACCGTGGGTTCCCCAGCGGGATTGCATAACATCTCCCTGGGAGGAATTGGTGGGCAGCCCCGTTGACGGGCCACCCCGCATAACATTAACGATTACACAAGGAACCTCGGCCACACAGGCAAAACCTAGATTCTCCTGCATGAGAGAGAATCCTGGTCCACTCGTGGCAGTCATAGATTTTGCCCCAGCCAGGCTCGCCCCAATCACAGCACCGAGACTGGCAATCTCATCCTCCATCTGAATAAACGTACCTCCCACTTGAGGCAAACGATAGGCAAGTATCTCGCTGATCTCGGAGGCGGGGGTTATGGGATAGCCGGCAAAAAACCTGCAGCCAGCAGCCAAGGCCCCTTCGACAATGGCCTCGTTTCCTTGGAGAAGACGCTGTTTATTTTTTCCCTTTTTTGCCATTGAATACATTCCTTGGTGAGCCGTAAGCAGTAAGCGGTCAGCGGTAAAATTTTCTCAAAGCCTTGCCAACTGCTTACTGCTAACTGCTTGCTGCTAACTGCTTACCGCTTACTATACTAGGCCTCACACACCTCTTCTTCTTTCTTTTCTTTTACCTGGACAGCAAAATCAGGGCAGCGGATCTCACACCAAGTACAGCCGGTACAGAGTTCCGGTTTGTTAATCTCCGGCTCTCCTTTGTCGCTCATTGAAAGAGCACCGGCAGGGCAGAAGGCCACACAAATGCCGCAACCTTTACACCAGTCCCGATAAAATTCCACTTCAAACTTCTCTTTCTTGCCTTCGGGCTCTTTTTCTCTAACCGCTGTTTTTGCGGCTTTGGCCCTGGATGTCTTGGTTTTTTGTTTTTTGCCGGCTTTTGCTTTTTTCGCCGCACTTTTGCCTTTCTCTGTCATTCTGACTCCGTTATCTTTTCCGAACCGTCCCGACTCAAATTTTCCTTCAGAGATGCTTCGCACTGCTGTTTATTTAATTTGGAGTAGTGGAGCAATGGAGCCTTCACAATTGCTGATTTCAGATTGAAGATTTCAGATTTTCCATTGCGTGTAAAGTTTCATTCTTTTTCCAATTCTTTAGGAAAAGCTCTCAATCTGCATTCTCCAATCTACAATCTCAAATTCCCTTTACTCCAATACTCCTTTTTCCTAATGGGGACTTGAGGATACACAATTCCACCCTCTTTTTCAAACGGTTTTCCAGCGCCTGATCCACCATCAAGGCATCATCTGCGGCGTTGCCTTCGATCGCTCCTCCTTGCGGCGTATTCCCATACGCCCCAGTCGTCGCTCCTCGGTGCCTTGCATCTAATACCTTGCTGGAGATCAGGCACACTCCATAAGCCGCTGATTTTACCCCTGATAAACAAATGGAGCGGTGGATTTGAGCATCGACTATTAACGGCAGAGAACCTCCAGGAAAAAGATTGACCGCAATGAATCTCTATTATAACATGCCTTGTGATATTTGGCTCAAAGCCACAGAGGGTACGGCAAGTGGTGAGCAGTAAGGAGTGAGCCGTCTTTGGCCTTTTGTTTTTCCTGCTTGCGGTTTACCGCTAACCCCTTACCCGGAAAGTTGGAGTCCCAATGAGAGAAATCAGCACCAACCAGATCACTACAGCGATTCGCGACCTTTGCATCAAAGCAAACACCCAACTGGGCGAAGACGTTTTAGCGGCCTTCCATAAGGCAATCGAACTGGAAGTCTCACCCACGGGCAAAGACATTTTGGAAAAGCTGGTGGAAAACGCCCGCATTGCCCGAGAGGAAGAGATTCCCATCTGCCAGGATACCGGTTTTGCCGTAATCTTTGTGGAACTCGGGCAAGAAGTTCACCTGATTGGAGGTGACCTCAAGGCGGCCATCAACGAGGGGGTACGGCAAGGCTATCTTGAAGGCTATCTTCGCAAGAGCATTTGTCATCCCTTTACTCGCAAAAACACCGGAGACAACACCCCCGCGGTCATCCACCTTGACATAGTTCCAGGTGACAGGATGCGCTTGATAGTCGCTCCAAAAGGGGGTGGTAGCGAAAACATGAGCCGGGTTACCATGCTGACTCCGGCCGTGGGTATCGAAGGGGTGAAGGATTTTGTAGTGCAAAGGGTTAAGGAGTCTGGTGCCAATCCCTGTCCTCCCACTATTGTGGGTGTAGGAATCGGCGGCACTTTCGAGACTGCTGCCCTGTTGGCAAAAAAGGCTCTGCTTCGTCCTTTAGGCAGCCAAAATCCCAATACAGATCTCGCATTATTGGAAAGTGAATTGTACGAAGAGATAAACCGTTTAGGTATCGGACCCCAAGGGTTCGGCGGTCGAATAACTTCTCTGGCCGTGCATGTGGACATGATGGAGTCACATATCGCTAGTCTGCCGGTTGCAGTTAATATCCAATGCCACGCAGCCCGGCATAAGGAGATGGAATTATAATCAGCAGGCAGCCGTTTAAACCAAGCACTAGGCACAGGAGGACGATCTGGTGACACGGAGAAACGGCGAAAAACCGAGAAGTTTAAAGTAGGTCAATCTCAGTTGCTCTTCTCCTGAATTCTGGATGCTGACTCCTGGCTCCTTACTCCATGCTCCATGCTCTACGCCCTATGCCTGGCGCCTGGCGCCTGGCGCCGAAAAGGAAATATCATGACTGATGCAATTAAGCTGACACCGCCTTTGAGTGACGAGGATGTGGAGGGTCTGCAAGCTGGTGACCGAGTATTGATCAGCGGCACGATCTACACAGGAAGAGATGCGGCACACAAGCGTCTCGTCGATTTGATTCAGTCTGGCGAGGTTTTGCCTATAGAGATAAAAGGGCAGATTATCTACTATGTCGGACCTTCCCCAGCCAAACCTGGCATGGCGGTTGGTGCGGCTGGCCCAACCACCAGTTATCGCATGGATGCCTATGCCCCTGAACTGATCCGTCTTGGCCTGAAGGGTATGATCGGTAAGGGAGCCAGAGGTCAGCCTGTGAGGGATGCCATGGTGAAGCACAAAGCCGTCTACTTCGCCGCCATAGGCGGCGCCGGTGCCCTCATGGCAAAGGCCATCAAAAAGGCAGAAGTTCTAGCTTACGATGATCTAGGTCCGGAAGCCATCCGACGTTTGGAGGTGGAGGATTTTCCAGTCATAGTTGTCAATGATGTGCAGGGGAATGACCTTTACGAAGAAGGGGTAAAGACATACGCCATTTAGCTCACTTTGTTCGCCGCATAGAGCATGGAGCCCAGAGCTCTTAGTCATTAGGCTTCGCCGTCATTTGTAGTCATTGGGTCATTAAGTTGTTAAATGACAGCGCTACTCAATGACGGCCACGGTTAGTGGCCAAATGACTATAAGTGACAGCGGAGCGTAATGACCTCTCTGCCGGCACTCTTGCCTCCTCTCAATATACTAGTCTCTACTACAGCCGAATATTCCTTCATCAGTGCCGATGATCTCGAAGTATTCCCTTTCGCTGCGCTCGTCTCTTGGATCCATGATGAAACGGGCAATGCGGTTCATTGCCACCGCGCCAACGAAATCTTCGCGCATATTGGCAGTACCACAACCGGCCACACAACAACCGCACTCTATACAACGTTCCAGTTCATAGATCTCCTCGGCCAGTCCATTGTCCATTCTCTCTTCGTCCGCCTTGGGGTCGAAAACCTTATCGGTGTGGACCCAGGACTCCACTTTTCCGTACATAGCTCGAAACCAACTACCCGTATCCACCGAGAGATCGCCAATCAATTTAAATAGGGGCAAGGGCATCAAAGTGATCTCCTCAGGAAGATCTTTGGTAAGGGTATGACAGGCCAAGCCGGGCCTGCCGTTGATCATCATGGCACAGGCTCCACAGATGCCGGCGCGACAGCAAAAATCGAACAGCAGGGACGGGTCCTGTTCCTCCCTAATCCGGTTTAGGGCGATGAACAGAGTCATACTCTCAGTCTCTTCCAAGTGGAAAATATCCGTATGAGGGCTGGAATCAGGATCCTGCGGATTGTAGCGAAATATGTTGAACTTCAGCCTTCTTGCCATGTCTTTCTCCTACTTATTTATCCTCACCTATTATTTCGCCGTCACAGCTGATGATCTTGCACACCCCGTATCCTCTCTCACCTGGGGGAAGCTCAACGTATGTAGTGGCAGGCTCGTAGTCAAGAGTGGGGAGATCGGCTCCTTCTTTCCAGGTGACCAGGGTTCTTTTCCACCAATCCCGGTCATCTCTGGCCTCATAATCCTCCCGAGCGTGGCAGCCCCGGCTCTCTGTACGCTGGAGGGCTGCGTAAGCCGTGCACAAGGCCAGCTTCACCATGCCCTGGATCTTCAGAGCCAACCCAAGCTCAGGGTTGACACCAACGCCGGTTGAACGAAGGCCAACTTTTTTGCTTCGGCCATAGATCTCCTGGAGATTGTCAACAGCCATTTGCAGATCCGTACCGTTTCTGAAGATCCCCACTCGCTCCATAAGTTCATTCTGCATGGCATTGCGCACACTGTATACATCTTCACTGCCGTCTTTACCCGAGCTCAGCCTTGCGATCCTTTCTTGTTGTTTGGTCACCTCACTTCTGATAACGGAGGTGTTGTACTCCACTTCGTAGCCCTGGAGAAACTCGACAATCTTTTCCCCCACAATTTTGCCGGCAACCACGGTTTCGGCGAGAGAGTTGCCACCCAGCCGATTAAGGCCGTGCATATCCCAACAAGCTGCTTCACCCGCCGAGAACAAACCTTTTAAGCCGTAGGCGGCACCGTCCTTGTTGGTCCGGACTCCGGCCATGGTGTAATGCTGCGCCGGCCGTACTGGAATCAGCTGGGTGATTGGATCGATACCCAGGAAATTATTACAGATCTCCTCAACTTCCCTTAGCTTGGTCTTTATATGTTTCTCACCCAGGTGGCGGATATCAAGCCAGAGGTGGTCCCCATAAGCACTCTTAACCCCGAGTCCCCGGCGAATGTGATGGGTCATCCAGCGAGAAACCACATCCCTGGAGGCGAGTTCCGCCTTTTCAGGTTCGTACCCGTCCATGAACCGCTTTTCATTCACATCCAGTAGAGTGCCGCCGTCACCTCGACAGCCTTCAGTCACCAAGATGTTTGTGGGTACAATGCCGGTGGGATGAAACTGGATGGCCTCGGGATTTCCCAAGGGAACCACTTCAGTGTCGAGGGCGATAATGGCTCCACCGCCGTCATTGATTACTGCGTTGGTGGTCTCCCGGTAGATACGACCATAGCCCCCTGTAGCAATGACTGTCGCCTTGGCCAAATATACCCTGAGCTTTCCTGTCTTCAAACATCTGGCCACTGCACCGGTGCAGGTTTTTCCGTCGTGAATGAGGGCAATGGCCTCCACCCGGTCATGGACGGTTACCCCTAACTGAACAACCTTGTTGTCCATGGTGTAGAGTAAGGTGTGACCGGTCCCGTCCGAGGTATAGCAAGTTCGCCACTTTGCTGTGCCACCGAAGTCTCTGGCGGTTATAAAACCTTCTTTTTCGCTGGGTTCCACCTTTTCGAATTCTTTGCCACCCTTGAAATAGGTGGACTTTCCGGGCACAACCCGGTTCCAAGGAATACCCCAGAAGGCCATCTCCCGGACGGCCTCCGGCGCTCTATCCACAAATAGCCGAACTACCTCCTGATCGGCACCCCAGTCAGAGCCCTTCACCGTGTCCACAAAGTGGACGTCCGGACCGTCACCCTCTCCCTTGGCACAATGCCCCAAGGCAGCTTGCATGCCTCCCTGGGCCGCTGAAGAGTGAGACCGTCTGGCAGGCACAATGCTGAGACAGATGGAGTCAAAACCGGCGGAAGCAGCTTCAATGGCAACTCGCTCTCCTGCCAAGCCGGCACCTATGCACAAAACGTCAGTGAATAGCGTTTCCAAAGACCTCCCTCCTTATATTGTTAATAAGAGGAATCGGAGTAGGGTGATAAGACCAATGGCGACAAATATGGCGGTCAAATAATTCTCAAATCTCTTGAACTTTTTTCGATCCTTTCGTTGAGCAAAACCCCATTTCACTGCAATGCGGTAGAAACCTATGCCCACGTGCAACTCAACCATGGGTAATAATATCAAGTAGAAGACCAGCCAGAATCCGCCCTGAACTCGCCCGGCACTCTTGGCCGCGGTTATCGGTAGATCGGTAAGCACCGTCCACATGTGGATGGAGCCCATTATGAGAATGATCATGGCGGTGGTGGCCTGGATTAGCCAGAGGTAGGTATCGGTATGGCGCAGCTGACGGCTGAGTTTCCAGATGGTGCTCTGTTGCTCTACCCGGAAGGGCACCTTTCGCGCAGCCAGGATGAAGTGGAGGAGAAAAATACAACCGACCATGGGGCCACCCACCTGGGCCATGTAGGTCCTCTCCAGGAATGCGGCTAAAGCATTCATCACTCCTGCGCCCAAATTAACACTTGCCACCAAGATCATGTGACTCCACATAAATAGTATCAAGGCCACACCTGTCAGCATCTGCAACCAGTCAAGGTAGGCTGAGGTCCTACTCGGTGATCGGACATAGGTGATGGTATTCACCGCCATGTTAACCCCCTACTGCTATGTTATTTGGTATCGTCTTGTGGAAGGAATTAAAATCACTCGAACGCAAATTCCTGAGGCACTGTGTTGATCCCACAGGTTAGGCTAGTTCCGCATAGGTAGTGATTTTTTTAGCATTTAACTGAGAAATACTAACTTTACTCCAATACATTGTCAAGGTGAAGTTCAAGGGGAGTGGAGTAAAACTTGTTGGCAAAATTGGTTGATATCTTTGAACTATTTAGACAGGAAAAGTGTACTCAATAAATTTCTTAGTAATTGAGAGGAAATCGGAGATTGAGGACATATCTTTCCTGAAAGGATTTTGTTGATAAGATATCTATGTCAATGATATCTGTCCTATTTTAAATAATTAGAAAAACTCTGGCGATCCTAGGATGTTAGCAAATTAAAAAGCAAATATCTAAATGTTACAGAAAGTTAGTGTCTGTTGATAAGCGGAGTCCAAAAAATCGATTTTCCCTTCTAACCGCGATTGACAGACTATTTGGGGTAATTTATTTTAGCCAGCATCTAGGCGCAGTGTTCATCCCTGGCACTTGATAATTCCTCTTTTACACCAGCCACAAAAAGAAACGATGGATCATATAACACTGTCACTTGAGCGCTCTCTGGAACTCAAGCAAGCTGCGGAGATCAACAACGCCCTGGCGGTAATACTGGGAAACGCCCAACTGCTTTTGCTCAAAAACACAGTGGCGCCAGAAGATAGAGCCAAACTGAAAGCCATTGAGCAGAGTTCTTTCAGAATTCAGGGATTGGTGGAACGCATGCTGCAATCCGAAAAGATCGCTACCCCCCTAGATTCCACCTCCCCTTAATCTTCCTTTTTGTCTCTATTCTCAGGTCACAACTCCAACCTTTTCAATTGCCTTAATCCTGCCTTATGTTATATTTTTGGACTGTTACTACTGTCCATACCGTGCGGAAGAGGATCTCTTCTTGGCTCGCATTGATGATTACAGAGAAGCCTTTCGGTTGGCCTGCCAGGAGCTTGCAACGGTAAACTTACACCGCATTTGTTTGCTTAGCGGCGCTGTCTGTATTGAGGATAAAAACGGTAGACCGGCCATCAGCATACCTTTCATAAACCGAGAGTATCTGATTCACTTTGAGCCGGAGGTTGACGTGTTCCTCAAAGGCAACGGTGAGCCGGTACCCATACAGGAAAAAATTCTTATTCTGCACTATCTGCTGACAGCCCGGGGTGAATCAATGCAACTAAACCCTATAACCTTCCGACAAGTGGAGGAAGGACCTTTCTATTACTCGGCTTTTAGTAAAAGGGCTCTGGAGCCATTGGCTCAGACTTTCGGAGATGATCCCGAGGGACTTCTCGACTGCGGTTCTAAACTTGGGGCTGTCGCAAGTGAATTTGGCGATGCTTCCATCACCCTAAAGCCTCTGCCCCGTGTGCCGGTTACCTTTGTAATCTGGGGTGGGGATGATGAACTTCCCCCACAAGCTAACATCCTCTTTGACGAGTCCATAATCACCTACCTTCCCACGGAGGATATAGTAGTGCTGAGCAGCATGATCGTCTATCGACTTATCGGAATCAAGCAAAGCCTAGGAAGCACCAAACCGAGTTGATTCTAAACCACAGAGATCGCAGAGCACACAGAGACGGATAAAAAGTGTAAACTTATGGTAGACTAACTATATGGTATTCTCAGTTTTCTCTGTGGTTTAATTTATCCATATTGGTGACTTTGAATCAGGCAGGAGCATTATGAAAATAGCCATAAGCGGCAAGGGTGGTGTGGGCAAGACGACTTTATCAGCTTTCCTCTGCAGATGGTTTGGAGATCAAGGCCATAAGGTACTTGCCATCGATGCCGACCCAGCCACCAATCTCGGGACTGCCCTAGCCTTTCCCGGTGCCGACTCACTTCCACCCATCACTGAAATGAAGGATCTTATTGCTGAACGTACTGGGGCCAAACCAGGAAGCATGGGAGGTTTTTTCAAGCTTAATCCCAAAGTTGATGATTTACCGGAAAAAATTGCCATCTCAGATGGTAATATTCGGTTGATGATTATGGGTGGCGTTCAGCAAGGGGGAACGGGTTGCCTCTGTCCTGAGAATGCTCTGCTAAAAACCCTTGTGGCCCACCTGATCCTGGGCCGAAACGAGGTTGTGGTAATGGACATGGCCGCCGGTTTGGAGCATTTAGGTCGCGGTACTGCACAGGCTGTCGACCGTCTGATTATTGTGGTGGAGCCAGGCCGCCGATCCATTGACGTGGCTCAGCGAATCAGAACTCTCGCTGGTGACATTGGTCTGGAAAACGTTTATCTTGTGGGCAACAAGGTCCGGGGCTCCGGAGATCACGAGTTTCTCCAGAAGGCCCTGAAAGGCTTCCCCTTCATCGGCTTCATTCCCTATGATACCCAAATAATTGAAGCTGACCTCAGAGGAGAATTCGCCGCTAATGTAAGCGACGAAACCAGGGAGGCTCTAGAGCAAATCGCCGCCGTAATTACCGCTGGGGATGCAAGTTAAACCGCCAAAACCCTCAAACTTCTAAATGCGAGAGAACCATGTTGAAAGGCAGAGATATGCCACAGCAACTCTGGCTACCCTCCCGGTCGGGAGAGCAAAGACTCAGCGATATCCAAAACAGCAGGGATCACCGCAACATTAACATCGACAAGGTGGGCGTGAAAAACATCCGTTATCCCATTACCGTGTTGGATCGCACTCACGGCCGTCAGCAGACCGTAGCCAATATCAACATGTATGTGAATCTCCCCAAGGAATTCAAGGGGACCCACATGAGTCGTTTTATTGAAATCCTTAACGAATATCACGGGGAGATACACATCCGCAACTTCGCCACTATTCTCGAGACCATGAAGAACCGGTTGCAAGCGGAGTCAGCGCATCTGGAGATAACCTTTCCTTATTTTATTGAGAAAAAATCTCCCGTATCCAGTGCCTCAGGCCTGATGGAATATGGCTGCCGTTTGCGGGGATCTCTTAGCGCTGAGGACGGACACGACCTGGTTGCCGAGATCAGTGTTCCCATTACCACAGTTTGCCCTTGCTCCAAAGAAATCAGCGATTTTGGCGCCCATAATCAGCGGGGGGTGGTGCGGCTGGCGGTACGTTTCAAACGATTTGTCTGGCTCGAAGAACTTATCCGGGTTGTGGAAGCTGAGGCATCTTGCGATGTCTTTTCTGTTTTGAAACGGCCCGACGAAAAGTACGTCACAGAGAAAGCTCACGACAACCCAAAATTCGTGGAAGACGTGGTTAGAGACATTGCCTCAAGGCTGGAAGAAGACCCCAATATAACCTGGTATAGCGTGGACTCTGAAAACTTCGAGTCCATCCACAATCACAGTGCCTACGCTTTCGTTGAACGGTATAAGGAAGGAATACCTCGGGATCAGGAAGGGGAGGAATAAGGAGTCCACCAAATCGGTAAATACCCAGGCCCTGAGTGATGAAATCCCAAAGTCCAAGCACCAAAGATCAAGGTTGCGGGAGTCGGGTTTCAGGTTTTACCCTTTGTCCTTCTTCTCCTGACACCTGACACCCGAAACCTGACATCTTAGTTTTTAGGGTACTTCTTTCAGTTCCTGAACCTTTTCAAAGAGTGTTTGGGCCCTCCCGAGGTAGTTGTGCACCTGTTTGTAGTTTGGATCCAGTTCGCTCACCAACTGCCACTGGGCGATTGCCTCTTTTAGCCTTTCCTCCTCAAAATACTCGATTCCTTTGAGGTAGTGCACCTCTTTATAAGCATCTTCCGCCCGTTTTATATACTCCTTGCAGGCAGTCCACCCTCCATCATAACTCAAGGCTTGATAAAAGTGGTCCCTGGCCTTTAGGTATTCAGCCTGGTTGAAAAAAACCTCCCCTTGACGGTAATGAGCCCAGGCCATATACTCTTGAATCTTTTTCCTCGAGGGATCGGTGTTCAAGACTTTCTGGAACTCATGGAGCGCTGCAAGGTACTGTCCCTCTTCCAGCAAAGTCACTCCTTGTTCTTGATAAATTGCCACTGGATCATAATCCACCTCTTGCTCTGAAGCCAACGGGGAATTTACCCCAGACGTTTGGTCCCCTTTTAGGGTCGCCACATAGGTGGTCCCCTCCTGTGACGATGGCCCTGAGGATTGCTTCTTCTGGAGATCGCTGAAAGTGACCTCTTTGGTCTCGGGGATTATTAACTTCATGCCCGCATGAAGCTTGGTTGCATCTTCCAGGTCGTTGGCGCGAGCAATGATCTCAAATTTATGCTTATCTCCATAATAATTTTCCGCTATAGCCGAGAGATATTCACCTTCTCTCACTTCATGCACTACATAGTGGCCCAGGGGCGGCGGTGGAACAGGCTTGAGTAATTCCACCACCTCTGGAAAATCGGGCCTCAGTCGCAAAGCCACGAGGAATTCACGCCGAGCCTCGGAGTATTTCCCCTGCTCATAGTACTCGAGGCCGCTCTGGTAGTGTTTTTCAGCATCCTGGCGGAGAGACTCCTCCAGCCCTTTCTTTTTGTCCGCAATAACTGCTAGCGCGGCTTCGTAGAGCTGCAAGGCTTTCTGTGACTGGCCCTTGCGCTCGCAGGCCAGGGCTCGCTCCAGAAGAACCTTTTCCAAGCGCACCTCGGGCGGCTCCTTAGCTTCTGGTCTTTCTCTCAAAGCAGCGCAGCCGCCCAGGTTGACCAGCAGAATGGCCAGGAAAAATAGAATATGGACCAGCCCGTGTTTCATTGCAGGTTGGCTCCATGAAAAAACTTCACCAGCTGCTCAAATGATTGTCCTGTAACAGAATTCATTACTTGAATCCGCCCCACCCTGAAAGGGTTAATAAAAAAGGGGGTTACCTCGCGGGTCACGGTCACTGCGCCTCTATAACCGGCCTCGAGTGCCAGAGAAACCACCACATTGTTATAGCGTCCGTAGGGATAGGCCAACCAGACAGGATCTTGCCCCAGATGCATGCGAATGAGCTCACGAGGGACCCTTAATTCTCGCTCGATCCTCTGGAGATAGTTGGCCTGAGTCTCCCCTTTGAGCTTGAGAGTCAAATCGGCATGAGTGATGGTGTGAGATTCTACTTCAAAACCTGCCTGCGCCAGTTCGCCTAACTGCTCCCAGGTCAAAGCATTGGGGCTATTGTCAATAAAATCAGTATAGATGAACAGGGTCGCAGTAAAATGGTGTTTTTTTAGTACGGGGTAGGCCAGGTCATACACTGATCGATAGCCGTCGTCTATGGTAATTGCCACGGCTTTCCGGGGCAGAGGCTCTTGATAGTCAATGAACTTTAACAATTCTTTCATGTTTATAGCTCGATATCCTTCCTTTTGCAGAAAGGCCATCTGCCGGGCAAACTCATCTATGGGCATACAAAGAGTGTTGGTGCATTGTTCACTGAAATGATGGTAGGTAAGGACGGAAACTACCTGATAACCGTCGGCAAAAAGGCCACCGGGATTTACTGGTCGCAAGGGGATTACCAACACTTGGCCTGGCTCAAGGTCCACCAGTTGGTTTGCTTCAACGATCATCCAGACCTTGTCCGGATCTCCATAAAATCTGCGAGCAAGCTCACTAAGGCGGTCTCCTTTCTTGACCACATAAACGGCGACATTCTCTGCCTGGAAAAGAGCACCAGCCTTCTCTTTGATGAGAGAACTTTTGTCTTTGCCCCTCCCCAGAGGGAAACCACTGGTCCCCACAGGGGCCAAACAAAAGCACAGAAGGGTGAGGAACAAGACAGCGATTCTACCTACTGCTCTTACCTGTTTGGCCCTCTTCCGCCTTCTGCTCCAGGTGTGCTCTCCGGTCGAAAACCTCATATATTTTCACTGGCTCCTTTCTGCCTTTAACCTCCATCGTTCCCCGCGACCGAAAAGTAAAGTCGGAACCATAGGCCACCTTTACATATGTCTGCTCACTGATAAGGATCTCATCGGGTCCGGCCAGATCAGTGAGACGAGATGCCACATTGACATTGTCTCCAATGACGGTATATTCCATGCGTTTGCTGGAACCAAGGTTTCCCGCTACCACTTCCCCGGTGTTTATGCCAACCCCGACCTGAATATGATCGGCATCCGCCGGTAACCTCTCGTTTAATTTGGGCAAATGGCGACGCACCTCCAATGCCGCCTGTACAGCCGTCTCGGCGTGATGGGGATCAGGCATCAAAGCCCCGAAGACCCCCATAACCGCATCGCCTACGAATTTGTCAAGATAACCGCCATACTGAATGATGATATCGGTCACCAGGGTGAAATAGGAGTTAAGTAGATCCACCACCGCATCGGGATCACTTCTTTCCGCCATTGTGGTAAAACCCCTGATGTCGACAAATACAATTGTAGCCGCTAAACGGATTCCTTTCATCCATTCATCGTCTGGGCTTGCTAGAATGCGTTCTACGATCTCTGGCGTTACATAGCGACCAAATGAGGTCTGAATTCTCTCTTTTAGGCGCAAATCCTCAGCCATTCGGTTAATGGCCTTACCCAGATCACCCAGTTCATCGTTGCGGGAGAGGCTTACCCGATAGGCAAAGTTTCCCTTCCCTATCTCTTCAACCGCCCCCACCAGTTTTTGAATTGGGCGGGAAAAATAGAAGCTTAACACCATACTCATGACAATACCAGTTATGGTTATGACAAGGGTCATCAGCAGAATAAACACCTTAGCCTTGATAATACTCGCTTCGATATATTTCTTGGTCAAGCAGAGATGAACTTCCCCTACCTTGAGTCCCTGATACAACACAGGTCTAGAAAAAAGAAGGCGGTTTTCCTCTTTTTCTCGATAACTCCTGAGTTCCAAGCCATTTTTTTCGAATACCACTTGGCTACCTGCTGGCAGCACATAGGTCTTCCCCACCTGATTGATGTCACTGTGCGCCTTAATTATTCCGTTGCTGTTCACAATCAGGGCAAAGACCACTTCTTCATTCTTGGCAATATCCGAAACCAACTGATACAGGGGCAGCTCCGCTTCTTCCAAAAGATCCTCAGGGCTATTCCTCGCGGCATAGCTGGACATGGTGGCACCGAACTTAATCAACTGATCGGTGAACTGAATCCTTTGGCGCTTAAGAATACTGGTGCTGATGGTTGCCACGATGGCAAAAATAGCCAGAGTTGCCAGGAAGGAAAATTTGGCAAAAATAGGTATGCGCGGCTTTTTTAACAAGGTCGGAGCCCCTTAGGTTCGACAGCTCCCAAAGAGATGCAGAGCACAAAGAGCATAGAGGCAAGAGCCAAACTCTGACATCCCCTTTTGGCCATGTATCATCGCAGTACAGCTCATATCGAGATGTCTAAACACTTTATTAGTATGCCTTTTTGGTTTACCTTGTCAAATGCTCTGCCCTCTGCGGTTTACTACCTTATCTTGAGGGTCGCCAGAGACAACAAGGCAAGAATACCAGCAACAATCCACAATCTAATTACAACCTTGGTTTCGGCAAACCCCCTGTGCTGCAAGCTATGGTGAAGTGGAGCTCTATAAAAAATCCTTCTTCCAAGCCAGCGCACCCCGATCTTGTCTTGAATTTGCGAGGTCAGCGCCTCAGTTAAAAAAAGCCCGCCCAGGAGGGGAAAGAGCAACTCTTGCTTGAGCAATACGCTTAGAACCGCCACCATACCCCCGATGGCGAGAGAACCAGTATCACCCATAAATATCTGGGCTGGATATGCATTGTACCAAAGAAAGCCGAGGCCCGCGCCGATGAAAGCGGAAACAAAAACTGCCAACTCTCCCGCTCCCCGCAGGTAGGGATAATGCAGATAACCCGCATAGATAGTATTGCCCATGACATAGGCAAAGACGCCTAAGACCCCGGCTACAAATATGGATGGGGTAATGGCCAAACCATCAAGTCCGTCAGTGATATTCACTGCATTGGCGACCAGTAACAGGAAAAGAAAGATAAACAGTCCATAGAAAAGTCCCAAGTCTAAGAGGGGCCGCTTAAGGAAGGGTACATATAGCTTGGTAACAACTCCCGGTTCCACCGGAGAAAGAGGCCCCAGATAGACCAAGATGAATACCAAGCCAAATAATGCTTGCAAGACAAGCTTGGTTCCCTCCCCTAGACCTTTTTCTCCGCTACCACGTGAACTCTTCAGCCAGTCATCCCAGAACCCGATACCCCCGAACCAGAGGAGAGCAGCGAGACTCAGGAGCAAGAAGGTATTGGTGAAATTGGACCAGAGTAAGACGGAAACTGTCATGGCCACAATCATTAGCACACCACCCATTGTGGGGGTGCCAGCCTTGTCAAAGGCTGACGGAATGCCCGTTTCCCTAACCCGATCGAGAAAATTTCGCCGGTGCAAAGCACGAATGAAGCGGGGACTCAACAGAAAAATAATCAGCACCGCGGTCAATGCTGACATAATCGAGCGAAAACTCAGATAACCTAAAAGTCTTAGAAAACCTAGTGTTTCAATCTGGCTGTGAAGCCATTGTCCGATGTAGTAAATCATCTTTCTTCCCCATTATTCGACGGAGCAGTAAATAACCTACCATCTGGTAATCCCTTGGGATGGGTAAACATAGGTCAGTTGTCAGTTGTCGAAGGCATAGCATAGGGCATGGAGCATAGAGTAAGAATTCAGAATCCAGAATCCAGAATCCAGAAGGTAAATTATTTGGGATCTTTGTTTTTAAAATTTACATTCCGAAATTCGAAATCTCTGTCTACCTTCGCTCCTCATAGCCGTTTCCCCGTATCTCCCCATTCCCGCGTCGGGTTGTTATCTGCCTGCTGCCCGCCCGTCCCGAGCTTGTCGCAGGGCTGTCAGCTGCCAGTTATCTCTCTCTATGCCCTATGCCCCATGCCTCCAGAGCAACAGGCACCGGACTGGAATTGTCCGACATCGGCCTAGGGGCTCTGCTCTTTATCCCCCTCCCCCTTACAAATTGCGTGGAGTTTCTGGTAGGTTTCTTTAATGTCGAAGTACGAGCGAAAATCAGTGGTTGTAATAATAAATTGGGAAATCTCATGGAGGAGCCAGCTCAAATCTGAAATTATACCCCTTTTGGCCAACATTGTGACAGCCCTCAGAGCCGCCTCCCGGACCTGCCAGTAGTGGTGTTCCTTCAAACCCAGTAATGCCTCTGCCACCTCTCGATCGTCGCCAATAGCGCCTAGAGCCAACGCTGCCTCTTTGACTACCTCAAATGAACGGTCATTGACAAGGGTCAGCAGTTTTTCTGTCACAGCCTGCTTTTGCAAGATCTCTCCAGCGAAATAGGCCATGGTTCTTGCCGCCTGCGCCCTGACTTCGTAGTAATTATCGTCCAGGACCTCAAAAACTCTAGCTTCCACCTCGGGGCTCCACTTATTCAATATTTGCAGGGAGATGAGGATATTGCGTCGGATGAAACCCACCTGGCGATAGTCTCCCCCGAAAAGCCTCTGCAATCGGCTTGCCGGGGTCCGGTCCGCCAAGAGATGAAGCAGGGTAGAGAGTTTCTCCTCATGCTTGAGAAATCCTATTAGCTTAACCCCCAGATTGCGCTCTGCCCAACTGGCCGAGGTCAACAGGGAGGCAGCGCGATGCCTGTAGTAATCCAAGTCGTCAGCCTCAGGAATAGCCTTTTTGGGGTCATATGCTTTCGGATTAGCTTGCCAACCACTCCTCAACCTAACCAACAGTTCATTGTCACCCACTAGCGGCTCCAAATTTTTAGTAGCGAGCTGAACCACCGAACTTTCGGAGATTGAGACACCCTCTATCTCTGCAACTATATGCTTTGTGGCATTGTGATTCATAAAGGCTCGGGAGCATCTACCCATCTCCTGCAACCTTTGAGGTGAATCTAGCAAAGAGATTATCCTTTTTGCCAGCTTCTGCCCTTCAACCTCCTCCAGGAACATTCCCTGTTCCATAACGGTGTCTTCGAAGATCACCTCCGCAGCACCGGCTCTCTTCATCGCTCTAGCATTCATAACCTGATGATTACCTGGCAAATTGGCCTTGGGAATAATGAGAGCCGATTTGCCCATAGCTGAGATCTCGTTAAGACTGCCTGCCCCTCCACGACAAACGATTAAATCACTTACACCGTAGATGTCACCAATATTATGAAAATAATCCTGAGCGTAGTAAAAAGTATCTATTTGCTTTCGTTCGTCCTCGCTGTATTTTTGCTGCAACCTTTCAGCAGTGTCCTGCCAGGCACGGTATTCGGAAGTGTTCATCAAACCCACACCGTGGATGATAAAAATGTCACTTTTTCTGCTCAGAAGATGACTGAGTGCATCCACCAAGGCACGATTAATGGTCCTTGCACCCTGTGACCCACCAAAAGCGAAAACCACCTTTCTCCCATCAGGTATCTGCAATGGCACGGTCTTGCCTCTGTCCGGGCTTAACATGCCAGTCAACGAATGGCGCACCGGATAGCCTACCACCACGCCATTCTCAGTAAAAAATCCTTTGCTTTCAGGGAAGGTCAGTAGAACCTTATCGGCACGACGTCCCATCAACTGGTTCAATTTTCCAGGAACACTATTCTGTTCATGAATGAAAACCCGGGCTTTACTCATGCCGAGCAGGCGCATCAAAGTATTGGCGAAAATGACCGGCGCGCTAACATACCCGCCGGTGCCTACTATCGTATCTGGCCGAAATGTTGCAATATAATAAAATGATTGCAAAATTCCTGCTAATAAGGAAAAGACGAAACGAAGCAAATCAACGCTAGGCCGAAAACCGGGAAAGCCATGAGCTCGCACATAACAAATAGGATAGCCGGCGCGGGTGACGATTATTGACTCGGGTTTTCCTCGCATACCCACATAGAGAAAGCGGACATTGCGTTCCAACTGCTTAATAGCTTCAGCTATGGCAAGCGCAGGGTTTACGTGTCCTCCGGTTCCCCCTCCAGTCAAAATTACCCGCTCGATCTGGCCAGTTCCCCTGCTTTGAAATCTACCCCAATATCCGAGGATCAGGAAAAAGACAAAAATGCCGAGAGCCACGGCAACCAAGAGGCCAGCAACTTCGCCCCAATTAAAGATCACCTTCGGCAGTCCTGCCAGAAAAGAGGTTCCCACCAGGCGAGGGTAAATTATCCAGGCGGTCAAACCACCTGCCCCACTGGCAATGGCGGTGAACGTCAAGATATCACCAAGGTCTTGCCAGCCAATACCTCTTTGACCCAGACGACGCAATTCTAAATTGAAGGCGCCAAACAGTGCTGCCGCATTTAAGGTAAATGCTATGGAGGATGCCAGGGCCAGTCCCCCAAGCCTGAGGGAGGTGCGCACTAACAGTAAACTCAAACCCACATTCAAAAAGGCGCATATTAGCGAGGTGTAAAGGGGAATCTGGTTCTTGGCCAGAGCGGGGTAGACCCGGCTGTAGAGATTCCACAACCCCATGCCCAAGAGACCCAAGGCATAGAAAGCAAAGGCCAAAGCGGTCAAATTGACTGATGACCTGCCAAAAGCGCCTCGCTGAAAAACAACCGAGGTAATAGGCCCAACCAAGGCCAGAATAAATACGGTGAGGGGCACCATGCAAATGATGTTGTAGCGTAGGCCAGTGATAACTGTCTTTCGGAACCCTTGCCAGTCTTCCCTCTGTGCCTGGTCGTTGAGTTCAGTGACACCTGCCCTGCCCACAGCCAGCCCTATAATGGAATTGGGCAATTGCACTAACCTTTGGGCAAAATAGAGAGCGGCAATGCTGCCCGGCACCAGAAAAGAGGCAAGTACTCGGTCCACTATCTCCACTGTCTTGTTGGCCACTGACTGCCCGAAGATCAAGCCCGACTGCCTCCCTACTTCTCTCAGTTCCGGCAAAGATTCTGTTGGATCCGTCCCATACCGCGCGCCGAGCTCGCTTCTCCGCGAGGACCTGAGCAACACCGGAATCTGAATGAGAAACTGCAGGATCCCTCCCAGAACAAACCCCACTGCCATGCTATACATGCCGAGATGCGGCTTGAGGGCCACGATCCCTACGATCACCCCGATGCTGAGCATGATCGGTGCCAAGGCATAGGTAACCGTGGCATCCAGGAAAAGCAGAAGCCCACCTACATAAGATGCCAGCCCTATGGCCACCATAAATGGAAGAATAAAATAGGTCATTACCGCAGCTTGGTGGAACTCACTGGCAGCGAGACCGGCACCGATTATTCTGACCAATTCGGGGGTAATAAGATAGAAAATTCCCATGATCATTAGGAGAAGCAGCATCATCAGGTTAAATACCCTAGAGGCCAGAATCCATGCCCGCTTGTATTGGCCTGCGGCTATCAGTTGGCGGAAAGGAGGCAAAAAAGCCTTTTCCACCATGTCTTCTCCCAGAACGCGGCGAAACAGAGTGGGGATGGTGAAAGCGATGGCAAAAAGGTCAGTGGCTCGAGTGGCACCAAAATAACCGGCAATGACCATCTCCCTTACAAAGCCAAACACTCGGGAGACCAGGTTGCCCTGAACCATATCAAAGAATTTTCTGAAAAAGGACTTCCTCATCAGGTTACCAAGTCCCTTGCGATCCCGGCCAAATTTCTCCGGGGGTAGATTCGAAAGTCCTCGTACAGCTCAAAGTAGCCATGGACGTGCGGATTCACCAAAACGGTAAAAGGGGAACAAGGTGATGGGGAAGTTGGCAGCTGGCAGGTCTCTATGGGAGTCAAGCTATGAGGAAGAAAAATATCCGCATCATTATTAGATTTGGGCTCACTAGAAAACTTGGAGATTGAAATCTTGCTGCCTGTTGCTAACTGTCTGCTGGGAAAGAACGCTTGGCGCTCTTTTCTCTCAGTCCTTCCCCGTCGCCACCTCAGTCAATAACCATTCTCTCTTTCCTCGCCGGGACAGTGTCCGTCTGTGTCGGCGAGCCATTTCCTCTAGCCCGAATGTTTCATGAATTCACGCCTTGGCGTGACTGCGACCGTGGATATGGCCCTCCTTCCGGGCGTCCTCGGGTGTTCCTTCGACAGGCTCAGGACAAGCGCACCCTGCGACGTACCGTTCAGGTACGGTTCGGGTCCAATCCCGCGGTAGCGCGGGACGGTTGCCCGGTGGCACTCCCATCTTCACGGTCTCGCGACAGCAATTCATGCAACATTCGGGCTAGACACTCGCCTCCCCGCAAGAGAGTACCTCCTGGGCAGCAATTGCCCCAATTCGTAAAAGCTTGGGAGG
Organism: Deltaproteobacteria bacterium; assembly: GCA_037384945.1. GTDB lineage: Bacteria > Desulfobacterota > Syntrophobacteria > BM002 > BM002 > BM002. The sequence goes on from JARRNM010000022.1 coordinate 23,814, forward strand.
CCAAGTAGTTACGTCGGCAATTGTAGAGGCTTTACCACCGGGCGTCAAGCCAGCATCAAGAATGGCTTCCAGGTCCTGTCCTAGCTGGGATAACACTTCTTCACAGCTGCGGCAGCTCGGGGATCCAGATTGATTGGCACTAGTGGCTGTAATCGGTACGCCCACCGCTTGGACCAAGGCTTGGGCCACGGGATGAGAGGAAATCCTAACAGCTATCTTACCGGTCCCGGCGGTCAGGTTGGTTGGCAGCTTTTCTCCTGCAGCGCACACCAGAGTGAGAGGGCCCGGCCAAAAACTTGCCGCCAAATGGCGTGCTTCATGGCTAAGGTTTTCTATCCACTTATCGAGTTCCTTTAAATCCGCAACTAAAATGCTGAGGGATTTGTGAACCGCTCGTTTTTTGAGTAGGTAAACCTTTGCAATAGCTTGGGAATCTGTAGCAAGGGCCGCCAAGCCGTAAAAGGTCTCAGTGGGAAAAGCTACCACACTTCCCTGGTGAATTAGCCGAGCAGCCTTTCTAATGGCTTCCTCTCTCTGAGAAGAATCTTCCTCCACTTTCAGTCTAAGAGTCATACTAACGAAGTTATACCTGAACCACAAAGATCACAAAATCCACAAAGGCAAATCGCTTTAACCTGAATAATTACTTTGTGCTCTTCGTGTACTTCCTGGTTAAAGCTCAGGTTTCGAGGGTTTACGAAGTAGGCAATTTCTCTTGCAGGTTTGCGGCTTTCTCGGCCACCTTCTCAGCCAGTTCTTCTTTGTAATGCTCAAGCCTCTCCTGCAACTCATTATCGGCCCCTGCCAGTATTTGCACAGCCAAAATCGCTGCGTTTCTGGCTCCAGCTTTTCCTACAGCCATGGTAGCCACCGGCACCCCTGCCGGCATCTGCACCGTGGAGAGCAACGCATCCCAGCCCGTCAAGGGGGAAGAAGCTATGGGGACGCCAATCACCGGTAGGCTTGTTTCCGCCGCCAGCACCCCAGCCAAATGAGCAGCCCCACCAGCTCCCGCAATCAGCACTTTAAGTCCCCTCCCCCTGGCTGTTCTAGCGTATTCGGACACCCTCTTTGGTGAACGGTGGGCGGAGGCCACGGTTATTTCAGCAGGGACACCGAATTTAGTAAGGAGCTCAAAAGCCTCCTGCATCACCGGCAGGTCGGAATCACTACCCATGATAATACCCACCAGAACCGTCCGGGAGGACTGCTTGGAATGCTTGCTGGCCTGCATCTAGTCTAATCCTTACCTATGTCGCTGCGATAGTAGATGCCGTCAAAATGCACCTTTTTCATCTCGGAGTATGCCTTCTCCCTGGCCTCCCGGAGAGTCTTACCGCGGCTCACTATACACAATACTCGGCCACCGGTAGTAATAAATTGGCCCTCATCGCCAAACCCCGTGCCCGAATGAAACACTTGACAGGCGGGGTCAATCTTGTCGAGGCCCGCAATGGGCAAACCGATCTTGTAGCGCTCGGGATATCCCTTATACCATCCCTTCTTACCCTTTGTCCGACCGCTCACCGCAATAAGACATAGCCGATAGTCCTGATTCCACCTGGGAGTAATTTCACCCAGTCGGCCCTGGACTATAGCTTCAGATATTTCCACCAAGTCGTTCTCCAACCGCGGCAAAATAACCTGAGCCTCAGGATCGCCCTGACGAATGTTGATCTCCAGCACATATGGTGTGATGCCATCTTGCTCTTCCACCAACATCAGGCCTGCGTAGAGAACTCCCTTGTAAACAATTCCGGTTTTTTCTCTGAAACCGATGATCAGGGGCTGAACCACTCGATCCATAATTATTTGGGTCATCTCGTCGGTGAGCCAGGGATGAGGAGAATAAGATCCCATACCTCCCGTGTTTTTGCCCTCGTCGTCATCCCGAGCTCTCTTGTAGTCTTGGGCCGCTACCATGGGTAAGACTGAGTTGCCGTCAGTAAAACAGAAGAAGGAGAGTTCTCGACCGTAAAGTCGTTTTTCTATTTCCACTCTGTTACCTGAATCCCCGAATATGCGCTTTTCCATCAGCAAGTGTATGGCATCCTCTGCCTGGGCGACATCGTCACAGACCAGTGAGCCTTTGCCTGCTGCCAAACCATCCGCTTTTACCACCACTGGATAGCCAACACTCCTTACGTAGTCCCGGGCGCTGTCGGGATCATCAAAGATTTCAAAATCCGCCACCGGAATCCCCAGGTCACGCATGATCTCCTTGGCATAACACTTGGAAGATTCCAGCCTGCTTGCGGCTCTACTGGGACCGACAATGGCCAATCCTTTCTCTTCAAAGAGATCAACAATCCCGCCAGAGAGGGGACTTTCCGGTCCGACAAAAGTCAGATCGATCCTCTCCCGATCGGCAAATGCAAGCATCTCCTCTATGGTCCGGACATCAACGCATTCCGCTGTTTGTGAAATCCCGGCATTGCCGTGAGCCACATAGACCTTTTTTACTCGTGGACTCTGGGAAAACTTCCAGGCGATAGTATGATCCCGTCCACCGCTGCCGATTACAAGTACCTTCATGCACTCCCCCAATCTTTAATTTCGAAATCCGAAATTCGAATTTTCATTCCCAGGTGCTGTTCCCTGCTAACTGACGGACTATAAAGAGAATTTTCCTTGAGATCACCGGACGAAAGTATCAAAAAGGCCGAGGCGAGTCAAATTGAAAATATTTTCCTTAACGGACGGATTGGCGTGATTCAATCCCTGCTTTATCGGTGAGGAAACCTTTCAGGGGATACATTTAATACCTGGTAAAACACTGTGGTATAATGCAGCAGGTATCTGTTACAATAACTGGGGTATGATTGCCCTCTATGAGGTCTCAGCAGGTATTTGAATAGTGTCCATCCGGAAACCGTATTTCCAGATGGATACTATTTAATAATCCAAACATCAGCAAATGCAATCTCTCTTTGGTAAATTCAAGAGATAGAGAAAGCAAACCCAGGATTCCTCATGACTAAGCCAACCTACGAAGAACTTGAGCGCAGAGTTGAAGAACTGGAGAAAATGGTCAATATCAAGATCTCTCCCCAGGAGTTCTACTTCGACACCCGAGATCTCATTTATTTCAAGGGTTACCGGGACTGGTCCCTGGATTTATACGACAGAAAAATTGAGGATATCACCGGATACAAACTGGAAGATTTCCTGGATAGAAAGATCAAATGGCTGGATATCGTCTATCCCAAAGACGAACAAATAGCCCGAAATGCTGTGAAGCAGGCTCTGAAAACGGATAAATATTATCTGGCCGAATACAGAATCGTTAAAAAGTCCGGTGACCTGGGGTGGATAAAAATAAGGGGCTTTATAACCACCGATTCTAAAGGGGACTTTTTGTCTGTGCGGGGAGTTATAAACGATGTTACCCTTGAAAAATACGGCCAGCTTGCCTTTGAGACCGGGGCAGAAGGGTTAGCCTGGACGAATAGCTTGAAAGACGGCCTCTACATTATCTCGAAAGACCACCGCATTGTTTTCATGAATCAGACTCTCAAGGATCTCGTGGGCGATCATGAGGGAGAGGTATGTTACCAGGCTCTTTTTGAGAGAGAGTCCCCCTGTCCCTGGTCGGTGATGAATAAACTTGAAGGAGGCGAAGTCTGCTTTATCCAGGAATATCGGTTGCCAAAAACAGAGAGAATCTTTCAAATAAGAAGTATTCCAATCAAGCTCGAGGATGGTTCCATAGGAAAGCTGGGACACCTCAAGGACATTACTGAGACAAGAAAACTGGAACTGGAAGTTGAGGAATTTGCCGGTAGACAGCGTGCCATAGAGGATGCAGCCAACCGAGCGGAGCTGGGGATTATCATCCTTCAAGACCATGAAGGGGTGGAGGCGCGAATTCGTTATGCAAATGAGGCTATCTCAAGGATAACTGGCTACTACTATGTTGAGTTGCTCAATAGGGGTTTGGTAGATTTGGTACATCCGGAAGATCTGGAGAAGGTAATTGAGTGCTGCCGTCTGAGACAGAAAGGTGAAACCCTGGACCAGGCCTATGAGATCAAGATGATCCGCAAAGACGGAGTGCCCATTACGGTATATGCAAGTTTTGCCGTATCAACCCATGAGGGCAAGGTGGCGACCATCGGTTTTCTCAGGGACATCACCGAGAGGAAAAAGGGGGAAAAGGCTCTCTGGCGCTCCCAAAGACTCGCCTCCATCGGCAGGTTGGCAGCTGAAATCGCCCATGAGATGAACAATCCTCTGACCAGTGTCCTCACCTTCTCTAAGCTGGCAAACAATCTTCTCCAGCAGGAACCCTTTCCCACCCAGCGGACTTCTGAATTGCGGAATTACATTGCTTATCTTAAGAGTGAGACCGAAAGGTGCGCCCACATATCTCGCAATTTGCTGGATTTCTCCCGGCAGAGTGAAATAGAGATTCGAGATAATGATATTCAAGAAATTCTAGATAAGACCATAACTATCCTCCGTCACCGTGCCGGCTTGGACGAAATTGAGATTCAAACACACTATTCCCCGGAACTGCCACTTCTGTCTTGTGATTTCAAGCGACTACAGCAGGCATTTGTTAATATCCTCTGGAATGCTATTGAGGCCATGCCAGAGGGCGGAAAGCTCACTGTTGCCACCAGATTTGACCAGGAGAAAGACAGAATTGAGATCGGGGTCAGTGATACAGGGCCCGGCATCCCAGAGGAAGATGTGGAAAAAATTTTCGAGCCATTCTATACAACCAAAGCCGAAGGCAAGGGCGTAGGGTTGGGACTTTCCGTGGCCTACGGCATTATCCGTCAGCACCACGGGGAGATTCATTTCCAGAGTGAGGTGGGACAGGGCACTGATGTCATCATCCATCTCCCTCCAGGGGTTCGGGCTCTCCCTGCCGATGATCGTAAAGGAGAAGAGTATGTCTTTGCCACCAGCAGTGGTCAGGTTGACAAGCAGGGAAAGACTGACACGGAGAGACGGTGAATGGGGGAGACTGAGACAAGAAGACTATCTAGCTACGGGTCAGTTGGCGGTAGTTCAAGGCAGCTGCAAAGAACGCAGAGAGCATGGAACCAGGGGGGTGCAAGGCGCAGGGCGCAAGGCTCAAGGGAAAGGAGCCAGGAGTCAGGAGACAGCAGTCGGAAGTCGGAGGTCAGAGGTCAGAAATCAGATAAAAGGCAATTATGGGCTGATCTTTTGCGTATAACCAGTAACAAATAACGAATAACACCTCGTACCATGTAAACGAAAGGCGGTCGCTGCCGTCCGCGAGGAGAACTGGGATATCGTTCTCCTGGACCTGCGGATGCCGGGTATGGACGGCTTGGAGGTGCTCAAGCAGGTAAAAGAAATTGCTCCCCAGACCGTGGTCATCATGATGACAGCCTATGCCTCCATCCCGGGTGCAGTCCAGGCTATGAAAGAGGGGGCCTACGACTATATCGTCAAACCCCTTGATGTGGACCAACTTACCCTAATGCTCAAGAGGATCGTGGAACATCAACAGTTGATCACGGAAAATATCCTGCTCAGGAAGCGATTGACCGAGCAATATGAGTTCGAGGATATCATCGGCAGGAGTGAACCCATGCAGGAAGTTTTCGAGATGATCAAGGCCGTAACCGACACCAACGCCACAGTCCTGATCACTGGCGAGACAGGTACTGGCAAAGAACTGGTCGCCAGGGCCATCCATAGCAACAGTGCCCAACGCTATGGTCCCTTCGTAGCTACCAGCTGTGGCGCACTCCCCGAGACTCTGCTGGAAAGCGAGTTGTTCGGCTATGAGAAGGGTGCCTTCACCGGTGCCGACCGCACCAAGAAAGGACGATTTGAGCTGGCAAATGGCGGCACCATCTTTTTAGACGAAATCGGTGATATTAGTATGAAGACCCAGATCAAGCTTTTGCGAGTTTTGCAGGATAGAAGTTTCCGCCGCCTGGGAGGAACCGCCCCCATAGAGGTAGATGTCAGGCTCATTTCCGCCACTAACCGGGATTTAGTAGCTGCCATAGAAAAGGGTACTTTCCGAAGCGACCTCTACTATCGTCTCAATGTAGTTACCATCCACCTTCCCCCCTTGAGGAAACGTAAAGAGGACATTCCTTTACTGGCAGCTCATTTCATCAACAAATACAATGTGGAATTCAACAAAAGTTTCGACCGCGTGGACCGCAAGGCCATTGATTTAATGACGGATTACCATTGGCCCGGTAATGTGCGTGAGCTCGAGAATGTCATCGAGCGAGCAATAGTAATTGACCAAGGCCCCGAAGTGAAGGTAAACCATTTACCCTTCTGCAATATGGAAATGCTCCCCACGGAGGAACCCCAGGCTTTATTGGAAATTGAAAGACTCCACATCGAGAAGATGCTCGCTCATAACGACTGGAACATCGCCAAGACAGCTCGTCTTCTGAAGATAGACCGAACCACCCTTCACAAGAAAATCAAGAAGTTTGGCCTGGAAAGACAGCAGTAGAACACCATGAAAAGCAACCCCCGGTTCATATATGTCGTACCCTTGGGGGATATAAGTATTGAGTACCTGGAAGGAATCGCCGAGAGCATAGAGGAACAGTTCGGGCTACCGGTTAAAATCATCGCCAATCAGGGGGTTCCCGACTACGCTTTGGATGCTGTTCGACAGCAGTACAATTCGAATCTGATCCTCCAAAAATTGATAAATGAGCCTGGACCAGAGGGGTTAAAAATCCTTGGTGTTACCCACGTTGATCTGTTCAATCCAATTTTTTCCTTCGTCTTTGGCGAAGCCCAGTTTCAGGGTAAAGGTGCCGTGATTTCCAGTTATAGACTCATTGGCAATCCTGAAAAGGAAGGGAGACTGGGCTGCCCTCCCCTCATAAGTCGCCTGGAAAAAGAGGCCATACACGAGTTAGGCCATACTTTCGGCCTAAAACACTGTCCTGACCCAGACTGCGTCATGCAATACTCTGTTGGCCTGGAGTGCGCCGACAGAAAATTTTCTTTCTTCTGCCCGGCATGTCGGGACCTAGTGCTTTGGCAGCTCGATAAAGACGTATCTCTCACCGTCTAGCCCGGACATTTTACCATTGCCGAATTGTCCAGACTCGCCCAGCCAGGTAGTTCTCTTGCCCACAATGTATAATTCGTCTCTATTAAAATGATGATATTTACCACGCTGCAGAGGGGTTATAACTTTTTGCACCCTGGAGTTATCCTTCCTGATTTAGCTGCCTTCTCCAAATATTACCTTGTGATCACAGAAAGATAACTTCTCCGCTTCTCTCTACTAATTAGTATGAAAGACTCCAGTCATGCGTGGTATTTTTCAACAGCATGTGTTAATTTACCACATATAAAAATTTATCTTAAATTTCAATAAGTTGACATTGCAGGGCAGATTAAGTGTCGATATTCACCACACTTTAAGTAGTTTACCGGATTCCTGTCTTACAACAAATAACAAGTATTTCATATAGTTACGGAAAAGAAAAGAATGGCACAGCCCTTGCTCATAGGTAAAGGTAAAAGCTGGAAGCATTGATCAATTTTAATATCCATTTTTCAAGGGAGGTTTCGTCATGATAGAGAAGAGCAAGATAGCAGGTTTTAAATCCGTGCCCAGTGGTGAGGAAAAATGTATATGGATGGAGGCCGGAGTTATTGACTACAAGTTGTGTAACAACTACTACAACTGTCACGAGTGCTCTTTTGACAAGGCCATGAAGCAGACCGCTGATAAAAATGCCGCCGTGCGGTTCCAAGGGTTGGAACCTACCGGCAAGAAGGCCAACATTGTTTCCTGGAAGGAGAAAATGAAAAAAAGGCCGGGGCTGCAGCGGGAGTGCCGGCACACTCTGACCGGTAGGACTAGTTTCCGGCTCTGCCCCTATGAGTATGAGTGCTCCACCTGTGATTTCGACCAGATGCTGGAAGATAGCTGGCAGTTGCAAATCCCAGCTCGCATAGCCAACATCGCCCGGGTGGACGGCTACGGACTTCCTGAGGGTCATTTTTTCCACATGGGACACGCTTGGGCTCGGGTTGAGCATGGTGGTCGCATTCGCATTGGTCTGGACGACTTTGCCCTGAAAGTTTTTGGACCTATGGATACCTTGGATCTTCCTTTAACCGGTGAGGAGGTCAAGTTTAGCGAGGTCGGCCTTGCCTTTAAGAGGGACGGGAAGGAAGCTCAAGCGCTTTCTCCCCTCACGGGTGTGGTTGCTGCAGTTAACTATCAAGTCGCTAAAGAACCCACGGTGCTGAAGGAACAGCCTTATAACGAAGGTTGGCTAATGGTGCTCGACCCCACAGAGATGAAAAAAGACCTGAAGAACTTACTCTACGGGCAGGAGAGCACCGAGTGGATTCAAGCGGAGCATCAGAAACTGGTGGAGATGGTGAGTACGGTGGGGATGACCTACGCGGACGGCGGTATCATTGATGATGTTGTCGGCAAGATGCCGGACCTCTCTTGGGATAAATTGACCCAGGAGTTTCTGCGAACCTAGATGTCCCTCCCTGAGGAACAAAAACCCGACTGGAACAGTATTCCAGTCGGGTTTTCTTTTTAGGCTGGAATTATGGAATGATGGAATATTGGCAGGATGTCTTTTCTCTGCCAGCTGCCAGTTGCCCGCTGCTAGCTTAAAGTCCTGTCTCGCCGTTTCTCCGCATCCCCGTCTCGCTCGACCTCTCGTCTCGCCCGTCTCGCTTTGCTGTCAGCGCAAGGCCCCCTCCCACTCCCCTTCTTGCCAAGCAGCGGCATCGGCAAGTTCATAGAGTAATCTCGCCGCCTTCTCGTCCCTCCGTTCAAAGGCCTGATCGCGAACAAAACTGTACATCTCTTTGCTGACCTCGTCCTTGCTCCTGGCAGACTTCTTTTCGAAAATGCAATAGGAAAGATAGGACTCGAAATCACTGACAGTGGCCTCGTTTCTACACCTTTCAAAAAAGGGGTTGAATTCCATGAACCCTCCCAACTGAAGAACTGACGGCCAAATGCCATCTTTTGCCGAGTATAGCAGAAAGGCGAGTTGGTCTAAAGAAAAAACCCCTTAAAAAGAACAGCCAGCAGCTGACAGCAAAAACTTTATCCCATGTTCTTATCTATCTCTAGCTGCTCGCTGCCTGCTGCCCGCTGCTAGCTAAAAAAAGCCCCCACTCCAAGAGACTGAGGGCTCACTATCGACAGATCTTCTTAAATGGCAACTTCCTTACTCGTCCACTCCTTCGATCACTAAAGAATCTGCCACCAGTTCCCACAAGTATTTAACTTCCACATCCATCATGTCATACTCTTTGCGCAGACTCTTCATGATCTGGTCGCGGCAGTTGTGACAGGGAGCAATAAGCATTTCTGCTCCCGTATCCCTTATTTGTTTGGCCTTTACCCGACCATAATAGATGCGCTCCTCAGCATAGGGCATGGCCCAGGCACCACCTCCCGCTCCGCAGCAGAAATTATTAGCCCGGTTGGGATGCATTTCCACAAAGTTATCTACGCATTGCTGGACGATCCAGCGGGGCTCCTCGTAGTAGCCATGCCCGAAAGTGCGTTCGCTCTTCCGTGCGTAGTTACATGGATCGTGGTAGGTGGTCAGTTCCGGATGTTTCGATTTGTCCAGTTTGATGCGTCCCTCTTCGATATATTCTTTCAACAGATCATGAACACTCAAGAACTTGACGCCTTCATCGGCAAACCAATTTTGCAGACCAAGCCTGGTCGCGAAGTAGGCGTGGCCTCACTCCGGTAAGAGGAGATACTCACATTCAAGGGTCTTATAGTGCTCTACAATTCTCCGGACGACTTCTTTCATGGACTCATCATCACCGGTAAAGAGTCCCCAGTTAACACCCTCCCAGTTATCCGAGGTGGTGGTCCAAGACTCCTTGGCTGCATAGAAAATCTTCCACCAGAAAAACATATCCTCAGGCTCGGCAAAGGGTTCCTTGGAGTTGATGGTTACCAGAATCCTGGCACCCTTCTTGTCCACAGGTACGGTGAAGCCCGGCAATTCCTCGGCCAGCTCAGCTCCAAGATCTTCCAGCAGGAAAAGGAAATCCTCTTTGGGGATACCCACGTTGTTGCCTGATTCCAAACACTGCACCACCCCTTTGTGCAATACTCCCGGAACCTTGTCCCTCTCCCGATGGGTCCGGGCGGACCGCATCATTTTATTGAGGTCGATGTTCATGGGACAGCCGTGCTCACAGCGACCACAGAGGGTACAAATCCAAGGAAAACGAGAGTCAATGAGTTCCTGATCCAAACCCAGCAGGGCCATGCGCACTGCCTTGCGCATGTCCATGCCGTCCACCCCCGTAACGGGGCAACCGCCGGCACAGGTGCCGCAGGTGAGGCAAAGATCGGGAAATTCTCCCGCCAGCCTCCGTTTTTGTCTTTTATCCAAAACGAGCGGTTCAGACTGCATCAGATCCCTCCCTAAAGAGTTATTCTAATTTTGACGGCTTGGAAAAAATTCCATCTGTCCGCCTCATTCCAAAAGATTTGCGCGGTTTGCATCTGGATCTTTTTACTGCGCCGTCTCCTTGAAAGGTTTTTACGAAACCATCAATTTTATGGCGGTGAGGCTATTCTCTCCAAATAGCGAGTGATTGCGCCGTCATATTCATGGGTTAACCGATAGACTTTCTTGGCCAAGCGAAATCGGGTCTCAATGCTTAACTGCCCCCCAGTAGCGGTCATCTCTTCGATTATAAGGCCATAATCTCCCGGATCAACCACTACGGCCACATCCCGGTAATTCTTGGCAGCAGCCCGGAGCATGGTAGGGCCGCCTATGTCGATATTCTCCACTGCCTCCTCCAGGGTGCAGTCCTCTCTAGCCACGGTCTTTTCGAAGGCATACAGATTTACCACCACCATGTCAATGACCTTAAGATGGTGGGCAGCCATGGTTTTCATGTGCTCGGGATTATGTCGCTGTGCCAAGATGCCGGCATGAACTTTAGGGTGAAGGGTCTTTACCCTCCCATCGAGCATTTCGGGAAACCCGGTAAAATCAGAGACATCTTGCACGGTAACTCCACCTTCTCTGAGCATGCGAGCGGTGCCGCCAGTGGACAAAATTTCCACCCCGAATTCCTGGAGTTTTTGAGCGAACTCAACCAGACCGGATTTATCGGTCACACTCAAAATCGCCCGTTGGATTTTGCGCTCCATCAACTCCTCCTTATCTCCATGGCGGATGGCTCTTCTTATCCATTCCCACCCTCATGGTGTTTTACGCATTTTTCATGCCTGAAGAGGATCCGTTGTCAGTAGTCAGTTGCTCAGATCGTTCAAGCCGTTCAAATCGTTCAAGTCGTAAAAACCGTAGAAATCGTTTACATGGTACGAGGTGTTATTCGTTATTTGTTACTGGTTATACGCAAAAGATCAGCCCATAATTGCCTTTTATCTGATTTCTGACCTCTGACCTCCGACTTCCGACTCTATGGCCCATGCTGTGCTCTATGCGTCCCCTGCAACGGACCACGGACGACGGACAACTGACTTCCCGTCAGGCTGCCTTCTCAAGCAAAAGTCTGGCGAAAACCTCATTGGCCGCCTGGAGAGCCACTGACTCCGGAGGCAGCTCCATGGTGGGTTTCCCTTGCAAATCGTACTCGTAGATGAGATCATCTTCAGGAATGGTACTCACTGAGTCGGGAGCGAATGCCTCCGTCTCTTGGGCGACCAATTTCTCCAGCTTATCCCTGTATTGGTTGACCAAAAGGTATTTCCGTCCCACTCTAATGTTGAGATCGTCCACCAAATCATAAATCCGGCGGGCTGCAAGAATACCTCGCCGGCTGGTATCACTCACCACCAAAAGCAAATCAATGTCTTTGGTAGTAAGTCGGCTGAAATGCTCCATCCCCGCCTCGTTGTCAACCACCAGGTAGGGGTAGTTGTACATCAACCGTTCGATGAAGCTGCTTAGCAGGTTATTGGCTGCACAATAGCATCCCGGCCCTTCAGGGCGGCCCATGACTATGAGGTCGAATCCTTTGGCCTCCACCAGGGCCTGCTCAACCTTCATCTCCATCCACATATCCTTGGTCATCCCCACTGGGACGTCCTTTTTCATCATCTCCCTGGCCTCCCCAAGTGTCTCTTCCACTTTGAGGCCGAGTACCTCGTTTAAATTGGAATTTGAATCAGCATCCACTGCCAAAATCGGGCTCATCTCGTGCTCTTTAAGAAAGCGAACAAGGAGCCCCGCGAGGGTAGTCTTGCCGGTTCCGCCTTTTCCTGCCAAAGCAATAGTGTATCCTTGATTTTTCGCCATTTGTAATTCCGAGTAACCTATGTTAATCGTCCCCACTAGAAGGACAGATTGGTTTTATTATAAAGTCAAACTTAGTTTCACACCCAGTCGGAGACCTTTATCCTCCATGACAACAACCAAGGTTTAGGCTTCTGGAGCTTTCTTCCTCGGATGGCAGTCTCCACAGGTTACCGGGCCCGACTGCTTTTTATCCCTGATGAGCTGACGGTGGCAACGCATGCACATCAGATGAAATGCCTGCCGCAAGGTACGCTTAGTCGGGTCCAAATCAGGCTTAAACCTCAAGCCGGTCTTGTTCTTGTGGCATGAAGCACATTTAATGCCCTCGGCACCTTCATACAGATCCGACTCGTCTAGAATGTTTTTTCCGCCTTTAAACTGGTGGTGGCAATCAGTACAGTCCATTCCGGCATCGATATGTTGCATGTGAGGAAAGGCTACAGGCGGCCGGCTACGATTAGTAAATACCGAGTGATTATCTAACAAAATTTCTTCTGGCTGAGCGTCCAGATTGACGGCCCACAAAAAGATTGCCATTCCCAGAATCAACATACAAGCCAGCAAATGTCCCCGTCTCATGCTCCTCTCCCTGGTGTCGCCAATGTCACTACTGACAATAGTTGAACCACAAAGATCACAGAGCGCACAGAGAAAAATAAGAGGTGTAGCTTTTCAGTTCCCTAATGCCAGACATTTACTCTGTGGTCTCTGTGTGCTCTGTGGTTCAATACCACTCCCCGAAACATTTTACTCTTCGTCTTCGTCCTCGTCCGTAGCCTTGAGCTCTTCGGGGATAATCAAGGCCTCTTCAAACATTTCCTTGAAAGAGAGCACCCTGATCCCCAGCTCATACTCCTTGTTCAAATCCCTTATCTGATCATAACAGTTGTGGCACGGGGTTATGCAAATGCTGGCACCCGTGGCCCGGATTTGCTCCGCTTTCACCTTCCCGGACCGCAGCCGTCTCTCCCTGAAGGCTCCGGCCATGGGGATGGCCCCTCCACCGCCGCCACAACAAAAATTGTAGTCCCCGTGGGGCTCCATTTCCACAAAATCTTCACAGAGGTAACTGATGATTTCGCGAGCATACTTACCGCAGCCACCATTGCGGCTGACATTACAGGGGTCCTGGTAGGTGCAGCGCTCTTCAGCGAAAACACTTTTGTCCAGCTTCAGTCGTCCCTCGCGCAGATACTCGGCAAACAGGGTTACGCTGTGCACCACCTCAAACTTGTGGTCCCGTCCCAACCAGACAGGCGCTTCAAACTGAAGCGCACGAAGGGCGTGCCCTCATTCAGTTATGGCGACCCGTTTCACCTCCAGTTCCTCGGCTGCGTCGCGAACCAGTTGAGAGACATAGCCTGCGGCTTTCAAGTCGCCAGCAAACATAGCGAGATTGGTGTCATCCCAACCTTTGGAAGACATGGTCCAATCCTCGCCAGCCAGATAAAAGACCATGGCCGCCTGGGAGATGTCCATAGGGTAGAATTTGGGCTCCCTGGCGTTGACCGTGTAAAGAACTTTGGCACCCTTCTTGTCGATGGGAATGGTGGCCCCTGGGAGTTCCTCCTGGAGTTCTTCTTCCATCCACTGGAGAGTGTCTATCCAATCCTCCTGGGTTACCTCCATCTGGTTCCCATGCTCGTAGTAACTCTCAATGGTCTTCACCAGGTTCTCGGGTACTTTCCCCTGGGATACACAAAGACCACGACCAGTACTGGTGATCGTGGCAATGTCGATACCGAATGGACAGAACATACTGCAGCGCCTACACATGGTACATTCGCCATAAATAGTCCAATAGAAATCCTCGAGGAACTTCTCGTCTATCTTGTCTTTCTTCTTAAAGGCTTCCAGGACCTTCTTGCCCTTTATGGCTGGGATCATTTGAGGGTCCTTATCATTGGCCAAGTAGAAATGGCAGGTGTCGGCACAAAGGCCGCAGTGAGCACAAATCTCCAGCCACATCTTGAGGCGGGCATTGGTCTTTTCCTCCACTGCCTCCTTGAATTTTTTAGGATCAAAGGCTGTTGCTTCCGCCATATGCTCCTCCTCAGAAAAGCGTTAGCAATGAGGCAGACCTACCTGGCATTACCAGGAAGGGGCACTCCGTCTGCCGAATTCCATGCCGGTTATCCCCCTGGAAAAGAAAAACATAAGAAAATGGCTCAGTTTAGTGAAGGGGATAACCACCAACATGAGCTCGCCAAAAAATATGTGCAGCATAAGCACAGTATCATAATCAAAATACTGGTGGTAAGCGAGATAACCGGTTACGAAGGGAGCCAAGACCACTCCTAAAAGGAGATAATCGGCCGTTGTGGTTACCACCCGTACGTAAGGAAGGAAAATGCGGCGCAAGGCCAAGAAGATGCCGCAGCCGATAGTGATGAGGGCCAGGTAATCGGCTGTCGTCTCTGGGAGGGACCACCAGCTTATTTGCCAGGACTCATACCAGAGTACGGCGTGAGCCAGCAGGAAAATAGGGGTCACTACCAAGCAGAAGTGAAAGATGAAACCGACTGCTGTGGTCACAGGGTTCTTCTTGGCCGTCTCATTAAGAGGCACAATCCAGTGAAAGATAGAGAGCCCCAGCCATTTCCAACTGAAAAACCGGTATATGGGCTTATCTTTCTTGGTGCTCAAGGTGAAAAACAGGACAACCCTGACTACCATGCCACCGACAAACACCCCAAAAGCCAACCAGAGCAAGGGTCCCCGCAACAGTTCATACAGGCGCATGGGTTTCTCCTCTCCATTTTCGGAGCCACAACTTGGTGAATCCTAATTGAGGTTCACTTAAAAGACTGAAATACAGATTCCAATACCAGCTGACACAATCAATTGTCAATTAAAGAGGTCCAGACTCTCTTTTTCTATGACACTTCCGGTCGAGGTAGCAAGCCGGCACCCGAGACGATCTCCTCCACCCTCTCTTCCCACTCGATGGCCATGACGTGTACTCCGGCAATGCCCTTCAGTTCCTTCATTTCCTGGATCTGCTCGACGGCGATTTTAACACCTTCATCACCTTGTTTCTTTTTATCCACTCCCTTGAGCCGTTCGATGTAACTTTCCGGCACATCCAAGCCGGGCACAAATTTCTGCATGTACCTGGCCATGCCCACAGATTTCAGTGGGGTGATTCCTGCCATTATGTAACATTTCTCGGTAAGTCCCTGGTCATGGGCTTGCTGAATGTAGGTGCGAAATTTTTCCATATTGTAGATGCACTGAGTCTGGACAAAATCAACCCCCGCATCTATCTTCTTCTTGAGACGGGTAACCCGGAATTCAAAGGGATCGGCGAAAGGGTTGACGGCTGCACCAATAAAGTATTGGGGAACCCCTTCGCACTCATGGTCGTTGATGAGCTTGCCCTCGTCCCGCATTTTCTTCAGGGTGGCAATGAGCTGCATAGAGTCGATATCAAAGACGTTCTTGGCCTGAGGGTGATCACCGAACTTCTGATGGTCGCCTGAGAGACAGAGGACATTCTTGATCCCCAAAGCCGAAGCCCCAAGAAGATCAGCCTGGATGGCAAGCCGGTTACGATCCCTGCAGACCATCTGCAGATTGGGTTCGATCCCTATATCCAGCAGCAGCCGGCAAACGGCCATGCTCGCCATGCGCACCACTGCAGTCTGATTGTCGGTGACATTGACTGAATCAACCATCCCCTTGAGATATTTGCCCTTCTCGTGAATGTGGTGCCCATCCGCACCCCGGGGCGGCCCCAACTCACCGGTGACCGCAAAGTGACCCGCGGCGAAGACCTTTTCTAAGTTGCTCCCAGCTTTCATTGTTTTAAATCCTCCCTTACCATCTTGCGAGGTCCACCGTCGCGGCTTGTGGTCCAGTCTTTGAACATCACCACCTTGCCCATTTTGTCAAGCTGTCCTAGACGACTCATCCGTTCATAAATGAGGTGCCAGACACATTCCGTCTCGGGACTGATCTCACATTTACCCCCAGAAGATCCGCCGCAGGGGCCGTTCATTAAACTCTTGGCGCAGCGGGCTATGGGGCAGAGGGAGCCGAAGTTGTGAATACCGCATGAGCCGCAGGCCTGGCAAAACTCGGCCCACACGCCGTGCTCGAGGGAACCACCGATAAAGGTGGTGTTGAGGCAGGGATATACCAGAACATCCTCGTAGCGCTTGGCAATGTACTGGGGTCCCACACTGCAGGCCATGGACAAAACCGCATCGTACTGCTTGCTGGCCAGCGGTTCTGCCAATTGGTCAATGTATTCCGGGTCGCACTGGCGCTCCAGAGTGATCTCGTCGATCTCAAGCTCCCGGCCCTCTTTCTTGCGGGCAATCCTCAAGGCGGAAGCCAGAATCCCCACTTCCTTCTGACCTCCTGAACAACAGACGGTTACACATCCCTTGCACCCGGTGAGCAGAATTTTGTCAAAGTCCGCCACCATCGCCATAATCTCTTCGATAGGTTTTTGTTCCGCCACAACCATCGGCTAGCACCTCCTCCTTGTCGGCTCTCAGCACGGCCTGCCAACCGGCAGCCTGAATTACGCCTAAAACTCTATTGGGGCCGCTCCCAAAAAAAGTATATTCCTCAAGCGGCCTTTTCTCCTGATCTCACCGGGCTTGGGCCCAGCTCCTGAATAATTTTGGTAAATTCTCGGGCGATCTCGGCAAAACGAGCACCCTGGGCAGCGCTCAAGTTATACATCTCCACCCGCTCTGGCTCCATGCCAATTCCTTCCAGGACCTTCTTGACATAGGCCACCCGTTTTTTGGCCTTGAGATTGCCGGTAAGATAGTGGCAGTCACCCTCAAGACAGCCTGCCACATAAACCCCATCGGCACCGTCCTCTATGGCTTTAAGCAGGTGGAGGATATCCACCCTGCCTGTGCAGGGCACGTTGATGATCTTTACATTACTCGGATAGTTCAATCTCATGGAACCTGCCAGGTCCGCTGCCGAGTAAGCTCAGTACATGCAACAAAATGCTATGATCTGCGGCTCGAAGTCTTTCATCATGGTCTCCCGATCGCTGGCAACTACCAACTCTCCTGTCGGACTATTTCCTTTCTACTTCCTTAGGATTAAGGCTTGATTGCTTGCCTGGATTCACGACAACAAGGCATCGCACTTGGCAATGAGTTGTCTGTCAGTGAAATGCTGCAAAGAGATAGCCTTGCCAGGGCATTCCGCCACGCAAGCACCGCAGCCACGGCACCCAGCCGGGTCAATGACCGCAGCTCCCTCCTCGCCGATATATGGAACTCCGTAAGGACAGGTGCGCACGCAGGTTAAACAGACAGCGCATAGGTCTGGATCCACTACCGCCTTTACCGCCCCCAGAGTAATTATGTCTTTGGCCAGGACAGTGGCCGCCCTTGCCGCAGCCGCCTGGGCCTGGGCTATGGCCTCATCAATTGGCTTAGGATAATGGGCCAGGCCGCAGAGGAAAAGCCCGTCGCTACCCAAGTCTACCGGTCGCAGTTTAGCGTGTGCTTCCAGGAAAAAGCCTTCGGCGTTTTGCCCGATCTTCAGATTGGTGGCCACCTCTTTCGCCTCATTCGGCAAAATGGCGGCAGCCAGGACGAGCAGATCACTGGGGATGATCACCTCCCGGTCCAAGATAGGATCGTGGACCTGTACCCTCAACTGACCATCCTCAGTGCTCACCTGGGGCTTCTTCTCAAGAGAGTAACGGATAAAGAACACGCCCTTTTCACGGGCCTCCTTGTAAAGATCCTCTCTGAAGCCGTAGGTTCGCATATCCCGATAGAGGATGTAGACATCCATCTCCGGCTTCATCTCTTTGAGCCGCAGTGCGCTCTCCACTGAGTGGGTACAGCAGACTTTGCTGCAGTAGGGCCGCTGCGGCTCCCTCGAGCCTACACATTGAATAAATACCGCCCTGTCAGCCTGTTTAATGGCGGAACCATTTTCTTTTAACAGGCTATCGAATTCCAGATGGGTGAAGACTCGGTCGTCCTCGCCGTATAGATACTCAGTGGGTTGCAATGACTTACCACCAGTGGCGACTATAGTGACACCGTGCTGCACGGTAGTCTTTTGCGCTGGATCTTCTCTATTCTCTAGAATTGTTTCAAAATTACCCACAAATCCGGCATGGCCGCTGACTTTACTGTTAAAGTGAACCGTTATCTTGTCGTGTTCCTGCACCCCCTTGACCAGCTCCTCCAAGAATTGGCCGACATCTTCCCTTTTCCAAGTCTCCCGCAATTTCAGGGCATTGCCGCCAAGCTGACCGGATACTTCCACCAGGTCCACAGGAAATCCCTGATCTGCTAAGGTGACGGCGGCCACCATACCTGCCACTCCGCCTCCCACCACCAGAGCGCTCTTGTTGAGGCCGAGGGTAACTGGCTGCAAAGGATCGAGCAAGGACGCCCGGGCCACCGCCATTCGCACCAGATCTTTGGCCTTTTCCGTGGCCGCCCCCTTATCTTGCTTATGCACCCAGGTATTCTGATCACGAATGTTGGCCATCTCAAAGAGATAGGGATTGAGACCCACCTCCTGAATAGTCTTTTGAAAGAGAGGCTCATGAGTCCGAGGCGAGCATGCTGCCACCACCACCCGGTTGAGGTTGTTCTCCTCAGTCGCCTTTCTTATCTTTTCCTGGGTGTCCTGGGAGCAGGTGAACAGATTCTCATCTACGTACACCACGTGTGGCAGTGTCCTGGCATATTCGGCCACAGCAGGTACATCGGCAACTCCGCCAATGTTGATCCCGCAGTTACAGACGAAGACACCTACCCGGGGCTCCTCTCCTGTGACCTCACGCTCTGGGGGTAGCTCTTTAATCGTGGTCATGGTGTTGCGCGCTCCCTGCAGGGGCGTGGCCGCTGCAGCCGCGGCGGCACTGGCCTCCATCACCGAGATGGGAATATCTTTGCAATCCCTGAAGGAGCCACACACATACATGCCGTCTCGGGAAGTCTTCACCGGTTCAAAACTGGAGGTCTCGGCAAAGTTGTAATGATTCAGCTCAACATCCAATCTCTCTGCCAATTCTATGGCGTCTCTGGATGGCTGCAACCCCACCGAAAGTACGATCAGATCGAATTCTTCCACTTTGATCAACCCGCTCTCATCAGCGTATTGCAGCTCCAGATTGTCATTGTCGGCAGGGTCAATGGAGTGTATCCGGGAGCGAATGAAGCGGACGCCGTAATCCTCTTTGGCCCTCATGTAATACTTCTCGAAATCCTTCCCATAGGTGCGCATATCCATGAAAAAGATCGCCGTATCCAGGGGGTCATCCGAATGTTCTTTGGCAACAATCGCCTCTTTGATAGCGTACATACAGCAGACTGCCGAGCAGTATCCATTGTCACAGTGCTGCACATTACGGGAGCCCACGCACTGGAGCCAGGCGATCTTCTTGGGTTCCTGGTGATCGGAAGGCCGGATCATGTGGCCCTGGAAGGGACCGGAGGCACTGAGGATGCGCTCGAATTCTATACTGGTGACCACATTGGGATGTTTACCGTAAAGGTAGGTATCTATTATCGCAGGATCAAAAGTATCCGCTCCAGGTGCAAGAATCACCGAGCCAACATCCAAAGTAATGTCCTGCATCTCCATGGAGTGGTCTACCGCGTGGGCCTGACAGGCGGCGACGCACTGCATACACTCACAGCAGGCCATGCAATTCAGACATTTTGCTGCCTCGGCCTGGGCCTGCTCTTCCGTAAAACCCAGCTCCACCTCGGCAAAACCGGCAGTTCTCTCTGCCATGTTGATGTGAGCCTGGCTAGCCCTGGGGATCTTTTCCAGGTCTTCAGAAATGGGAACGAAATGCTCCTGGGGAACCTCCATGGGCTCTCTTCCGGCCTTAAGATCTTCGCCTCGAAGATAGCGGGAAATGGAGATGGCCGCTTCTCTGCCGTGGGCCACGGCCCCGATGGCCACCCAGGGACCGGTGTGGGCATCGCCGCCGGCAAACACTCCCTCCACATTGGTGGCAAAGGTCACAGGATCAGCCTCAAGGGTACCCCAGCGGCTTATCTCCAAGCCCGAGGTATCCGCCAAAAAGGCCGATTCCGGTCTCTGACCTATGGCAGGCAGGATAAAATCGGTTTCCACAATAAATTCACTGCCAGGAAGCGGAACGGGCCGTCTTCTGCCGGAAGAGTCGGGCTCCCCCAGTTCCATCTTGATGCACTGTACGCCGATCACCTGGTTGTCCTTGGTGAGAATCTGCTGCGGCGCGGTAAGATATTGGATGTCTATGCCTTCAGCCAAGGCATCCTCCACCTCGTATTCGTAAGCGGGCATCTCGGCTCGAGTACGGCGATACAAGATGGTTACCTGGTCAGCCCCCAAACGCAAAGCAGAGCGGGCCGCATCCATGGCCACGTTGCCGCCGCCTACCACAACCACTTTGCCCTCGAGCTTGGTCAACTCTCCCAGATTGACCCGGCGAAGAAAATCAACGCTGGAAAAAACTCCCTCACCATCTTCGCCGGGAATGTTAAGTTGCAGATCTCTGTGGGCACCGATGGCGAGGTAGACTGCCTTGTAGCCCTCTTTGAAAAGTCCTTCAATGGTTACATCCCGACCCAAAGCGGTATTGAGCTTTATCTCCACGCCCAGTCGGGTTATGGCCCGGATCTCTTTGTCCAATACCTCGGGGGGCAAGCGATAGTCAGGAATACCCAACCGCAGCATGCCTCCGGCAACCGGCTGAGCCTCAAATACGGTTGACTCATAGCCCTCCAGAGCAAGAAAATGGGCGGCTGTAAGCCCTGCCGGACCGGCGCCGATAATGGCCACCTTCTCATCTCCCTTGGCAATCTCGGGCAGGGGGAGATCTTCAATGTCCACCTGATCAGCGACAAAGCGCTTGAGCGCACAGATGGAAACCGGTTCATCTACCTGACCCCTCCTACAGGCGCTCTCACAGGGATGGGGGCAAATTCGCCCGATGGTTCCCGGGAAGGGAAGGGTTCTGAGGATGACCTCCATGGCCTCCCGGTATTTGCCCTGCCTAATCAGGGCTACATAGGCGTGAGCGTTGACATTATTGGGACAGGCATTGGTGCAGGGGGAGCGATCTCGTTTGTCGATCCTGTAGCCACCCGGGATGGCCTGGGCGTAGGGCTTGTAGGTAGCCTTTCTCGATCCCACCGCCTCATCGAACTCGCTGGGCATGGACACCGGGCAAACCTCGGCACAATCGCCGCAACCGGTGCACTTTTCCAGATCAATGAAACGAGGCATCTGCCGGACTTTAGCCTGTAAATTTCCTTCTTCTCCTGTAACGCTTTCTAATTCGGCTAGGGTGAGCAGATTTATGTTGGGATGCTGCCCACATTCCACCAATTTGGGGGAGATGATGCACATGGAGCAATCATTGGTGGGAAAGGTCTTGTCCAACTGGGCCATAATTCCGCCGATGGCAGGCGACTTTTCCACCAAATGGACAAAAAAACCGGAATTTGCCAGATCCAGAGCCGCCTGGATTCCGGCAATGCCTCCGCCTGCTACCAGAACCGAGCCTACCACGCCGTTTCCTGAACGGGCAATTTCAGCGCACATCTACAACACTCCTGTAAAGTCCTGTTCTTGACTGAGGGTTATTAGGCTTGAATATCAAGATGTCATCCAAACAACTTTGGGGCATTATTGGCAAGCAAAGTATTATAACTCAAAACACACGTGAAGAAAAGAACACATTAGGTTACCTGTATATTAAAATGGCAAGTCTTTTACTCTATCTTCAAAAAACCGGTTCCTCAAAGCATGGTGCAGTTGAATTTCTTCAAAAACTATAGAATGAATGATACGCGGAGGCCGGAATGGCTTCGGCAACGGACTTTAGTACTCATTCCCCTGCGAGGGAATGGCTCTTATCCTTCTTGGAAAGACTGGAGCTTTTCTTGCCTGCTTTCTAGGGGTTAAGTGGCCTTCTACTTAATAGATAATTCCCCCTTGCCTGTCAAGTTGAAAGGCTGACCCACTCACCTCGGCGCCACTATCCGGGAAATCTTTTAGCCCAAAGCACAGGCAGATCACCCTAGGAATGGAGCAGTGGAGTATTGGTGCATGTTGAGATAGCACCTATTGCATTACTCCAGTACCCCAGAAAAGTCTGCAACTGTACCCGCGGCTCTAGGCCGCAAAACGACCAGCTAGCAAGGCGGAAATTAGTCAGAATGGCGGAAATAGCTGTTTTGTGGCCCCCAGGCTCTGCCCAGGGACCAGCAGATGGAATTCTCTCTACAAAAGTTTATTGTGAATCTTGCAGGCGTGTACAGTGTTTTTCATCAGCATGGTGATGGTCATTGGTCCCACGCCGCCCGGCACCGGGGTGATTGCCGAGGCCACTTCAGAAGCCTCATCAAAGGCCACATCACCTTTAAGAATCCGCTTGCCGTCTTCGGTCCGACCCACCTCGTTGACCCCTACATCTATGACTACCGCACCGGGCTTGATCATGTCACCCTTGACGTATTCCGGCACACCGGCGGCAACAATCAGAATATCGGCCCGTTTGGTATGGAAGGCCACATCTTTGGTGCGGGTGTGCACCACAGTGACCGTCGCATTGGCAGCGGGGCCCTTCTGCATAAGCATGGCAGCAATGGGCTTGCCCACAATGTTGGAGCGACCAACCACCACCACCTCCGCCCCCTCAACCGGGGCGCCGGAGCGAGCGAGCAACTCCTGGATGCCAAAGGGGGTGCATGGACTGTAGTAGGGGTTACCTATCAAAAGTTTGCCCACATTGGTGGGGTGGAAACCGTCCACATCCTTGTCCGGGTCTATGGCCAGAAGTACCCTCTGATCGTTAATGTGTTTGGGCAGGGGAAGCTGCACCAGAATCCCGTGGATCTCCGGATCCTTATTGTACTTGTCGATGAGAGCAAGTAGGGCTTCCTCGTCCAGGTCAGCAGGCTGATTATCCTGGATGGAATGAAAACCAAGTTCATGGGCGGTCTTCTGCTTGGCGCGGACATAGCTCTGGGAAGCCGGGTTTTCGCCCACCAAAATGGTGACCAGACCGGGTGATACTCCATGCTTCGCCTTTAACTCATCTACCTCTTTTTTGAGTTCCTCGCGGATCTCTTTGGCGACTTCAGCGCCTTTCAGCAGTTTAGCAGCCATAATTTCCTCCTTCAGAAACAGGCAAGGCAGGGCGATGGTGCCCTGCCTGCCATCTTCACTACGACCGGGAACCGACCTTCAATGGTCAGCTCTCGGTCTGCGTTTGTCCAAATACCGACGGATCTTCGATACGTCAGGCAAACTCCTCTAAAACAGTCCGGTCACCTTGCCGGTGTTCACATCCACATCCACCTTGCGGAAGGCCGGGTTGGAGCTGGTTCCCGGCATCAGGCTGATGGTGCCGCAGCAGGGGCAGAGGAACTTGGCGCCCGAGAAGATCAGCACGTCGCGAACGGGAAGAGTCCACCCCTTGGGCGCGCCCTTCACCGCCGGATCGTGAGTAAGGGAAAGATGGGTCTTGACCATCATGGTGGTGAAGTCATCGTACTTGGAATCGGACTCAAGGTACTTGGCCTTGGCCTCGGCATCAGGGGTCCAGGCCACTCCATCGGCACCGTAGACGTTCTTGGCAATGGTCTCGACCCGGTCACGGAGCTTCATCTCCAAGGGATAGAGGAACTTGAAGTCCGGTTTTCCCTCGGCGGCTTCGACCACAGCGTCAGCCAATTCCTGGGCACCGTCACCGCCGTCGGCCCAGTGAGTGGACGCAGCGCAGCGGGCCCCGGCCGCCTCGGCCGCCTTGCGCACCATGGCGACCTCAGCGTCGGTATCGAGGTGGAAGCGGTTGATGCAGACCACCGGACTGATGCCAGACATCTTGACGATGTTAATGTTGTGAATCAGGTTAGGCAAACCTTTTTCCAGCAATCCCAGGTCCTCTTTCTTGTACTCGTCGGGCAGGGGCAGACCTGCTACCACCTTGGGACCGCCGCCGTGCATCTTCAGAGCGCGGATGGTGCTGGTGAGCACCGAGACATGGGGAGTCAGACCGCTGAAGCGACACTTGACATTCCAGAATTTCTCGAAGCCAATGTCGCAGCCGAAACCACTCTCAGTGACGTGGTAGTCAAACATCTTGAGTCCAATGCGGTCGGCGATGATGGAGCTTTGGCCCACGGCGATGTTGGCAAAGGGACCGGCGTGGATCATGCAGGGTTGATACTCCGCCGTGCAGCACAGGGTGGGGTTGATGGTGTTGCGCATCCAGGCGGTCATGGCGTTGCCTACTTCCAGATCCCGGGTGGTTACCACGTTGCCCCGCTTGTCAAAGGCCACGGTAATGTTATTCAGTTTTTCACGCAGATCCGGGAGATCCCGCACCATGGTGAGAATGGCCATGAGCTCTGAACTCACGGCAATGCCGAACTTGGACTGCATCATAAAGCCGTCCATCCTGCCACCCAGACCCATAACGATGTTCCTCAGGCCCTGGGCACAAAGATCCATGATCCAGCCCATCTCCACCCGGGTGGGATCGATGTCAAGCCGACCCATTTTCGTCAAGCGAGCAAGCTGCTCGTCATTGTAGTTGCGCTCGTGCTGCATCCTGGCATTGAGAGCCACCATGGCCAGGTTGTGGGCGTTCATGATGTCGTTAATGTCGCCGGTCAGGCCCATGGTAAATTCGGTCAGTGGAATAATGGTTGCGTTGCCACCGCCGCCAGCGCTTCCCTTGATGTTCATGCTAGGCCCGCCGGAGGGTTGGCGAATGCAGCCGCCCACATTTAATCCCTTCTTGCCCAAACCTTCCATGAGCCCCATGGAGGTGGTGGTCTTGCCTTCGCCTAACGGAGTAGGAGTGATGGCGGTCACCTCGATGTACTTGCCGTCCGGTCTGTCCTTGAGCCGCTCAATGATCTTCATGAAGTCTAATTTGCACAATCTTCCCATCGGCAGGATTTCGTCCTTTTCTAGTCCAAGCTTTTCCCGCCACTCCTCGGGAGTAGGCATGTTCTTTTCTGCTTCCTCAGAAATTTGCCAGTCTTGCATCTTTACTGCATCGTAAGCCATAGGAACCTCCTTACCTCCTTAGTTGATATACATGGACTTACAGGCATCGTTGTGGAGTTACCTGTTTACTGCCGTCATCACCTCCTTTAGATAGTAGTATTAAAACTGTGCCTTGTTTCGGTGCCATAGCGCTTTAACCAGTAAAAAAATCACAAATATAGAATATCTAAGGCGTGAGACACCGCAATTAGACAATGTTCTGCTGCCGAGAAATATGGTCGGGGAGCTTGGGGTCAGAACTCCAGGTTTAGAGGTGTAAATAACTTCTGCCTTTGCACACCTATAGCATCCTGCCTCTGTTTGCCATCATCAAGAACGAGGCCACTGACAAGTTTTAAGGTATTTACTTTTGTCTGATAAGCTCAAACAAAATGGTGCGAACGAAAACCAAAGAACGCTTATGGAGGATCGGTAGCAATGCTACCATATGAGAAAATAAATTTTTTCACATTGTTTATCAGAGATTTATGTCAGGTAAAAGTTTTTGTCAAGCCAAAAATGAATTCACCTGGCTGGCAGAGCCTGGAGAGGGCAAAAAATCCGTTGAATTTTGAGGTGTTTTTCTCTATAGTAGCAACCACATTCCTATAGAGAAATCAATGAGTTTATGAAGATATAGGTCCTTATTAGGAAGTGTTACGCCAGGTTCCGGATTGTCAAGCTAATCTGGTGAGGAAAAGAGGGTTGCCCATGGACTCCCTGTGGCCCCGGGTGCGCAGGGTTCTGAAAGAGAATCTAAGCTCAGAGAAGTTTCTGCAATGGATTGAGGTCCTGAAGGTCACTAGCCTTCAAAGTGGCCATCTTGTATTGCAAGCTCCCAGCCGCTTCCATTACTACTGGATTCTAGAACATTACCTTTCAACCATCCAAGCATGCTGCCGAAAGGTGGATAGCAACATAAGGGTTATCCTGCAAATGCCTGATGGCCGGCGCAAATCCTCTCAAGGGGCTCATCCATCTCTTGGCACTGTGCCACTCATAACAACCTTCGATGGTTCTCAGACTTTCGAAACCTATGTGGTTGCTCCCTTTAACCGCTTTGCCTATGCTGCAGCAATGGATGTTTCACTAGATGTAGTACCCAAATTCAATCCTTTGTTCATTGAGGGCCCTCCTGGATTGGGCAAAACCCATCTCCTCCACGCTATCGGCAATGGTTGGCAAGGTGACAGGAACGGGGAAGTAGCCTACATGAGTTGCAGGAATCTCCTTGCCTACGGTCCGGCTCTACCTCCGATTCCTTATGATATACTCTGGCAAACTCTCGGTACCGTCAGAATTCTCTTGGTGGATGATATTCACCAACTCCCTGTTGAAGGCAACTATCAAAGACAGATGCGAGAGATATTTAACTGGTGTTATGACTCTGGAATCCAGATGGTTTTTGCCGCCACTTGTTTGCCGCACCAGATTCCAGATCTGTCTCTAGGCCTTCGCTCTCGCTTAGGCTGGGGCTTAATAGCGCGCATAAAAGAGCCCGACATCGAGGGTTGCTATCAGGTGATTGAGTCTTTTTTGGGTAAGAGTAAGGTACCTATATCTCAAGATATTTTACGTTATATATCGGAGCAAGGTCCTCTTAATTTTCACGAGATTAAAGACTTTGTAGAAAAGTTGCAGGAGATTGTTGAAAAAGAAGGCTCCCTCCCGAGCCTAAAGGATAGATCTCTGGCTATCCATGGAGATGTATCCCCAAGACCGGAAAGGCTATCTATTCAAGCCATTCAAAAGGAAGTTTGCCATGCCTACGGTGTTGCCTTGGAGGCCTTGCCAGGGGCAACCAAATCTCGGCCTTTGGTGATCGCCCGACAGGTTGGCATGTATCTTGGCAGGAAGCTCACTGGTTCCACCTATGCTTCAATCGGTGCTTCCTTTGGCGGCAGGGATCACTCGACTGTTATCTATGCTTGCCGAAAAGTCCGGGGTGAGATGAGAAGAAACCGTGCCTTTGCCGAGCGAATCGTTGAAATTGAAAAAAGATTATTAGCTTCTTACAGGGAAGAATCTTTTGTAAATTCCGAATCTTAATTATACTATTAACAAATTTACATACCTTAATATTTAAAATTAGAAATACTTCTTTAATATAAATAATCAAAGTTTGTAATCAAGGAGAAATAATGGAACTAACCATTCAAAGAGACGATCTTCTCAGAGGATTACAGAAATGTCAAAGTGTTGCAGAAAGACGCAGTTCTATGCCAGTCCTTTCCAACGTCCTTCTGGAAGCAAAGGATCAACAACTACACCTGACCGCCACAAACCTCGAAGTTAGCTTTACTGGTAGTCACCCAGCTGAAATTGTTAAAGAAGGAGCAGTGACCATCCAAGCGCGAAAGTTTTATGAGATCGTCAAGGAGCTTCCATTTCCTGAAATACGTCTAATTGAAAAAGAAAACCAATGGGTAAACATTTCCAGTGGTGCCACGGAGTATAACCTGGTGGGACTGCCAGCAGATGATTTTCCTCAAATCGTCCAATATGAAGAAGATGTAACTTGGGTGGAGATGGAAGCTTTATTCCTTAAAGAAATGATAGATAAAACAATCTTTGCCGTATCCACTGAAGAGACTCGCTATAATCTTTCTGGCATCTATTTTGAAAAAGTGGAGAGTGAGGATCCGATTGGCCTGAAATTAGTTGCTACCGACGGTCACCGCCTTTCTCTCATTGAAAAACCACTTCCAGAAGTGACTAAATTTGCTTTCGAGAAAGGAATCATCATTCCCAGAAAGGGCATGCAAGAACTCAGCCGGTTATTAGAAGAGGGTGAACGGGTTGAGGTGGCTTTCCATGAAAATACTACCATTTTTAAGATAGGGGAATCTACTCTGATAATGAGACTCATCGATGGTGATTTCCCCGATTACCACACGGTAATTCCTAAAGACTGTAAGCGCATATTGGAAGTTGATCGGTCCAGATTCATGGAAATGCTGAGACGTATGTCCATAATCTCCACTGACCGATATAGGGGGATAAGGTGTAAAATCCGGCCGGAAAATATGGAAATTATCTCAAACAATCCGGAGATCGGCGATGCCAGGGAAGAGATTCCTGTGACCTACCAGGGTGAGGAGATGACCATAGCATTTAATCCCCGCTATTTCATGGAAACCCTGGCAGTAATGAAAAGTAAAGTCATATCTGCTAAAATGGTTGACGAATCCAGTGCTTGTGTAATCTCGGGTGAAGAAGACGAAGGATTCTTTGCAGTGATTATGCCCATGCGGTTGTGAGTACTGCCAGGAATTTCATTCTGGCGACTATCACCTCAACTTCACAATGATGGAGCAGTGCCGCTTCAGTTAACTCCCCAGGATGCTTCATAAAAATCCAGGAATAAGGTTCGTTGGTCCACGGGGATATAAACCCCTTGTACCTTAAAGGAGTAAAGACCGTTTGAGAGAATAATATATAAATAAATCCTAGGTTTATGAATAATGAAGGGGTATAATTAAGTGTTAACCTAATAAGCCCACTGAACAAGAAAGCACACTAAAATCTATGGAAGACATAACTGAGGTAAAAGATATCACCGTTAAAGAGTATGACGCCAGCAAAATAAAGGTTTTGGAAGGCTTGTCTGCGGTTCGCAAACGGCCTGCCATGTATATTGGAAATGTGTCTACTGAGGGCCTCCACCATCTTGTCTACGAAGTGGTGGATAACAGCATCGATGAGGCCCTTGCCGGTTTCTGCGATGAGATAGAAGTCCAAATTCTAACTGACAACACTATCTCGGTTGACGATAACGGCAGAGGAATACCCATAGATAAACACGAAAAAGAAGGGGTTCCCGCGGTCGAAGTGGTGATGACCAAACTTCACGCTGGCGGCAAGTTCGACAACCAATCCTATAAAGTGGCCGGGGGACTTCATGGAGTTGGCGTTTCCGTGGTAAACGCCCTAAGTGAATTTCTCGAAGTAGAAATTCGCAAGGATGGCAAGGTATATAAGCAGAGCTATGAACGGGGCATAACCAAAACTGATCTGGAAATTGTCGGCACCACCACCAGGAGGGGAACAAAGGTAATCTTCAGACCGGATCCTCATATCTTCAAGGATATAGACTTCAGCTATGAACTGCTGGTGAAAAGACTACGTGAACTGGCGTTTCTCACCAAGGGAGTAAAGATTAGCATAGAGGATGAGCGGTTCAATCGCCGTCAGCAGTTTTACTATGAAGGTGGAATCATCTCCTTTGTGCAACACATAAATAAGAACAAAAACACCGTTCATCCTGAGGTGATCTACCTCGCCGCCGACAGGGATGGTGTCTCCGTGGAAATTGCCCTCCAGTATAACGAGACTTACAGTGAGCAAATATATTCTTTCGCCAACAACATAAACACCAGGGAAGGGGGAAGTCATCTCAGCGGATTCAAAGCGGGTCTTACCAGAGCAATAAACCAATATGCTGCTGGCGATACAATTCCCAAACACCTTAAAGTTAAGCTCGAGGGTGATGATGTCCGAGAGGGTTTGGCTGCGGTGATCAGTGTGAAATTAGCCAAACCGCAGTTTGAAGGTCAAACTAAGACAAAGCTCGGAAACAGTGAAGTCAAGGGTTTGATGGAAACCGTGCTCTATGAGCATCTCAGCATCTTCTTCGAGGAGAATCCACAAGTAGGCCGAGCTGTTATCACCAAGGTAGTTGAGGCTGCCAGGGTTCGGGAGGCGGCTCGTCGAGCAAAGGAACTTACTCGACGTAAAAGCGTTCTCGGGGAGAACTCGCTGCCTGGAAAATTGGCAGACTGCCAGGAAAGAGATCCGGCCGGCAGTGAGTTGTTTATCGTGGAGGGTGATTCTGCCGGGGGTTCGGCCAAACAGGGGAGGGATCGTAGATTCCAGGCAATCCTCCCTTTGCGGGGCAAGATACTCAATGTAGAAAAAGCTCGTTTTGACAAGATGCTGGAAAATCAAGAGATTATTACTATTATCACTGCCCTCGGCACCGGGATAGGCAAAGACGATTTCTCTTTGTCAAAACTTCGTTACCATCGCGTCATTATTATGACTGACGCAGATGTGGACGGCTCGCACATACGCACCCTGCTACTAACCTTCTTCTACCGCGAGATGGAAGAGTTGATCATAAATGGACACCTCTTCATTGCCCAGCCGCCATTACTGCGAGTGGCCCATGGCAAGCAAGAAACTTACATCCGAGACGAGGCAACTTATCAGCGCTTTCTCTTGGAGCGTGCCACCAGAGACCGGAAGCTACTGGTGGAAAAGAGCAACAGATTGTTTGAGGGTAACGATTTGCAGAAACTTTTAGAAAAAATGGTTGCCTATTTCGACGTGCTCAATTCTCTGCAAAAAAGGGGCTATGATCCCGATTTGATGAAGATCCTCCTCAGGCTATCGCTTGCACAGGAGCTTCGCCCCGATCGCCACAGCATGATTCATTTACGGGATGAGTTCAAGAAAGCTGATTTCCAGGTGGGAGATGTTCGACAGAACGAAGAACATCAGACCTTTGAGATTCAAGTGCGGGCCAAGGAAAATGGTTGGGGCTGGATAACGGTAGGCCGGCAGCTGTTCAACATGGTTGATTTCCGTAGAGCTCTGGAAAATCGTCGGCAA
>JARRNM010000023.1:0-26723 GCA_037384945.1 Deltaproteobacteria bacterium
TTTTTTGTTTTTAAAACCTCCATCCTCTCCTTTTCCAGAATTTGGGGACGACCAAAGGAAATGCTTCGGACAGGATAAAGCGATGGCAAATGTCTATGATAGTATCCTGCAACTAATCGGCAATACCCCTTTGATTCGAGTCAACCGCCTCAACTCCAATGCAAAGGTGAAGATTTATGCCAAACTGGAGTCTCAAAATCCCGGTGGTTCAGTCAAGGATCGCATTGCTCTTCAGATGGTGGAGCAGGCGGAGCTTAGAGGCGAGCTTACCCCGGAAAAAACCATAATCGAGGCCACGAGTGGAAATACTGGCATTGGTTTGGCAATGGTAGCAGCGGTGAAAGGCTATCGCATTACCCTGGCTATGCCCGAAACTGCCAGCCAGGAGCGGCAGAAGATCCTCAAAGCACTTGGGGCCGAAATCTTACTTACCCCTGGGACCCTAGGAACGGACGGAGCCATCGAAAAGGTCTACGAACTGGCACGGCAGTTCCCAGGCCGGTATTTCATGCCTGACCAGTTCAATAATGAGGACAATTGGCAGGCACATTATTTTACGACTGCCAAGGAGATCTGGGAACAGACTGAGGGAAAGGTCACTCACGTTGTAGCGACCCTTGGCACTACCGGCACAGCTACCGGTATAACCAGACGTTTGAAGGAATACGACCAGAACATCTGTATTATTGCGGTAGAGCCCTATATGGGACACAAAATTCAAGGGCTCAAGAATATGAAAGAGTCGTATGTTCCCGGGATTTTTGACAAGGAACTTTTGGATGAGATCGTGCATATTGAAGATGCCGAGGCTTTCGAAACCGCCAGGAGGTTGGCGCGGCAAGAGGGCCTTTTTGTAGGAATGAGCGGTGGGGCTTCCATGGCGGCGGCCCTTCGCGCTGCAGGCAATTTGGAGGAGGGATACATTGTGGCCATCCTCCCCGATGGCGGCGAACGTTATCTCAGCACGAACCTGTTCACCACTTTGTCGGAGCCGGATTTCCGCTTTTACAATACCTTTTCCCGTCAAAAAGAAGAATTCAAGCCGATCTCGGAAGGCAAAGTCTCTCTTTTTACCACCGGTCCGATGGTGGGAGAATCATTCGAGCTTACCGAGAGTCGCCGTTTGGTGGTGGCCGATCTCCTGCGGCGGTATTTAGAATATAAGGGTTTTGAGGTAAGGCAAGTGGTAAACATTACCGACATGGGAGAAAAAGCCATACTGGATTCAAGTCATGACCTACAAACTGACGCCAAACGCTATATGGAGATCTGCCGG
This sequence comes from Deltaproteobacteria bacterium, assembly GCA_037384945.1. GTDB lineage: Bacteria > Desulfobacterota > Syntrophobacteria > BM002 > BM002 > BM002. The sequence continues at coordinate 1,277 of JARRNM010000023.1, forward strand.
CGGGATACAAAAGTCTTGGGTTTGCAACCGGCCACTTACTATCCCCGCACCAGCGAACACGTGGATGACATTTTGGGCATTAGCAAAACCTTGATGGAAAAGGGTGTAGCTTACGAAAAACTTCGTTCAGTATATTTTGACATTTCCAAATTTAGTGACTATGGCAAACTGTCCCGGGTGGATCTGCAAAAAATAAGACTGGGCAAAACTGTTGACCTCGAAGCTTATGAGAAGCAGAACCCCCGTGATTTCACTCTCCTCAGAAGGGCTATCCTGGCGGAGCTGAAACGGGGGATCTATTTAAAAACCACCTGGGGGAACGTCTTGCCCTCCCTGCACCTCGAGACCGTGGCTTTGGCCATGAAGCACCTGGGAGTGACCATTGACATTCATGTGAGCAGTTTGGATTTCTTATTTCCCCACAATGAAAACGAAATCGCCATCGCTCAAGCAGCTACGGGTAAGCCTCTCGCCAACTACTTCATTCACTGTGAGCGGGTACTCATGGAAGGGAAGAAGATGTCAAGAGACGGTGAGGGCAGGGAGACGGTGCAGCACCTGCTAGAGCGGGGTTACACAGGTAGGCAGATACGCTACTGGCTGCTGGCTACACACTACCGCAAGCCACTTCACTATGAAGAGGGCAGACTGGAGGAGGTCTCTCGGACCCTGGAGCGGTTGGATGAGTTCATCCAGAGGTTGCGCCATGTAGTTACAGGTGAGGCAGCCGAGGATGTCAATCAGCTGATCTATGAGGTTGAACAGAATTTTGACGAGGCAATGGGCGACGACCTGAACATTTCCTCAGCCCTTGCTGCTGTCTTCAGTTTTATCCGCAAACTCAATCCATACATTTCCGCAGGGCATCTGAGTGAGGCCCAAAAGGAAGCGGCGCTGGCAGCGATGGAGCGACTTGATTCTATATTGAATCTTACTAAGTGGTCCGAGGCTGATCTGGATAAGAGAGCCTGTAGACTTCTGGAAGCAAGAGATGAGGCCAGACGGAGCAAGAGATGGGAAGAGGCTGACCAGATCAGGCAAGAACTCTTGGCCCTTGGTATCAAGGTTGTTGATACTCCGGAGGGCAGTCGCTGGAAACGGGTGGACTGATACAATTACAGGGTTAAAGTGCTGGTTTTTTGGGCTAGGTCAGATCACATAGAGCATGGAGTATGAGGCGAGACGGGCGAGATGGGATAAGAGGTCGGAGGTCGGAGGTCAGAAGTCAGAACTTCGAATTGCGAATTGCGAATTTGGAAAGGCATGGGGCACAGAGCCCGGATTCTCTAATGCTTTAGATGGCGAATCTCAACATCCGACCGGATACCTACCACCACAATACGAATGGCAATAGCCTTCTTCCTCTGGGGGTTGGCCAATCTATGAATCTCAACTTGACTTTGATCCAAATGGCCTATCTTATGCAGCTCGTGGAGCAAGTGGGAAAAATGCTGTCCCGGCACCCTGAGGTCGATCAATCGAGCCGAGCTGGAATTAAGGGCACCAATAGGCTCCCTTTCCTCTACCATTGGACCTGAAAAAGATCGGAGCATAGATTGCAGCTCGCGATCAGCTCTAGAGAAGTCCTTGACTCTGAGGACCATTACGGGAACAGGAGTCTGGGCTCCCTCCCTCGTGGTGGCGAACTTGGCAGCTGGTTCACTAGGGGTCGCGTTCATAGTGAAGGTATCATTCTGACCTGATAAAAGGGACCTGAAGGAAAAGGAGGGCAGCAGAACCTGCCAGAGGGTAAGGGAGATGACTAAGAGTAAGGCTGCAGCCGCCCCCAGCGAGAGCCACCTGGGGAGATAGGCAAAAGGTCCGATAAGCCTTCGCAGGCGGCGCTCCTTCAACCTTGCCACTACTACAGCACTGAGATGTGAGGGAGGGTTTAGCTCTGGCAGCCGGCTCAAAAGCTCCTTGGTCTTCTGTAGAGAGTTCCATTTGCGATAGCAAGACAAGCATTTGCGCAAATGAGACTGGAGCCTTTCGCGCTCCCTTGGAGAAAGCTCGCCGTCCAGATAATCATTGAACTGTGACTGGTAATTACCACACTCCATGGGCTACTCTAGTTTATCTGCCAGACATTGCTGCAAAGCAGCTCTAGCTCGATGCAGTCGCGACTTAACTGTGCCGGGATTAAGGGAGAGCATCTCGCTCAACTCCTCATAGGAAAATCCCTGCACATCTCTCAACACCAATATCTGTCTTGTCTGGGGAGGCAGTTGATTAAGGCATTCCTGCACCTGGGTGGCCATGCTCTTCGTTAATGTCCATTGTTCCGGCGTTGGGTTGGTGTCAGCCAGGAACTCTGGGTTTTCCCAGGGGCTTTCTTCCTTGTAGTGGGCTCGTCTGCTCTGCTTGGCAAAAAAGTTTCTTCTCGCCAAGTATTTTATCCGATTTCGTGTTTGGTTTAGAGCGATCCGATAAAGCCAGGTGGAAAACTTGGCCTCTCCGCGAAATCTCCTGATACCCCTGAAAGCAGCCATGAAGATATCCTGGGTCAAATCCTCAGCTTCTTCCTCGTCTCCCAACATGCGGTAAGTGAAATTGTATATCTGTTTTTCGTGCAGTCTCATCAGCTGGGCAAAGGAATCCCGGTCTCCTTGTCGACAGCGCTCAACGAGAAGTTGTTCTTCCTCACGCTTAGCAAATCTGTTTTGTTGAGCCAAAACCGCCGGTTCCATTTGTGGGGATTAGACAACAACAACCTAAAAATGTTCTATCTGGCTGCCCTTGAAAAATAACATAAATTACTCTCCTTTGTCCAAGAATTCCCTGTTGAGTGAAGGGGGGATGAGATAAGCCTTTGGGGAAAGCGCGAATGTTGCGTTTTGATGGAATTTTAAAACCGCAGAATATCGAACAAGGAATATCGAATATCGAAGTGAACACTTCATCATTCTGCGGTTTCTTGTTCTGCTGTTCGATATTCAATGGTTGTAATTTGAGGTTGTCTGATAGCCTGTATAAACTCTTTTTTGGTGGAATTTAGAAGGGCAAATCTACTAGAAGTCAGAAAGAGAGGACTTCCCCAATGACTTGAGGTAAGAAGTGTCGTTAAGTAGGGCAATGATCCACTCGCCGTCCTTGTAGATGAACAAATTGGTGCTCGCTGTGTCCTGCTGGATGCGCCAGAAGTGACTGTTGTCCAAGCCCAAAAGAGTACAACAGATTACCTTGTTGGGAACACGGTGGGCAACGAGGACAAAATTCTCATTCTTATGTCTAACTAAAAGATCTTCCAAGCCCTTCATGGTCCGGGATTGGACCTCATCTAGGCTCTCACCTCCGGGAAACTTGACTTTGTGAGGTTCGCGGTGCCACAGGGCGTGGAGTTCCGGATACTTTTCCTTGACCACTTGATTTTCCAGTCCCTCCCATTCTCCGTAGTTTATATCAATTATAGGATCAAAGGGTGTAACCGGAATCTTGTGAAACTTAGCTATGTTTTCCGCAGTTTCCATGGATCGCGAAAGGGGGCTGCTGTAGACAGCATGGAGGGTTTCATCCTTGAGTGCCTCACCGGCCAGGTGCACCTCCTGTTTGCCCGTCTCATCTAAGGGGATATCCGCCCGGCCTCGAAAGATCTCACCGACGTTCCAGGCCGTCTGCCCGTGGCGCACCACATATACCTTTGACATTTTTTAACCTTCCATTTCTGATAGACCTTTGATTTGTCGGTGCAGCTCTTTGGTCTTTTCCACCCTGGCTCGATCACGATCTTCCACTAAACAGCGAAGATTTTCCTCCGCCGTGACCAGTTCACCGTCTGTGGGATCTCTATCCTGCAGATGAGCATCGATAAGCATTCGGTAACAGCGAATCATCTGGCCGATGAGTGAGACCGGGTACTCCCTCCCCTGGACTTTGAGGGTTTGTAAACCTAAATCAATATATTGCTGCAACTCTTCGCCCTGAATGGCGAAGGCCACGTTGGGCTGTCTCCGAATTCTTTCATTAATAGTAGATATTTCTTTGGCGTTCTTACCTTTACGCCGCATTAATTTTTCTCTCTGGGCATCGGTGAGGAGGCAAAAGCGGAAACAGCTCCCGCTCCTGTCGGGCCAACCCTCATACTCGACGATTTCGTTGCCCTCCTCGTCCTTGTAGACTTTTTTAGAATATGAATCGCTGGTGATTTCGTGGAACAGGCAGTTACCCACGCCACCGATGCAGCGATTGCCGTGGATTAACACCTCGGTGAGGACGCCGACTTCATCAGCTTGTTTCTTGAAATAGGCCAATTTTTCTACCGTGTTGATCTCGGTGGAGGCCACAACTTGAGAAGCGCCAGCCTCTCGATAGTACTCCATTTCCCCTTTGGAACGAATATTACAACCAACACTGGCGTGAATTACCAGCCCAGGGAAGTCGCGCTTGATGAGCCGCATTAGTTCAGGAGTCTTGGCGATTACACCTTCCGCGCCCCACTGGGCCCACTTAGATGCCTTGCCAAGTAGACTAAAGAACTTTTTCTCTGGGACGTCAGTGTTAATAGCTACCCGGATCTTTCCACCATATTCGCCGGCAATATCTATTGCTTCTTTAATCTGGCTATCCTCTAATTCCCAGGCGCATTTTCTTCGACTAAATCCCTTTGCGCCAACATAGACAGCATCGGCACCGCCAGCAAAAACTTCTGCCACCATTTCGACGCTGCCACCGGGTGCCAACAACTCATTCATTGTACGATTCCTCCATAATCATAAATTTGCTCTATGAGTTGGCGGTAACTAAATTACCTCACGGTAGCACCAAAGATGCCTCAGAGCAACTGTCTTGAGATCGTGATAATTATAACAATTGTAAGAAATACTGCGACCGCTGTCAAAGCATTTTTGCCCTGGCAGCCGCTGCCCACAATTCTTATTTTTTTATTTATTATTATAGCACGTTCAACTCAGAAATCCCCCCCGGCAATACACGCAGGGATTTGTTGGTAGGTTTTGGATAAAAAAAGAGGCGGCCATCTATGATGACCACCTCACAAGCGAAGGGTAGGAACAACTTAGGGGCAATTTATTAATTTATCACTGCTGCAAGGCTAAGATTGCCTGCATCCGTTCGCAGAATAAGGGTGCGGTCAACCAACTCCACCTCTCTCACATTAACCCACCTGCCGTCGAGGAAGACAATCATGATCGAACCATTCCTGCTAAGACATGTAACTTTATGAGCGGCGAGTGTGTCGGAAATTATCTTACTTTCAGAATGGCTTTCCTTGGCATAGGCTTTTGTATCAAGAAATCCTAGTTGAGGGCTGGTTAAAGAAAAGGTTAGCACTAGTAGTAGTACAGTAAGGCAGGACAGCAAGCCATTTATCTTCACAGTTCTCTCCTTTTTGATCTTTACTAATCCGGCAAGCAAGCCACATGCCATGGATGTACAGGAGAGATAGTGGAGGCGAAGGTCTAAGTCAGAGGTGGTCAGCTACATGGTGGGAAGATAAAACCTTGATAAATTGATCAGTTAAGAATCAGGCTAAAGGGCTGGTTCTGGTCTTGGCCCTAAATTAAAAAAAGGAAGAATCAACGACCTTGATGCACAAATAGATACCATAGGTATAACTTTGTACATCTCAGGAGAGATTGGAATCTGATGATTCCAATGGTCTTTTCAGATAATATTCTAATTCTTATGGGAGGTTATCCTACCAAATCTGCTTTACCACTGAGCCACATAAAATAGGTGAGGACCTCCACGTCCGGGTAGAGAGATTTGAGCAGAGCCCTTGCACTTCTTAGATCGTTTCGATGAGTGGCGAGTTCCTCATCGCTGTCCGGGACATCCTCCAGACCGTAGGCCCCGCAGTCCTCGTGGTTGATGAGATAGAACTTGCGGACTCCATGGAGATCATAAGAGACACTGAGCATTTCTAATAGAAAATCCCGATCTCTGCTCTGTTTCGGCTGGGCAATACTCTTTATTGCTCCGGCGACGCGGATGATGTCCGCACCAGCCTCAACAAGCTCTTGTTCAGCCAGGAATTTGGCGAGTGAATCATGGAGACGAAAATCCATGCAATAGACCAGGCAAGCTTTACATTGATGAACTCCCATTAAATTTAATCCTTTCATTGGTGATGGTGGTTTAACGATATTTTTCCAGGAAGAACCAGAAAGGGAAAAAAGTACGCAAGGCTAGACTTGTTGGTTTCCATCCGGCAACTTGCTTTGCGGTTGTCATTCTGAGGAGTCCCGCTAAAAGCGGGACGACGAAGAATCTCGTGGCTATCGGGTTGCTGGAAGATTCTTCGCTGAGTTTATCCTGAGCCCGCCGAAGGACTTTTCAGAATGACATCCAGAGACATGGTTTCCCGATGGAAACTAGTTAAACGAACTTGCGGGAGTTTAACTCAATTAAAGCCAAAGATGCAATTAGATTCCAACCTGCAAAGAATTAGAGCGAACCTCCTCCTCGCGCCGGGCCCTAGGCCCTATGAGCCGGAGGCGGAGCCGAGGCATATTGCAATGGCTTTGCGGCTAGACTAAAATTGAATTGTCCTTTCATTACTCCATCACTGCATTACTCCAGGAAACTCCCGCATGCGAAAAGGAAGATTGCAACGGTCTCTGGGTCTGACTTAGTCTTCAGGGTCCGATTTTTTTACTTAATGGTTGAATATTTTCTCAAATGCGGTAAAAGAATCAGTTGACCTCATGAAGGATTTTATCTGGCCTCGATAAGGAGTGAGTCGTAATGCGCATACTTTCAGGAATTCAACCTTCAGGCAGCCTGCACATAGGTAATTACTTCGGCATGATGAAGCCCATGATAGCCTATCAAGAGGAAAACGAACTCTACTGCTTCATTGTAAACTATCACGCCATGACTTCGGTTACGGACAGAGAACAACTTGCTAAGGGAACCAGCGAAGCGGCCCTCGATTTCCTGGCTCTCGGCCTAGATCCTGACAAGGCGATATTTTGGGTACAATCAGATGTGCCTGAGGTGACGGAGTTGACCTGGATCCTGAACAATGTGACTCCCGTTGGCCTTCTGCTCAGAAGCCATTCCTACAAGGATAAGATCGCCCAAGGGATATCGCCAAATCACGGTCTTCTCTCTTACCCGGTGCTCATGGCCGCCGATATTCTTCTTTACCAGTCACAAAGGGTGCCAGTGGGCCAGGACCAGCAGCAGCACCTGGAAATTGCCCGAGACATTGCCATTAGGTTTAACCATTTTTTCGGGGAGACCTTTTTAATTCCCGAGGCGGAAATCAATCCAAATATACCCACCGTTTTAGGGATTGACGGCAGGAAGATGAGTAAGTCGTACGACAATGCAATTGAAATTTTCGCTGATGAGAAAGTGCTGCGCAGAAAAATTAGTTCCATCGTGACCGATTCCACCCCGGTAGCCGCACCCAAGGACCCGGACAAATGCAACCTCTTCGCCATTGTCTCCTTGTTTTTAAATGAGGAAGAAAAGGCTGAGCTGGCGGATCGGTATCGAGGTGGGGGATTGAAGTATAGTGATGTAAAGAAAAAACTTTTCAGTTTGATCTGGGATTTTTTTGCGGAGGCCCGTGGCAAGCGTGAGAAATTCAAGCGCAATCCCGATCAGGTTCGTGGAATTTTGAAAAGGGGTGCTGAAAAAGCCAGGGCAAAGGGGTTGCCGACCTTAGAAATGGTGAGAAAGAAGGTAGGATTGACTTACTGAGCAATAGGGCGTGAAGGGATGAACCTTTTCGGCCCATATCAGTCACCTTCATCTTCAAGTTGCTTTACCTCCTCTACCGTGCGCCTTGTATACCAATCGATCTGACGGCAGATACCGCGAATGATCTTCACATCCCGCGCTTGAAGTCCTACCCGGGAAAAGAAACGGTGGATGTTTTGCATCCAGTAGTCCGGGTTTTCCGGATTTATAAAGTTGATCTTGAGGAAGGTCTCCTTTAGGTGAACATACATGCCGTCAAGCTCATGGCGGGTTTCCAGCCTTGGGACGAACTGCTCAGGTCCTTGGTTGCCTGCCAGCCTAAGTTCATAGCAGAGAATCAAAACTGCCTGTGCCAGATTCAGCGATGAAAAGGTGGAAGTGGGGATAGTTACCAAAGAATGACAGTAACGTAATTGAGCGTTGGTGAGTCCCCGGTCTTCGGGACCGAATAGCAGGGCAACCCTGTTGTTGTGGCAGATGGGCACTAACTTTGCTGCCATTTCCCGGGGTGTTTCCAACTGCCTCCGCTGCCTTCCGGTACGAGCGGTGGTTCCAACAACGTAATTGAAGGATTGCAGGGCCGAGGGCAGATCTGAAAATAGCTCCATACTTTCCACCACATCCGCCACGGAGAGAGTGGCCGTTTTCAGGATCCGGCTGAGATCACAATTTTTAGGTGAAATCAGGATCAACCTGGAGATCCCCATGTTAGCCGCTGCCCGCGCTGCGGCTCCTATATTTTCAGGGATCTGCGGGCGGTGCAACACAATGGCTATCCGGTCTAAGTAAGATGTGAAGTCCTTCATGGAGCGCCTCATTGCAAGTACAGGGTAGCAGATGGCAGTATACCTCAGCTTCACCATTGTTTTAAAGCCAGGAACCTGGATGCTTGGAACTTCCATGGTCTGCAGGCAGTATGAGGCGAGACGGGAGGTCGGGCGAGACGAGCGAGACGGGGAAAGACGACAGATGACAGACGACGGAAGTCGGAGGTCGGAGATTAGACGTCCGACGTCAGAGGTCGGGGGTCGGAGGCTTTTCGTCAGTTGTCCGTTGCGAATAAAGCATAGAGCCCCAGTGAAATAGTCGCCAAAGGCGAATTTCACGGGGTGAACATGGGGCATTGCCGTTAGCCGTTATTCGTTATTCGGGAAATTTCTCTCTATGAGCCGCTTCATAGTTTTCTACGACTTCTACGACTTGAACGATTTGAACGACTTGAACGGCCTGACTTGCAGTCCCGGTTGACATGCATCAGAACTCTTTATTAGAATAGGACCGATTCAACAGCGCTAACAAACAAAATTACTTCTCTCGCCTCGCTCATAGCCTGCCCTCAAGGACACGAAAGGTTGCGCTGACAACATGACTTCCCGATTTCTATTTGTTGTCACCCTGGCCGTCTCATTGTTATCTTATACCAGCGCCAACACTCCTGACGCGGCCGCCATGGAGGGAAATAGTATGTCGTTGGAACAAACACGTGAGTCGGTGATTGCCGGGTCGTGGTATCCGGGGAATGCTTCTCGTCTACAGCAGGATATCCAAGCCTATCTGGGGCAGGCTTCAGTTGCGGATTTCAACGGAGGACTAATCGCACTCATTTCGCCCCATGCTGGTTACCGCTATTCCGGACAGGTTGCTGCCTATGCCTACAAGATCCTGGAAACACAAAAATATGCCACCGTAGTGGTAATCGCACCCAGCCACCGCTCCTATTTTCAGGGTGTATCACTGTATGATCGAGGTGGATATCGTACACCCTTGGGGGTGGTCCCTTTAGACCGGGAATTTATATCGGCGCTGAAAGAGCGAGAGGGCCGAATACGGTATGTCCCTGATGCCCATACTGAGGAGCATTCTCTGGAGATCCAACTTCCATTCCTTCAAGTGCTTTTGCCCGATTTTAAACTTGTGCCTTTGGTCATGGGTAACCAGGATTTTGCCACTTGCCAATGGCTGGCGGAAGCCGTTAGCGACTGCATAAAAAAGAATAGATCAACACTGGTTGTAGCAAGTTCAGATCTGTCTCACTTCCATCCTTACCAGCAGGCAAAAAAGTTGGACCAGGTGGTGTTAGACAAGATTGGCGAGTTCGATCCCCGTGGCCTAAGCGACAGTCTCGCCACAGGCAAATGTGAGGCCTGTGGCGGTGGTCCGATGGTCACTGCCATGCTGATAGCACGTCGGCTGGGAGCCAACCGTAGCCAAGTATTGCACTACGCCAACTCCGGTGATGTCACCGGCGATCACAGTGGCGTGGTAGGCTATGTGGCGGCTGCCTTATGGGGCGCCCCTAAGGCTACCAAAGGGAAGAAGCCCCAAGGTCAGCGGGTAGGAATCGATCTCGGGCTCACGGCCGAAGAAAAAAACGAGTTGCTGAAGATCGCCCGAGATGTTGTGGAGTGCCACTGCCGAGGAGAGAAGCCAGTCAAACCTGTGGTTGACTCCTCCACCCTGCATGAACCAAGGGGCGCATTTGTGACTCTCCACAAGGATGGCAAACTCAGGGGATGTATAGGTCAGATCCGGGCGCAAAAACCTTTGATTGAGACCATAGCGGAGATGGCAGAGGCCGCGGCCTTCCGGGATCCCCGTTTTCCCCCGGTAACTTCAGAGGAGTTGGACCAGCTGGAATATGAGATTTCCGTTCTCACCCCCCTTCGACGAATCGAAGATGTGGAAGAAATAAAGGTTGGCATACACGGGATCTACATGAAACGTGGGGGCTCAGGTGGGTTGCTACTGCCACAAGTGGCGACTGACTGGGGCTGGGATCGTACCACTTTTCTGGAGCACACCTGCACCAAGGCCGGCTTGCCGGAGGATGCATGGAGGGATAAGAAAACTGAGATCTATATATTCTCTGCTGATGTCTTTTCGCCCGGTAATCTGTAGACAGAAGACAGATCACAGACGACAGAGGTCTGAGTTCAGAATCGCCCGTGGGAGCGACTTTCAGCCGCGACATGAACGAATTAACTAATTCTCTAAATGACTAATTTTCTAATTGACGAATTAGCGAATTGACGACTTGAACGGTCTGAACGGTTTTAAGCCAATGAATGGGAAGATGAGCAGGCGACATTTTTTTAAACAATGCGGCCGCTGTGCCCTCCTCGGTTTGACCCTCGAGTCCCTTGTCTTAATGACCACCACCTCCCGAGCGCAGGCTTTGGGTTTAAAGCAAGGTTACCTGGGCCGCAAGCTTTCTCCCTTTTTCACTCCCCTTGAAGACGGCAGTGTACGCTGCGAGCTCTGCCCCCACCTCTGCGAAGTGGGAGAGGGAGAAAGAGGTTATTGTGAAGTGCGGGAGAACATTGGTGGTCGTTACTATTCTCTGGTCTACGGTAATCCCTGTGCAGTGCATGTAGATCCCATTGAAAAGAAGCCCTTTTATCATGTCCTTCCCAGCAGTCGGTCTTTCTCTATTGCCACCGCTGGATGCAATTTCGATTGCAAGTTTTGCCAAAACTGGGAAATCTCCCAAGCCCGGCCGGATGACACCCAGAATTACGACTTGCCCCCCGAACAGGTGGTGGAGCTGGCCTTACAGTACGAGTGCCGGTCAATAGCATCCACCTATGTGGAGCCCACAATCTTTACCGAATACATGATCGACATCGGTATACTTGCTCAAAAGCAGTCGGTCTTGAAGGTCATGCATTCAAACGGCTATATCAACCGGGCCCCCCTTGAGGTACTGGGTAAGTATCTGAACGCTGCCTGTATCGACCTGAAAGGTTTTAGTGAGTCCTATTATCGAAATATTACCGAGGGATCTCTTGAGCCCGTTTTGGAGACCATAAAAGGGCTGAAGAGTCTGGGTATCCACACTGAAATTGTCAATCTACTAATTCCAGGGAAAAATGATGATATGGCAGAAGTGGCTGCCATGTGCAGGTGGATCAAAAAGGAACTGGGGCCGGATGTGCCCCTGCACTTCAGCCGCTTTTATCCCCTCTATAAACTGAAGACGCTACCGCCAACCCCGGTATCTACCCTAGAGCGGGCACGTGACACGGCCATCAAGGAGGGTCTCCATTTCGTCTACATTGGGAATGTGCCCGGTCATCCTGGCGAACACACTGATTGTCCCCGCTGCCAAGCCAGGATTATTAAGCGCAGGGGATACAAAGTCCAGGTGTTACATTTAAGAGAAGGTTGCTGTGACCAGTGCGGCCAGCCAATACCAGGGATCTGGCAGTTTCCCCAAAAGACTTAACCCGGATGTTTCATGGATTCACGCCTGGGCGTGACTGCGACCGCGGATATAGACGTCCTTCCGGGCATTGTCGAGTGTTCTACCCAGCGAGGTACCGTTCAGTTACGCCCCGGGTCCAATCCCGCGGTAGCGCGGGAGGGTCGCCCGGTGGCCCGCCCGCCTCGCCTGAGCGCTTGCGATGGCGGGCAGGTACGTTCCTGTTCATGGTCTGGCGACAGCCATTCCTGAAACATCCGGGTTAGCCTCGATATTTCAGGAGTTCAGGTGATTGAGCCCATATCCAGGCTAGTCTTGCTGCTGCTGGATGCTAACTGGTTTTCTCCTTGAAAGAACTTTTCGGCGCGGTCAGTGGCGGTCGCCAGGGAGTCCGCATTGTGGACCTGCCTCCAGAGGGTATGGCCAAAGGCATAGTTTTGAGAGAAGTAAAAAACAAACCGCTTGAGGAGAGGAAGAACATATTCGGGCTCCATTGAGTGTTCCAAGAGTGAAACAAAACGGTTAAAGGCCTCGACCGGACCTGGACAGTTGTTGTGGTAGCGCTCAGGTGAGAGTGCATTGGCTATCTGGCGGAAGAGCCAGGGACTCTGGACCGCGGCACGGCCAATCATAATTCCGTCGCATCGGGTAGACTCGAACATCCGCATGGCAGCCTGTAGGGAGTCGACGTCGCCGTTTCCGATGACAGGGATATCCATATGCTCTCTTATCCGGGCAATATACTCCCAGCGAGCCGGTCTCTTGAGCCTATCGCGTTTCAGCCGTGGGTGTACACAAATCGCATCCGCCCCATTGTCCTGCAGCATGAAACAAAAATCCCGCAGCTCACTCCAGTTCATTGTCCAACCCAAACGGATCTTGGCGGTGAGCGGCAGGTCAGTGGCTTTACGGCTAGCTCTTACTATGGCTTTTGCCCGCTCTGGTTCTTTCATCAGGGCAATGCCGCCTCCTCGTTTGGTTATCCAGGCGCTGGTGCATCCCATGTTCAGATCCACGCTATCTGCACAGCAGAACTCGATCTTTTCTATGGCAGCTGCCAGTTCCTCGGGGTGGGATACCAGTAATTGATAAGCAATGGGCCTTTCTTGGGCGGTACTACGCAACCATGGTGACGAGTGTGGCGCCTCAAAGGGAAGGGTTCGGGCGCTAAGCATCTCGGTGTAGAAGAGACCGCAACCACCGATTTCGGCTACCAACTGCCGCAGAACAGTGTGGGTCAGCCCGCTCATTGGAGCTAAAATCAGGGGCGGATCCACTTTGAGATTTTTGATGTAAAAAGGCTTTGCTTGCATCTAACCTTATCCGGTCAATTATCGATGGTTTTCTGGTATGATCGTCACTGCGGTGCTTCCCCGATAAAATGGTGAGACGGGGCGAGAAGAGCGAGACGAGCGAGACGAGCGAGACGAGGGAACGGGATAAAACCGTTGCCTAAAATATCTACGCTCTTTTCTCTCGTCTCCCTCGACCTTTCGACCTCCCGTCTCCTATGGCAAAGCGCTTAGTGCTTTGCCATAATAGTTTACGCAGTAACTAACCAAGAGTAAACTCTAATAGTGAGGTGTATATGTTTTGGCTTCTTTTGCTCTTGTTATTTTGGTTAATGACTGTGGCATTTACTTACGTGCTTTTCTATTACGAGTCTGCCAATGGATCACACTTAGAGATTCTGCGCTCACGAGGTTCCGTGGTTATATTTATTCTCAAGGGTTTCCTTTGGAGTCTGTACAGTCAGCTACTCGTTTTACTGACGACAGCAACTGCTTTACACCGAAATTACTACAATTTGCCGCCCGACGCGGCAGAAAAAACGCCGATTATATTTGTCCACGGTCTCTATCACAACCACACGGGTTGGTACTTCTATCTCCGCTGGTTTCGCCGTTGGGGTTGGAGCCATGTGAAGGCGGTTAACCTACGGGGCAAATTTCGGTCTATCCACGAGTTTACCCGTATTCTGGCAGAGGAAGTCGAAAAGGTAATGGCAGAAAGCCAGAGCGATCAGGTGGATTTAGTGGGTCACAGTATGGGAGGACTGGTAATCAGATCCTATTTGACGGAAAATCCTGCCCGGGCTAAAATCCGCAGAGTTGTTACCCTGGGAAGCCCGCACGGAGGCTCGAAGCTGGCAGTTTTGGGCTGGGGTCAGGCGGCAAAGGAAATGATTCCCGGGAGTGTATTGCTCCAATCGCTGAGCCAGAGTGCCCAGATTCCACAAGGCGGTCGTTTTTACTCTATCTATACTATTATAGACAACATGGTTCTACCCAATGAATCCACCAAGCTTACTTGGGATGGGGCGACGAACCTGGAGAGCCGAATCGTAGATCACGTGGGACTGGTGTTTTGCAAACACACGGCACGGTTAGTGAAAGAGTGCCTCGATGAGGAGTGAACAATGGATCGATTCCAGTGCGCTCAGTGCAACGAAAGTTTCTATTTTGATATGGAATTAGAGGGTATGGAAGCAAGGCCGGGTGATAAGGTGCCTTTGGCCTGTCCTCATTGCGAGCACCAGTGGTCTTATTACAGGCCGGCAAATGGTGATGGGGAGGTCACCATTCACTGAGTGAGGCGAAGTAGTTTGCTGGTGAACTGGTCCGATCAGGGCCCGCAGTCTGAGGAAAAAGGACGGGCCCGAAGGCAATTTCCCTTGAGATATTGGCTGAGCTGTAAACAGCTTTACGCCGCACGAAGACGAGCGGAAAACCAGTGCACTTTCTCTTCTTGAAAGCTTACCATGGCTCTCTGAAAGGCCTCTAGTCTATCACAGTCTCTCATGCACAGTTCTCGATCTTCTTCCAGTCTAGAGCAGCCGCGGCAAGGACTCTCAACCGTCTTGATGATCATCCTTTCATTGTAATCCATATCCACCCCCTCTCGCCAAATTAGCGAGGCTGGGGTTCGCAATGATTTAATCTTTTTTCATTTTAGCAAACCTATTATTCCTGTCAATAGAAACACTACCTGCATCACTCAGAGAGGCAAAAAAGCTGTCCCAGGAACTAAAGCTGATAGCGGCTTTGGGAGGTTCTTGCGCGAAATGGTCTGGTTATCAGACGACCTTTGCCCAAATCCCCCCAACCACCCACCCTGTAATAATTCAATGGGAACAAGCGGCTAAAGTGAGAACCTCAGCCACTTCCAAGTACAAATCCTATATGGGGGTGACTCAGGAGCCTGCCTGAATTTTATTCATATTGCTCAGTGAAAGGTGAATACGTGAGTAAAGTTCCTTGTAATTATTAATTGCGCTTCCAAACAATAGTAGCCTAGATGGCTTGTCTTTCAATCTAATTCTACAAAACATAGCAGCCTTCTCTTTATCTCCACCGGCTAATGTTAATGATCTCGTGGTGTAAAACCGTTTGACATCTTTAATTTGAGAGAAATCTATATCAATACTTTTTATCAAAGTTGTGTACCTGATTCCAGTTTCCCAAAGAGAAATCTCCTTCGCAAATACAAACAGAAGGAGATAGGTCAAAACGATCGCAATAAGTAACATTGCAGAGGACGTGAAGAAGCTACCAATCATGGCTTCTAGTCCTCCTAAACCAATGAGTGATAAAGTAAAAAACGACCCGATCAGGAAAAGCAGGTTATATTTATAGTTTGCTTTGTATGTATACAATTTATTTACTCTATTCACATGGAGATTTAGAATCAAGACCCATCACATCACGTAACCAATTCTTAAAAATATCTGCGAGATTCCTCTTCCAAACAATTTCATTATATTCCACCATACTATGGAGCTCGACTGGCAACGGTCCTACACTCGCCCCAACACCAAGATTAAATCCCTGGTAACCGTTTGACATAATGATCCACTCACCAGTTGCCTCAATTAGTTTAGGTCCAATTGAGCCACCTGTGGACACACTCAGTCCAGACAACTCATCTACAGTAGGTGCGTTTGTCCATTGATATTGTGCAGCACCACCTGCCGCTACGCCTCCGAACCCCCCGGCACCGGCATGTCTAACCTTCGCTATGTTTAGGCTTGAATCTATCACGTAAGTATAACCAGCAGTTGCACCGCCACCGGCTCCAGCGGTTACCGAATAGTCAATACCGAATGTCCACAGCCCAATGGGATCCACTCCATTAACTGGCTCACTAAATACGTACCCGTAAAAGTCGGTATCACCTCCGGCGAAAAAGATTGGATCCTTAGCGGTCCATCTGCCGACATCGGGGTCATAATCACGGAAGCCGAATCGGACCAGCCGCGTATCCCTATCATGCAAACCTCCTGCGAACCCAAAGGGAACTGGGAAAGCTAAATTCGTATCATCTATAATATTCCCAAATGAGTCGTAGTCAATTCTCTTTACCACGTTGCCGGAACTGTCTGCAATGACCCTCAAGGAACCGACCTGGTCATAGGTGAGATAGTAGGTAGCGCCCCCTTGCTCCATGGCAACTGGCATACGACCGTCTGCATAGAGGAAGCGGGAGAGGAGAATGTCATTTCCGTCATACACCGCCAGGAGCCGCGTCAGCCCCTGCCAGAGGTATTTCTCAGTGATGACTCCATTGACTTTCTTCGCAGTTCTCCTGCCAAGTGGATCGTGGATGTATTCAACTAGAGTGCCGTCCGGAAGTGAAACGCTGAGTAGTTCACCCTTGGAAGAATACGAGTAATTTGTGATTTCATAAGGTGGTTCCGTACCAACTGTCTTCGTGGTGAGATAGCCATCAAGATCATACTGGTAGCTGGCATCGTTCACAGTCAAGAGATGGTCTTCATCGTCATAGGTAAACGTTCTTCCGGAAATATCTCTCAGTGAGTTCATCTCGTATGTACGGGTTCCCACACTGTCGTACTGGTACTCCTCGACCAGGTTTCCGTCCTTGGTCACGGTGAGAAGCCTTCCCATTGGGTCATAGGAGTAAGTATAGTTAGATGTGACTCCCGCAACGCTTTCGGTCTTGGAAGTGATCCTTCCCCCACTGTCCCTGGTAAGACTCCAGGAAGTAACACCCTGACCGCCTACGATGAAATCCTGGCCTGCCACCTCTCCATAACCGTTGAAGGTGCGGCTCAGGTTCAGGGCACCCCCGGCAACTGATTCGGGCAGGCCGTTTCCGCTATTGCGACTGATGGTAAAGCCTCCAGCACTGGTCAAAAGCCCGTCATTGTCATATCCATAGGCGCCCAATCCCCCTGCGTAGGTGAGGGTTATGAGGTTGAAGTCGTTGTTGTAGGTGTAGATCAAAGATTCGTTTAGAGTCCCATTCAAGTTTTCTGCCGTGACAAGCGATCCATCATAGCCGTATGATATGACTTCCGTCCCCTTGGTGATCGTATCCACCTTGTTGCCGCAAAGATAGGTTAGATAGATATTAGCCTCCGGAGTCGGGGTCTGGATCTGCTCCAGCCTTCCGTTTCCGTAAAGGTTGTTTATCTGCTTTCCAGAGGGAAACTTTACCTGCATGAGTCTTCTGTCTTTATCGTAGAGGTAAACGTAGCTACCGCTCAGCGGAGCCTGATATGAACTATTCAGATTAACTAGGTCATGATCAAAGATGTGGTCAATTGTCGCTGGATTGGTGAGTACGGTCATGTTGCCGTTCTTGTCGTAGGTAAAGGCAACAGAACTCTTGTCCGGACGGCTGATTCGGGTTATCCGGCCTACTGGATCGTAGAGGTAACTTGTGGTCTCGTTTTCAGGATCAGTGACGGATTCAAGAAACCCCTGGGTGTCGTAGGTGAAGGTAGTGTGCCTGGTGTTGATCGCAATTGAGGCCAACCGTCCCCTGGTATCATATCCGTATTCTGTATCATAAAGACCGGGGATGGAGAGACGCGAAGTCAGCAGGTTGCTGGGATCATAGTGGGTGGTAACAGTCCTTCCTACAGGAGAAGATATGATCTTGGTCGCCTGTAAGGTATCGGAAACCAGGGTTGTGGCCTTGCCATTAACCGTAATCGTCTCGGTGATCCGATCCGGGACCTCATCAGCATTCGTATCCTGGTAGGTCTTGTTCCGCAGAGTCGTCTTAGTCAAACCGGTAGGAGCACTCTCGGTCATTTCCTTTACAAACTTGAACTTGTACTGGGGATCCACTTCATACTCGAAGTCAAGCTCCATACCGCAAGCGAGCTCCTTGCTCCCCCTAAAACCGTCAGGGGACTCACTAAAAACAGTCTGTACTCCCGTGGGATCGGTAATAGTGGAGGTGTAGGCTCCGGTTGAGTCGGTGTGGTCCAGATACGAGGTTATATTCCCTTCACCTGTGGTAACTTGGGTAATCCCATCGCCATTACTTTCCCTGTACCGTTCGTATTGCCAGATTCCCCCTTCTTGGTCCGTGGCAGCCAGCAATCTGCCGGCAGAATCAAAGGTGTGTTCAAACCTGTTGCCCTCAGGCTCTATCTTGGCGCTCAGTAACCCATCTGGTGTGTACTCGAAACTGTAAAAGGTCCCATCGGGATAGGTGATTCGAGTGAGGCGGTTGGTGGAATCAATAGTAACAGCGGTTCTTAGTCCCTCCGGAGAGATTATAGCGGTAGGCAGACCATCGCCGTCGCGCTCAATGAGAGTCTGATTACCGAATTGATCGGTCGTGGAACTGAGGTTGTCATCTTCGTCATAGTCAAAGGTGGATTGCAGAACTCCAGTGTCAAGATCGATGGTGCTCTTATGGAGTCCGGAGCTGGTCATGAGGTAACCACGGCCGTTTGTATCCGGAAAAGGTATGTCGCCGCCGGCTAAAAGTTCAAAGAAGGCTGATGATAAGCCCACCTTGCGAACCACCGCGTTGTAATAGTCGGCGATGTAAAGATTGCCCCGGGGATCTCCCGCCACGTCCCATGGCCAGTCGACTCTTGCCTCGGTGGCAGGTCCGCCGTTGCCGCTGTAACCCCATTCATCGTAACCGCAGATGCCAGCGACTCGGCTTATTATGCCATTTGTGTCCACCTTTCTGATGCAGTGGTTTTCCCCAGCGGCAATGTACACATTGTCGGAACTGTCCACGTACATCCCCAAAGCAAGATCTATACATGCCTCGGTGGCAGGGCCGCCGTCGCCGCTGTACCAAGGATAGGGGCAGTCCTCCTTGCCTGCAAAGGTGGTAATGCGGCCTTTGGTATCCAACTTGCGGATAACCGAGTTGCCATTGTCGGCTATGTAGAGGTTGCCGGCTGAATCTACCGCCAATTCCCCCGGGTAACATATGCTCGTGTTCAAGGCGGGCCCTTGGGTGAGATTGTAGGTACATCTGCCATTCCCGGCTGCGGTGGTGATAATGCCGCTTGGGTCGACTTTCCGAATGCGATGGGTGTAGAGGTCCGCTATATAAAGATTGCCGGAAGGGTCCAGGGCAACACCATCGGGCTCGGCAATCTGCGCACTGGTGGCAGGACCGCCGTCGCCGCTGTAACCCCTTTGCCCGGTACCGGCAATGGTGGTAATGATTCCGCTGGTATCCACCTTGCGGATGCGGTTGTTGAACAGGTCGGCAAAATAGAGGTTGCCCTCGGAATCCACTGTGGTCCCCCGGGGACCGTCAATTAAGGCCTCCTTGGCCGGAATGTTGTCCCCGTTGTAGCCACCTGTTCCGGTGCCCACCACAGTAGAAATTATCCCCGCTGTATCTACTTTATAAATTATATCGGAATAATAATCCGTTATATAGAGATTGCCCGCTGCATCAATATTCAGACTGGTTGCCCCGGAAAGATCGGCTTCGCTGGCCTGCTCTCCATCAGTAGGGTTGCCCCAATTCCCGCTCCCGGCGAAGGCATCAATAATGAGAGCGGTGTTCTTCAAGGCTGTGCCGTCACCTTTGTAGAGTATGGAAGGTGCCGTCGGGCTTAGCCAGTGATGACTGGAAAGGGTCCAACCTGCAGCGATTGAACTCGCACTGTTTTTTTCCACCTGAACATTGATGAGGTCACTCTTCCAGATGACACTTTCTTGTCTTGCCGGGACAGTGGTTGCGCCAACACCCGGTCGGGCAAAAGCCCTGGCATCTTGTCTCGCAGAACCATACACCGCCGGGTAAAAGAAACCCACGTCAACCTCAGCTCGCACCAACCCTTGAACCTCTTTGCCCAGGTGATCAAGACCGTCCCATGCGAACTCTGCCTTTTTGTAGGCAAGAGAATTTGCAGGCCCCCCAAAGGTTTGTTCGAGTACTCTTCCTGCCAGCTTCACCCGCACAACAATCCTTTTGAGCGTATCAGGTACCGACTCTCCGCTTGCAGGCACAGTTATGATGGTCTTGTAACCATCCACCCGTTCAGTGGCATAATGAAGAGTGATATTGGTTCCAGGGATAGGAATGTCTTCGTGAAAGATACCACTGCGTTCCTCAACAGATGAGCTCGTAGTGTTGTTGCAGTCCTTCCCCTCGGTCTTTTGCTGATTAGCTGCTGCCTTCCCATCTGGATTAGGTGGAACGGCATCCGCAGGCACAAAAACCGGCCAGTTCATGTCAATTGGAGAGAAGTGGCTTATCTCGGCACGCCAGAAGGTGGTGTTCGGCTGAGCTTGACCCCGTCCACCCTGAGCTCAGCGCAGTAAGTGAAAGCCGACGTGGGTGGGAGAATGGCCGGCATGGACTCTGGGGTGGTGAACTCGGTGGCTCTGGTAGTGATCTCAGTTAATGTGCGGATGACCGTACCCTGATCATCAACCTCGTATGCCTGGTTGTCTCCAGTAAAGACCATGCTAAGGGAGCGACTCTTGAGTTCACCGTTTATTTCGCCGGTCACCTTGCTGCTCTCGTGAGTAAACACTGTAGCCGGATTCCCGTCAAAGGTAACCGTGGTGGAGGCAGAATCTTCCGAGATCATCTGAATTGTTTCTGCCACGGCTGTATCATTCCAGGGCAGGTAAACCTGGCGCTGGACGGAGATGAGTCCAGTTTTCTCATATACTATGGTGCTGGTTGCCCCACCTTCCACGGGAAGAGAGAAACGACCTGAAGAGTCCGTTATGGCGGTGCCGTATTCAGGCTGGCCAAGTATGCCAACTGCTACATCGGGGATAGCCTCGCCGGCCAGGTTTTGCACGAGCCCGGTAACCAGAGCAAAACGCCCTGGGTCATAGGATTCTGCTGTTGCGTCCGGTGGGATAAGATCCTGGTATTGTTCACCGAATGAGCCCTCCGGCTGAGGTTCCACTGTTGCCGGAGGAGCTTCTGCGGTGATCTCCACATCATCGGGATCGCTGTCCACGATGCCGTCGTTGACAATGAGCCTTGCCACGTAGAGCCCAGCCACATCAGGCACAAAAGTGGGGTTGGCCAGAAGGGGATCACCTGGGAGAGTGGCAGTACTCGTCTCAGGAATCGAAACGAAGGACCAGGTGTAGGTTAAAAAGTCTCCATCCGCATCAGTGGATCCGCTTCCATCCAAAGAACACGGACGACCGGGCGCGCGTGATGGACTTTGGCCTGGCCAAGCGGGTCAAGGCCGATAACGCCATTGGTGCGTCATTCAATGGATTGACCGTTATGGTCACAGTGGCGATTGCTGAATCCAGGATACTGTCATTTAGTTTGAAATCGAAGGAATCTGAGCCGTTGAAGTCTTTATTGGGAGTGTAGGTAACACTGGGCGGTGTTCCAGCAAGGGAACCATGGTCTGGTTCAGAGACTATCTCGTAGGAAACCGTATCGCCATCAGCATCTGATCCTGTAAGGGTAATGACAACTGCACTATCTTCATTGGTTTCCACCGACTGAGCCTCGGCCGCCGGAGGATCGTTTATGGGATTTACCGCGATAGCAACCGTGGCGGCTGCTGAATCCAAAGCACCGTCGTTGGTAACAAAAGAGAAGGAGTCTGAGCCGTTGAAATCTTGATTGGGGGCGTAGGTAATACTGGGCGGTATTCCACTCAGGATGCCGTTGCCCGGGCCAGATACTATTTGATAGTCAAGGGTATCGCCATCCACATCTGAACCGGTGAGAGTTATGGGGACCGCTACATCCTCGTCGGTGACCACTGACTGACCATTTGCTGTGGGGATGTCATTTACCGGATTAACCGAGATGGTCACCACAGCCTCTTCTGAGTCTAAGGCGCCATCGTTTACGGTAAAGGAGAAAGCATCCGGGCCGTGGAAATTGTCGTTAGGACTGTAGGTATAATTTGGCGCCGTTCCGGTAAGCACTCCGTTGTTCGGGCCAGAGACCAAGGTGAATGCAAGGGAGTCGCCATCGACGTCTGAGCCCGATAGGCTAATAGCTACCGGGGTATCCTCATCGGTGTTTACCGAGAGATCATGGGCTTGCGGGGGATCGTTCACGGGAGCAACCGTGATGGTTACCGATGCCTGGGCTGAATCCACAGTGCCGTCGTTAACCTTAAAATCGAAAGAGTCGGGGCCGTGGTAGTCTGGGTGGGGTGTATAGGTAATATTGGGCGCGGTTCCGCTTACGGTTCCATGGCTGGGCCCGGTGATCACAAAATAGGAAAGCGTATCACTATCCACGTCAGAACCACTAAGGGTTATGGCTAGAGGGGTATCCTCGTTAGTCGTGAGGGATTGAGCCTCCGCCACAGGAGGATCGTTGACAGGGGTAACCGTGATGGAGACGGTGGCCTCTTCAGAGTCCAACTCACCGTCATTTACCTTGAAGGTAAAGGAATCGGCGCCATGGAAGTTACCATGGGGAGTGTAAGTAAAATCAGGGGCAACTCCGGAAAGAGAGCCTTGCGCCGGCCCGGAACTCAACTGGTAGGTAAGTTGGTCACCGTCTGGATCGGAACCTGTTAGGGTAATGGAGACAGACGTGTCTTCCTCGGTAATTACCGTCTGGGGATTTGCCACTGGAGGCCTGTTGGCAGGTGTCGGCCCTGTCCTTTTGACTGCAAGACGGATGGAAGCGTGACGCTCGCCGCGGAAAAAAACGAATAGATAATTTTTGGTCCGCAAGGTGATCTCCTTCTCCAGAAGGAGGTCATCGCCCCGGAGGAAATCTCTTAAGGGTATAAACTTACCATTTATTCGGATAAACCCCCCATTCATTTCTTTATCAGGCGTATTCTTGCTGATGAGGAGCACTCCTCCTCCAGGTTCTTCAACTCTGAAACTGTGGAAGGAGAAGGTCAGGTGGAACCAGCCGATGGTCAAATCTTTTGGGCCAAATACCGGGTAATCTTCAGCTGAAGCAGTCGAGAGCAGTCCAAAAGAGACGATTACGGTAGCCAAGAAACAGAGAGCCTTCTTAAGCATGATTTTCTCCATTGAATGGGAAAAACTCAGTTAGCTAAAATTTGTCTATTAAAACGATCTTAGGATCGCCTTGGGACAACGAAATGAATTGTGCAGAGAGGCAGTTATAGCTCTGAGGCGGAAATTGTGCTCCTGTGGCTCGTTGGGCTGGAAGCCGCGATACTCGAATGACCAGATGTTTAGCGAGAGCTACGACTGGTTCATTGCCAATTACGATCGGCTGCAAGCGTGTTGGGAAAAAAATAGATACATTGGGCAAAACATTGGAGAGTATGATATGCACGAACTGACGACTGCCGTCAGTGCCCTTTCGGCGTAAACCTCAGGCTAAATGGGGTGTTCTGCTGCATGCCTATCCATTAACTTATTATAGCTAACATCTTAAGGTCAATAGCAAATTGGAGTAGGGGAGTGATATTTCCCGAAGATAAGACATGTCTCTAATTAACAACATTTGCTGTCCACAGAAGAAGGCAGTCCGAGCCAGATTGAGTGTAGAAAATATGTGAATAGTAGAAAAACTGGCAATTTCATTCATCAGTAAAACAATCTTCGTCACCTCAGGGTCCCTGTTGTTAGGGGAGGGCAACTTTGTTATAGTGTGCAGGCTTTCAGGCGAAGGTACGCCGGACGGTTGACTCGCGAAGGTCACGAAGAAGACGATGTCCGCAAAGGGCATAGAGCATAGGGCAAAGGGAATGAATAAACGAAGACAATACGCTAGGCGCTGTGCGGCAAAGGGTTGGTGTTCTTTGTGACCAGAATTTCCGATCTAGTCTGGACGATTTTAGTGGAGCGAGAAGATGACCGAGTGGCAGCAGAGACTGGCGAGGCGGATTGAAGCGGCCAGGGGTGATAGACCCGCGGATCTCCTTTTTCGGGGGGCAAAAGTGGTAAACGTTTTTACGGGCGAACTCGCCTCAATCTCCGTTGCCGTACATGACGGCGTGGTTGTTGGCTTCGATGATCGTCAAGCAAAGGAGGTCGTCGAACTCGATGGTGCCATTCTCTCGCCCGGTTTTATTGACGGCCACTTTCACCTGGAGAGCACCCTTCTTATGCCAGGCGAATTTGCCAGAGCAGTACTTCCCCATGGAACAACTACGGTAGTGGCTGATCCTCATGAAATCGCCAATGTCGCCGGCGCTGCCGGTGTTGAATTTATGCTCGAGGCAAGTGAGGACATTGGGCTCGAGATCTTCTATATGGCCCCCTCCTGCGTGCCGGCAACCCATCTGGAGACAGCGGGAGCACAATTGAGCGGTAGTCACCTCGAGAAATTGGCGCAACACCCTAGAGTTATAGGGTTGGCGGAAATGATGAACTTCCCCGGTGTAATTTTGGGGGACCCGGGAATTTTAGACAAACTGGAGCGTTTTCGTGACAAAATAATTGATGGACATTCTCCGGGTCTCAGCGGCCCCTCACTGGATGCTTATTTGTGTGGTGGGATTGGCTCGGATCACGAGTGCACCGGTTTCGCCGAGGCGAGGGAGAAGCTTTCCAAAGGAATGCACATCATGTTGCGGGAAGGGAGTCAGGCCCGAGACCTACAAGCACTGGCCCCTCTGGTAACCGCTCAAACGAAACACCGTTGTATGTTGGTAAGCGACGACTGTCACCCGGAAGACCTGCTGGAGCAGGGGCACATGAATCGGGTTCTCAAGCGAGCCATGGAACTGTCCGTCGACCCTATAACCTGTTTCCAGCTGGCCAGTCTTAATCCGGCCCGTTACTTTGGCCTGCGCCGGCTTGGGGCGATTGCTCCGGGCTATCAGGCGGATATAGTGGTTCTCGGATCTCTGGAATCCCTCGAGGTGTCCAGGGTTTACAAGAAAGGCCGGTTGGTTGCCAAAGACGGGAAATGTTTGCTACCCGAGCCAGCACCAGCAGGGGAGAGTAGACTTATTTCTATGAAGCTGGAGGAATTGCAAGGAGAAGACCTGCGCATTAAAGTTGAGGGCTCGAGGATGAGGGTTATCCGGGCTGCAGCCGATAGCCTGATAACCGAAGAGGAAATTCTCCCGGTAGTGGAAAGGCAGGGTGAGGCCGTCAGTGAGCCGGACCGAGACTTGCTCAAACTGGCTGTGGTAGAGCGACACCACGGGAGTGGCCGCAAGGGGTTGGGCTTTGTCCGCGGTCTCGGCCTTCGCCGAGGAGCACTCGCCTCGACAGTCGCTCATGATTCTCATAATCTGATTGTAGTGGGGACTAATGACTCGGATATGGTAGTTGCGGCCAATGTCCTGAGAGAGCTGGGAGGCGGGCTGGTAGTAGTTAGGGGCGGTCGAGTTGAGGCGCAGCTGCCCCTGCCTGTTGGCGGCCTTATGTCTGCCGCTTCCCTGGAAAGAGTTGT
>JARRNM010000024.1:0-70381 GCA_037384945.1 Deltaproteobacteria bacterium
CGGGCCGCGTACGTCAGGGCCAGCATCGCACCCCACGAGAAGCCCACGAGGCGTACCGGGCCGTCCAACAAGGGAACACGCAGCACCTCGTGCAGATCAGCAACGTGGCGGGCCACGGTCAGCGACCTTATTCCGCTGGGTTTTTATTGAAGGTATTGTTGTGCTAGTATGCCTAGAAATATGACTGGGGGGATACTGCTCATGGCCGGCCGGCGGACAGCTTAACGCCGGCCATGATAGGTTGAGTCATCTCAAGAGTATGGAGTATAAAAGTTTAGACTGCCCGCAAAAAAATGGAGGATGGATATGGCCAAGCCAACAAAGAAAAAACCGGTAGCCAAGAAGAAGAGCACTGTCACCAAGAAAACAGCCAAGAAAACTGCCACGCCCAAGTCAATGACCGTGATGGCACCAGGTATAAAAAAGGAATATCTCAAGACAAAGGACATCTGCAAGGTGACCTTCAAGTTGCCCAAAATAGCAGCGACCGGTGCCAAGAATGTAAGTATCGTGGGCGATTTTAACACATGGAACATCTACGCCAATCCCATGAAAAAGCTCAAAAGTGGAGACTTTACCATTACACTCGAACTGAAGCCCGGCAAGGAATATCAATTTCGTTACCTCATAGATGATATCAGGTGGGAAAATGACTGGAACGCAGACAAATACGTGAAGGGACCTTTCGGTAGCGACAACTCGGTTATTTATGTCTGATCAACGAATAGCGTGACAAAGGGTGAATTGCCGCCTAACCTGTAAGGGTGAGAAAGAGTTGTTATGCATGAAGTGGAGGAGACCGAGGTCGTTCCTTACACCAAGGAGGAAATGTTTGAGCTGGTGGCCGATGTGGATAGGTACAAGGAGTTCCTTCCCCGGTGTGAAGAATCACGGATAATTAGCCGAGAGAATAACACTGTCGTGGTGCAGTTCCGGGTAAAATTGGGACCGGCCGGCATCTCTTTCACCACCCGAAACGAGTTTCTTCCTCATGAGCGCATCGACATCAATCTCGTGGAGGGTCCCTTTGAAGTCTTCGAAGGGTGGTGGCGTTTTTCCTCGGAGTCAGAGGCCAGCTGCACAATTGAATTTCATCTGCGCTTTAGATTTGCCCACGAACACCTGGTCTCGATATTCGACCCTTTTTTCCAGGAAGCCACGGATAAAATAATCGGTGCCTTCAGAAAAAGAGCTCAAACAATCTATGGGGAGCAATAACCAGAATTCAGAGGAGCATCTCACGCAGATATGGACCAAGCGGGCCTATGAGGAGCCAGGGAAAAAGGACGGCATGCGGGTGCTCGTAGACCGAATCTGGCCCCGAGGGATCAGCAAGGATGAAGCTCGCATTGATCGCTGGCTCAAAGATGTAGCACCCACCCCCGAACTGCGCAAATGGTTCAATCATGAGCTGCAAAAATGGGAGGAGTTCAAGAAAAAGTATTTCCAGGAGTTGACAGGAAAAAGTGAAGCACTGGAGGAGCTACTCGAGATGGTGCACAAAGGGCGTATAACTCTAGTCTATGGGGCTAAGGACCAACAGCACAATAATGCCGTAGCCTTGAAGGAATACCTCGAGAACCGGGCCCGGGCAGCAGGCAGCTAGCAGCTGGTTGTGTCGTTATCCGTTATGAGTTATATGTTATTCGGGAGTCTCGTTCCTGGGAACTATGAGCTGAATTGGCGATTTCTACGTTTTTTACGGCCTTAACGACCTCAACGGCTTTTTGCGACGGATTACAGACTGCGGACAACTGGCACTTTATTTGATCACCACAGTTTTAATATTGACAAACTCCTTGATTCCGTACTGGGAAAGCTCTCGCCCGTAGCCGCTGTCTTTGACGCCACCGAAAGGCAAACGCGGATCGGACCGCACGAAATCATTGACGAAACAGCAGCCCGCTTCCAGCTTTTCAGCGGCAATCTTCTCGCCTCTGGCCACGTCCTTGGTGAACACCGCAGCTCCGAGGCCAAAGGACGTCTCATTTGCCACCCGGATGGCCTCTTCTTCATCCTTCACCGGTATGATAGCACCTACCGGTCCGAACAACTCTTCGTCGTAAGCCGCCATTCCCTGAGTTACGTCGGTCAAAACTGTGGGAGGATAAAAAAAGCCTTTACCCTCGGGAACCTTCCCTCCCAAGAGAAGTCTGGCACCTTTCTTGATGCTCTGAGTTACCTGGCGATGGAGGTCTTCTCTCAGGTCAAGTCGAGCCTGGGGTCCCACTTCGGTTGACTCTGCCAGGGGATCTGCCATTTTGGCCTCCGCCATCCTTTCAGTGAAGAGCTGTTCAAATTGCTGACGTTGCGAAGCTACGACGACGAACCGTTTCGCCGCGATACAACTTTGACCTGAATTGAGCAGCCGGCTAAAGACACAGGTCTCCACCGCTTGCTCCAACTCGGCATCCTCGAGAATTATATAAGGGTCGCTTCCTCCCAGTTCCAGCACTGTTTTCTTGAGCATGGTCCCGGCCTTTTCGGCCACCGCTCTTCCAGCCCCCACACTGCCTGTGAGGGTCACAGCCTTTATCAGTGGGTTCTCAATAATGGGACTTACCTTGTTGCTGCCCACGAGTAGTGAACGAAAAACCTGCTCGGGGAACTCTGCATTGCGGAAGACCTCCTCTATGGCCAATGCAGAGCCGGGCACATTGGCCGCATGCTTTAGTATTACCGTATTTCCCGCCATCAAGCCAGCGGCGGCAAAGCGAAAGACCTGCCAAAAGGGGTAGTTCCAAGGCATCACCGCCAGAATTACGCCCAGGGGCTGAAAAGTGACGAAACTTTTCGTCGCATCAGTCTCTATTATTTCCGGCTGCAAAAAGCTCTCGCCCTTTTCGGCATAGTAATCGCAAACCCAGGCGCATTTTTCCACTTCGGAACGAGCGTCTCTAATGGGCTTTCCCATCTCTTCTGTCATCATCCTGGCGTACCTGTCTGAATTCTCCCGGAGTACCTTGGCAGCCTGGTTGAGCAGATTTGCCCTCTCGGCGAACGTAGCCCGACGCCAGTCAGAAAAGGCTTTCTGTGCCTGGCTGATAATCAGCTCCAATTCCTCCGAAGTCGTCTCCTCATAAGTTGCTATGGTTTCTCCAGTTGCCGGATTTATCGACTCTAGTGCCATAATATCTCTCCTTCACTGATAGTACGTGCAGATATTAGCCCATTTTCGCACCACCCATTATGGGGTGAGAGCTGTAATTCAGGTGTTAAAAAGTGGTATTTGCTCACTTCTGACCTCTGTGATGCACGATGTCTACAATTTCTGCGGCTTCTACGATCCCAAAAATTTCCCCTTTGTGATCTTTGTGTGCCTGGAGGTTTTCTCCGCTGTCCAGGGTTTGGAATGAAACTATTCTTCTACAGATATACCTATTTCTCCTGGTTGTTATGTTTAATATTCTCTTATAACATGAATAAATTGAGGTGAATTCTGTTGTGGCCAAATCAGCTCCAGCCGATTCACAAAGGGTAAAAAGTATGACCGATAATCACGACACCTACCGCGAGCACAAACATATGGTGGATCCCAGGATAATTTCCACCGATCGGGGAATCTGGGCGGTCAAATGGTCCTTTGTGATTTTGTTGGTCACCGCCTTGCTCCAGGTGGTGGTGGTGTTCTTTTCTGGAAGTATAGCTCT
This sequence comes from Deltaproteobacteria bacterium, assembly GCA_037384945.1. Taxonomy (GTDB): domain Bacteria; phylum Desulfobacterota; class Syntrophobacteria; order BM002; family BM002; genus BM002. The sequence goes on from JARRNM010000024.1 coordinate 3,651, forward strand.
CATGGCAGACACCATTCACAATCTAGGTGACGCCGCCACTTCTCTTCCCCTATGGTTTGCCTTCATCTTATCAGGGAAAGAGGCCAGCAAGCGCTTTTCCTACGGTTACGGGAGGATCGAAGACCTCGCCGGCTTATTTATCGTGGTGATCATTTTCTCCAGTGCTGTGTTCACCGGATATGAATCCTGGCAGCGTCTGTTGCATCCCCGGGAGATAGAATATCTCTGGGCGGTGATGGGTGCCGCCATAATCGGCTTTTTGGGTAACGAGGCTGTGGCGGTGCTTCGCATCAAAGTGGGAAGAGAGATTGGCAGTGCTGCCCTGGTGGCCGAAGGCTATCACGCCCGGGTTGACGGCTTGACCAGTCTGTCCGTGCTCTTAGGAGGACTGGGCCTGTGGCTGGGATATCCTCTGGCGGACCCTTTCTTTGGCCTCCTCATCACCTTGATGATTTTCAGAATTGTATGGTCCTCAGGCAAATCCGTCTTCACCCGCTTGTTGGATGGGGTCGACCCCAAGATAATCGACGACATCAGGCGCGTTGCCACCAATACAGAAGGAGTTGCCGAGATTGGAGAGGTGCGAGTAAGATGGTTGGGGCACCGGCTCAATGCCGAGGTGAACATTGGGCTCAATCCCAGGCTGTCAGTGGAGGAGGGACATAACATCGCCGAAGGGTTACACCACGAACTCCTGGGAGAACTGCCTTATCTTTCGAAGACAGTGATACACATCTATCCAAATTCCGCCGGCTGAACCTGGTAAGGGCGGTTTGCTAGTCAGTCTGGACCAAAAGAGCTTAAACCATGGAAGACACTCTCAATCAGCAGGTGGCGAAAAAACTCCGGGAAGCGGCCGAAGTGCTGGAGCAGCAGCAGGCGAACCATTTCAGGGTCAGTGCCTATCGCCGGGCGGCAGATACCATTCTTTCTCTTGAGGGCGCAATTGAGCAGATTGTCGAGGACAAAGGACTGAATGGCCTGGAGGAGCTGCCTTTCATCGGCGAGGGTATTGGACGGGCAATTTATGAAATGGTCACCACCGGTCACTGGGTTCAACTTCAGCGGCTGCGTGGTGAGCTGGAACCCAAAAAACTCTTCCAAACAATACCGGGCATCGGACCGGAACTTGCAGAGCGCATCCATGATACTCTCTCGGTGGACAGCTTAGAGGAATTGGAGATGGCAGCTCACGACGGCCGATTGGAGAAGGTGGCGGGGATAGGGTCAAGACGATCTGCCGCCATTCGCGGAGCGGTGGCGGAGACACTCAGGCATCGGTTGAGAGGTCAAAAAAGCCGACCCCGACAGGAGCCGCCGGTGGATCTTCTGCTCGAAGTAGATGAGAGGTACCGCAAGGGCGCTGAAGCGAATCTGCTTCCCACCATCGCACCGAAACGTTTCAACCCCGAAGGCAAGGACTGGCTCCCCATTTTCCATACAGACCGTGAAGGTTGGCATTTTACCGCCCTTTATTCCAATACGGCTAGGGCCCATCAGTTGAACAGAACTCACGACTGGGTGGTACTTTATTTCTACGACGGCGATCACCGTGAAGGCCAGCGCACTGTGGTCACAGAAAGCAGAGGGTCTCTCATAGGCAAGCGGGTGGTGAGGGGCCGTGAAGCAGAGTGCAGGGGTTATTATAGCAAAAGTGCCTAACAGGTCCGTTGTCAGTAGTCCGTAGCCCGCTGCAAAAACCCCTTGAAACCGTTCAAGTCGTAAAAGGCGTAGAAATCGTAGAAGTCGTCAATTAGAAAATTAGTAAATTCGTTAGACTTGTGAATGGTAAATGGTAAACAATTTGACCAATTCTCTAATTTCCTAATTCTCTAATTAACTACCCGCCCGCTGCAAGCTTTGTCCCAATCTCACCCCTCAGACCTTTAGCCTCGGCTCGGGAGTTATGACCTTGCCACATTCACTGCAATGTGGTCTTTTTAGCTGTAAATCCCCTTTGGTGACCCACTGATATTTTCCACCACATCCGGGTGCCCCTCTGGAGCCCTCCATGTCCAGCTGATCCTTGAGATTGTCCACGCAGTCCAGACAATAGATGACCTCCCCGGGTTGATCAAAGGACTGACTTATGCCTCGCTGGCAGACTGCAATTATTTGTTCAGCAACTTCTTCCTCCATAGTCGCACTCCTTCATTTCAAGACTTGCAGAAGTTTATCGGCCATTTCCGCAGAGGCTGCCACCACGTTGGGCCCCCGGCCGGTGGGAAAGGTCAGGGGATCCTCTCCCTGCCACACCCTATCTCCTATCATCACGGTGCCACCCGCCTCAAAAGTCAGGAGGAAGCCGATGGCCCGCCTGCGACCGGGGCGGCCCGGGGAAACGGCCGCTGCCGCCCTATTGGTGGCCGGAGCAGAACCGTCCACTGCCGAGCATCTGGACAGGCTCAAGTCAAAACCGGCCATGTGCAGTCGTTTGGACCAGGCTTCATTAACTGATGGAGTTACCAGAACCTTAGCGGTCAGGGTACCTGCTACCACCGGTGCAGGCTTTCCCCATTCCATTTGATGCCAGCAACCGGAGTCCCTCACCGCCCAGTAAAATTCACGTCGGGCCGGGAAGTGGATCAATGCAGCCCGGTACAACCCCTGACTGAACCAGGCCCCCATGACCGCGTAATCAACTGAACCTCTCGTGTAGTTGAGCGTGCCGTCGATGGGATCCACAATTACCAGCGGTCGGTCTTCTCCAAATGCAGGAAACAATCGGATGGTGTCCGTCTCCTCCTCGGTGTCCACGGCCACCTGCGGAAAGGCTTCATGGAGCAAGTATAAAATGACATCTTGGGCGGCTAGGTCGACTGCTGTGAGTGCCGATGCTTAAGGATTTGAATAGTATTTTATAGTATGATGCTAGATTACACCCAGAAGACGGATTGATAACTAGCCCTCAAGAAGGTCTGCCAGTCGAAAGACTTCAATGAACTGTTTGCCTCGAGTTTCACTGGCGGCTCCTTTTTACAGGTCGGCGCAAGATGATGGGGACAAGCACTTGCTAATAGCGGCCACCATCACCACGGCGGAGAACATATGGACCTTTTATTTTTTCTCGATGTAAGGAGCGAGTCTTATTTCCAGATCATCCCAGAGGCTTAAAGGTCGAATTTAAAAATTCTTTCATTTCAGCTTGAGCTGCCGATCCCAGTCTCTCCAGTTCCTTCAGTTTGTTCTTTATTTCTTCCTGCTGGGCATCGAGTTCTTTGAGATGTTCATAAAAGTCCCTGGTCTTCTCTTTTTCAAGTGCGTTTACCTGGATTCTGCATGCCTCTATTTTTCTGTTGAGATCATTTAACCTGTTTTCCATTTCCAGCCGATAGTCACTTTCGTCTGTCATGGTTTCCTCCTATTATTGTAAGCAATTCATTTGCCTTACTCCATCACTTCATCATTCCATTACTACAGCTGACTGGAGCGCGAAGGATAGAATTCCTAAACCCACTCAGGGGCAGCTCAAAGTCAAGTCCTCTGGTCCCGGATCCTTTATTCATCTTAATCAACTTTTAGTGAGAGTAACTGCAACATATCCTTTAAGGACACCACGCCTACCAACTGATCATCTTCGACCACAACCAGCCTGCTCCCTCCAGTTCGACGCATGAGGGAAAGCGCCCTTATGGCATCGTCATCAGGCTTCACAGTGGTATCTGGTGTACATTCCAGGGCAAGCTCCCTTACTGTTACGTCGCTCCATTGCTCTCTTGGGACTTCTTTCACCTGGTTGGTTGTGATGCACCCTATGACCCGGTCAGAATTGACCACAGGAAACATTTTGAAGTGATACTTGTAAACGTAGTCTTCCACGAAGTCTTTTAAGGTGGTAGTGGGCTGCACCGTCACCGGGTTGGGGTTCATGAAACGTTGTACCTTTTCACCCTCGAGAGCCGCACGCGTTACCAGTTGCCTGTAAGACATTTTCGCCGCTGACCTGAGGAACAGACCGATCAAGAACCACCACATCCCCCCAATAAAATTTCCCCGGAAGACATTGAGAAGACCGAGTAGGATCAAAAGAATGCCGAATCCCGAGCCAATTTGAGCTGCAATTCTCGTGGCCCAGCGAACGTTCCTTTTCCAGTGCCAGAGAGCTGCGCGGAGCACTCGTCCACCATCCAGCGGAAAGGCGGGCAGCAGATTGAAACCCGCCAGGAGCGCATTGATCGCTGCCAGGTATATCACCACCCCATTTACCGGATCGCCCCAGCCGATTGTTTTGCCTAAGATGGACACCCCGTAGAAGACACCAGCGATGGCGATGCTGGAGAGGGGGCCCACACCGGCCATGAGCAATTCTACTTTGGGATTGGGAGGTTCATCTTCCATTTCGGCCACGCCGCCGAAAATGAAAAGGGTGATCCCTTTCATGGGCATCCCGTATTTTCTGGCAACCAGCGAGTGAGAGAATTCGTGCACAATAATTGAGATGAACAGCCCGACTGCCGCAATAATTCCCATCCCCCAGTAGACTTGAATGGAGAGGTTTTTGTAGTAAAAGGGGAAAAGACCCGTTGATAGTGACCAGGCGATGAGCACCGCGATAATAATCCAGCTAAGGTCAATTCGAACCTCAAAGCCTAGTAACTTGAATAAATTGATTCTTTTACCAAACATTGTTCATTTCTCTCTTGCAACCTGTAGAGGGAGATAGAACTTTCTTATATACGGTAATCAGTAAATACCATTACCCTCCACTCCAGCAGAAAGAGATCCCCTATTAGATTCTCCCTTTATTTACAAATATATGTCAGATCCTATAAATGCAAATAAGGTAAAGGGTGTATTCAGACAAAATCGAGTAAAGTAAATTCTAACTCTCTGCCAATTCCCTCTCTTTAATCCCTTAGACAACCTGCTGCTGCATTTTCGGAAGTCTGGTTTCGGCTCTACGGGAAAATCTTCAGGATGTTCCAGTTCTTGGTAAGATTTTAGTAGGTTGGGAAATTCCTCTTGGGAGGGTTCCCTGATCTCTCTGAGATATTCTGGGGGGAGTTGTCTTGCACCCTCTTCCATTACAGAGCGGTGCGGTCTTTAAGGGCAATATCCTCTAGCCGAGGAGCAGGCTCAATCCTCTGAACCAATCTCCTCTTCTTTGGGCAGAATGTGAGTTGAACTGCCGAGGAAGGCACCAGCAGCCTCCTCCTCGGTTTCCGAGAGAGTTGGATGGGGATGAATGCTCAGGGCAAGGTCTTCAGCCAATGCACCCATTTCCACAGCCAAGACCCCTTCCGAGATCATTTCTCCGGCTTCTCGGCCCACAATACCCATGCCGAGCACACGTTCCGTTTCAGCATCGACGATGATCTTGGTCATGCCGCTGGACACCCCCATGGAAGCGGCGCGCCCTGAGGCAACCCAGGGAAAGCGAGATATCCTGACAGAGCGGTTTTCTTTGCGGGCGTTGTCTTCCGTCAGACCACACCAGGCGATTTGCGGATCGGTATAGACCACCGCCGGAATCGCTCTGACATCAAATGCCGAGGGTTTGCCTGCTATTACCTCGGCCGCCACCTTTCCCTCGTACATGGCCTTGTGGGCCAACATGACCCCGCCGACCACATCACCTATGGCATAGAGGTTCTTCTGGGCGGTTCGCTGCTGCTGGTCAACCAGCACAAAACCGCGTTCGTCCACCTCGACTTTGGTATTCTCCAGGCCAAGATCTTCGGAATTTGGTCGCCGCCCGATGGCTACCAGTAGGCGGTCGAAAGTCTGTGTCGTACCGTCCGCGTCTCCTTCCAGAGTGACTTTCACTCCGGCACCATCTTCTTCGACACCTGTTACCTTGCTGTTGAAATATATGGTCTCGAAAAGACCTTCCAGCCGTTTTGCCAAGTTCTCTACAAGATCTCGATCCGCTCCGGGCATGATTCCATCCGTCATCTCTATGAGGGTGACCCTGCTGCCTAAGGAGGCGTAAACGGATCCCAACTCCACGCCAACGTAGCCGCCGCCAACCACTAAAAGTCTCTCGGGTATTTCCTCCAATGTGAGAGCTCCGCCGGAATCCATGATTCTGCCACCTGGCTTGAACTCAGTTCCCGGTAAAGGTATTGGACGGGACCCGGTAGCAATAACGGCGTGTTTGAAGCTAATGTGGCTCACATCGCTCTCGGTGTCAAAGAGGCGGACGTGGTGGGGGTCTTCAAATCCGGCCCTGGCCTGGATGTATTCGACTTTGCGCTTTTTGCTCAACTGAGCGAGCCCTTTGGCCAGTTTGTCCACCACCTGATCCTTCCACTCACGGAGACGGAGGAGATCCACCTGGGGCTGGTTGAAGTCCAACCCCATTTTTTCGGCACCTTTGACGTCGTGGAGTAATTCGGATACATAGAGCAAGGCTTTTGAGGGAATACATCCGCGAAAAAGACAAACTCCGCCGGCTCTGGGCTCCATGTCCACTATGGTCACTTCCAAACCCAGATCGGCTGCACGGAATGCTGCGGCATACCCCCCGGGGCCCCCGCCGATTACCAGAACCTCAGTTTCCTGGGTGAACTCTCCCATTACCATATGTTTCTCTCCCTCTTTCCAGATTACTTACCAAGTAATTGACCACACAGAGCACAAAGGTCACAAAGGATAAACGATAGAGATCGTTAAAGTCGTTAAAGTCGTTGAAGTCGTTAAAGTCGTTGAAGTCGTTGAAGTCGTTGAAGTCGTTGAAGTCGTAAACGGTAAACGGTAAACCGTTGAAACTATTCCTTTCTCAGGTCTAAACTTTGAACTTGGAACTTTGAACTTGGAACTTGAATCCTCCGACCTCCGACCTCTGACCTCCGACCTCTGACCTCCGTCCTCTGTCCTCCCGCGTCTGTCCTCTGTCCTCTCACCTCGTCTCGCTCGACATCCCGTCTCGTCTTACTCCATGCTCTATGCCCTATGCCTATGTCACAACGGACCACGGACCACGGACAACTGACACTCAACGGTTTCTACGATTTCAACGATTTCAACGGCTGTATCGTTTACATATGCATCATGAGTTTCTCCGGGCTCTCCAGGACCTCGATGATTACATTGAGGAAGCGAGCTGCATCAGCTCCATCAGCTATCCGGTGGTCGAAACCAACACAGAGGGGAAGCATCAATCTCGGCACTACCTGGCAATTGTCCAGATCCCCCTGAATAACCGGTTGAAGTCGTGCCTGAGCGACGCCGAGAATGGCTACCTGGGGATAGTTAACAATAGGAGTGAAGCCGGTACCTCCCAGGGGGCCGACATTGGTTATGGTAAAGGTACCCCCGGCGAGCTCTTGGCGCTCCACCTCACCCTCACGAGTCCGCTCCGCCAGTTCATACAACTCGAGTGCAAGTTCGGTGATACTCTTCCGGTCCACATCCCTGACGACCGGAACTATCAGGCCCCGTTCAGTGTCAACCGCCACTCCTATGTGGTAGTAATTTTTGAGAATAATCTCTCCCTTCTTAACATCCAGGCTGGCATTGAAACGGGGATGCTCCTTCAGGGCAGCAACAGCGGCTTTAAGAATAAACATGGTAAGGGTGAGCTTTCCGCCCTGCGTTTCGATTTCACTCTGATGCTTGCGTCGAAATACCTCCAGTTCACTGACGTCCGCCACATCCTCATGGGTGACGTGGGGAATTTGAGACCACGCCAGAGTCATACGGTTTGCTGTGGCTCTCCTGATGGAACGCAAAGGCTTTCTCTCTATAGGCCCCCAACTGCTGAAGTCTGGAAGCGGCGGCGGCGCAAGCTGAACCGGCCGTGAAACCTCCGGCTGTTCAATCTCTTTTTCGGGAGCTTTTTCCTCCTCGACTTTCGTCGCCTTTGCCTGAGAGTAAGACCGCACGTCCTCAGCAGTGACCTGTCCTTGGGGTCCGCTGGGGGTCACCTGGCGCAGGTCTACTCCCAATTCACGAGCCAATCGCCGGGTGGAAGGAGCGGCGGGCACCGGTTCCTCTTTTCCCTCATCAACCTTAGGCCTGGGCTCCTTCTTTTCTTCCGCAGCCTTTTCCTCAACCTTTCTCTTTTCTTTTTTTACTTTCCCTTTCTCTTTTTTCCCCGCGGCGACCTCAGCTTCTTCTCCCTTCTCCAGGAAGGTCATAAGCACTTGGCCCACTTTCACCACGTCTCCCACTTTAACTGGAATGCTCTGGACGACACCGTCCACCGGTGAGGGGATCTCAGTGGCCGCCTTGTCCGTTTCCACCACAAGGATCGCTTGACCGTCCTCGACCTGGTCTCCTTCGGAAACCAGAATTTCGACAATCTCCGCTTCGTGGATACCCTCTCCTGGATCTGGCATCTTGAATTCCTTCGGCATGGCAACTTCTCCTCTTCTGATGCTAAATGCGATGCTTGTGATTTTTCAAGCCACAGAGCTCACCAAGTCCCCGTCAATTCGTCGATTAGTCAACTCGTCAAATGGTTCAATGGTCAAAGAGTTAATTCGCCACTGAAGCTATTCAGAACCGTTTGACCTTTGGGCATGTTAACGATTTGGCTTCCTGCCTGTTACCTCGGCGCTCTAATCCCCGTCTCGCTCGTCTCGCCCGACATCTCGTCTCGTATTACTCCATGCTCTATGCCTTCCCCACAACGGACCACCCCAGTGGAATGGACTTCGTATTCCACGGGGCAGGAGGACAACTGACAATCCCTGATTAAGCAACAAACTTGAGCGTCTTTCTCGCTGCCAGCAGAATTCTATGCACCCCGGGCAGATAATCATTCTCCCTTTGAAAGAGGGGAATAATGACATCGAATCCCGTAACCCTGGCAATGGGTGCCTCCAGGTAGAGAAAAGACTTTTCCACCAGGCGGGACGCCACTTCCGCTCCGGGGCCAAAACTTCGATGTGCTTCGTGAACGATTACTGCGCGACCGGTTTTTTGCACCGACTGGTTCAACAATTTGTCGTCCAGCGGCGATATAGTGAGCAGGTCGATGACTTCCGGTTCGACTCCGTCACTCTTTTTCAGTTCTTCCGCAGCCTTTATGGTGGGCCGCATCATGGCCCCATAGGAGATCATGGTCAGATCCTTGCCTTCCTGAACGACTTCGGCCTTGCCCAGGGGAATGGTTTCTTCTTCATCGGGAACCTCTTCCCGGAAGGCGCGGTAGATGGCTTTGGGTTCATAGAATATTACCGGGTCCGGGTCGCGGATGGCGCTCACCAGCAAGGCCCGTGCATTGCGCGGCGAGGAGGGAATGACCGTTTTGAGCCCGGGGGTGTGAGCATAGTACGCCTCTTTGCTCTCGGAGTGATGTTCCAGCGCTCTCACCCCCCCACCATAAGGAGCACGCAATACCATGGGTACGTGAAAGCGCCCACCGGAGCGACCTCTCAAGCGAACGGCGTGATTTTCCATCTGGTGGAGGCACATGTAGCTAAAGCCGGAAAATTGAATTTCACAAACCGGTCGAAGGCCGTAGACCGCCATACCTATGCTAACGGCGCAAATTGCCGACTCGGCAAGGGGAGTATCCATAACCCGCTCTTTGCCGAACTTCTCTATAAGTCCATCAGTAACTCGAAAAACGCCCCCATCCACTCCCACATCCTCGCCCAAGACGATCACCCCATCATCCTGCTCCATTTCTTGGTGCAGGGCGAGGTTGATTGCTTGAATCATGGTCAATGCAGCCATCGGTCTACTCCTTTTCTTCCTTTTCTGCCAATTCCAGGCTGAGTTCTTCTCGTTGTTCCTCGAGGTAGGGCGGTAATTCTTCGAAAACGTTGTCAAACATGAGCAAGGGATCCCCGAGCTCCTTTTGTTTTTTCTCGTAGCCTGTCACTGCTTCCTTGATCTCCTGCTTGATCTCTTCCTCCAGGGAATCGATCTCTTTTGCCGAAAGCAGGTCTCTGTCAATCAGGTATTTCTGAAATCGGCTGAGGGGGTCTCGTTTGGACCATTCTTCTAACTCTTCCTCCTTCCGGTAGCGTTTCGGATCGTCTGCTGTGGTGTGCATGGTCATCCTGTAAGTCACGCATTCAATCATGCTGGGCCCTCCTCCCGATCGACCCCTTTCCACACATTCCTTTGCCGCGGCATAAACTGCGAGTATATCGTTTCCATCCACCTGCATTCCGGGAATGCCGTAGGCAAGAGCCTTTTGCGCCAGGGTCTTGGAACGGCTTTGCTGGGCCCGCGGAATGGAGATGGCCCAGTGATTGTTTTGGCAGACAAAGATAGTGGGAGTCTGGAATACCCCGGCAAAATTCAGGGCTTCGTGGAAATCACCTTCCGAGGTGGCGCCATCGCCGAAGAAAACCATGGCCACATTCTTTTTTCCCCGGTATTTAATAGCATAGCCTAGTCCTACGGCATGGGGAATTTGGGTGCCAACGGGGATAGATACGGGCAGGTTGTTGATGCCTTCTGGAATAGTACCTCCCTCGTTGTACCCACCATAGGCAAGGAGGACACTTTCGAGGCTCTTGCCGCGCCATACCTCTGCAGCCATTTCCCGAAAGGAGGGAAGCAGCCAATCGTCGTCCTCCAGAGTTGCAGCAGCACCCAACTGGGAGGCCTCCTGCCCCTTGATGGGGGCGAAGGTCCCTATACGCCCCTGGCGCTGCAGGCTTAGCAAGCGCTCATCAAACCTTCGGCTCAGCAGCATTGATCGGTGTAGTTTGATCAAGAGCTCCTCCGGCATGTTCGGCTCGAGCTCTTCGTCTACTTGGCCATCTTCGCTCAAAATTGAAAGGTATTCGATCCGGCAGGGGATATCAACTTTTTCTCGTGGCACAGGTTTTCTCCTTTTCTTGGGAATCGAACTTTACCGTTAATAAGCAAACTACAGCACCCGGAAGAAATGAATAGGGTGCTTTCCTTATTTTAACGGGGAAGCAAATGTAAATGCATAAGAAAATGAGGGAGATGGTTAAACAACTTAATAACTCCATGGTCTACCTTTGAATTTCCATACGGAGCTACGCTAATTTTGGGGAAATATTAATATGTTAACAAGTTATTTAGTTATTCAACCATCTCCCCCAAAACCAGTTCAACGGCAGAGCCGGCCTCGAGATCGTAGGTTTTTTCCTTGAAACCAACCTTGATGGGCATCTCTGTGCTCTTCAAGGTACGCACCTGCAAGCGATCTGAGGTCACTTCCACCTCCAGAGCGTGGCCTCGGTAGCGAATATGCACGTGGAGTTTTGCCATTTCCTCCGGCAAACACGGGTTAAACCAGAGTACGTTGTCACGGGGCTCGATACCGGTATAACAGTGGGTAATCAGGTCAACAGTGCCCGCCATGGCTCCCAGGTGGATACCTTCCGGCGTCGTTCCCCCCTGAATATCCTCAATGTCGCTTTTCAAGGCCTCGCAAAAGAATTTCCAGGAACGAATCCGGTCCGAGCGAGCAAGGACCCATGAATGTACTACCCGACTGAGGGTGGAACCGTGTGAGGTTCTCCTTAGGTAATAATCTATATTCTTGGGTATAGTCTTGTACTCGAAAGAATACCCCAGCTGATTAAAGAGCTTTTGCAGTTTCTCCGATGAGAAGAGATAGAAGAGCATGAGCACATCTGCCTGCTTTGAGGCTTTGTAGCCGTTAGGGGTATCGTCTTCCGCCTCCAGGACGCGATCCAACCTTTGGATATCTTTATATTTCCGGCGATAGCCTTGCCAGTCAAACTCCTCGAGTTTGTCGTAGCCTTCAAATTGACTGATGATACCTTCACCATGGAACACCAAACGCATTTTCCTGCTTATTTCTCGCCATTTCTCAATTTCCTCCTGACGGAGGTCGATGCTTTCGAGGAGTTCCCTGGAACGCTCCTCCGGCAAGATTCCGGGTATCTCCAGGGCACGGTTGAACACCCACACTGCCATGAGGTTGGTGTAAGCATTGTTGTTCAGGCCCGGTTGTTCCCCTTGCGGGTAACCGTCATGGTATTCGTCCGGGCCCATAACCCTCAAGATTTCGTAACGATCCATCTCAGAGTTGTAGGTTGCTATGCTGGCCCAGAAACGGGCTATCTCCAAAATCATCTCCGCTCCATAGAAGGAGAGGAATTCCATGTCCCCGGTAACCTCGTAGTAATGCCAGACATTGTAGGCAATGGCTGAATTCACGTGGCGTTGCAGGTGAGAGTTGTCAGGGAGCCATCGTCCAGATTTAGGATTGAGATGAACTTCCTGGGTTTCTTCCCGGCCGTTGCTGCCGCTTTGCCAGGGAAACATGGCGCCAGAATATCCAGCCTTTTTGGCAGCAAGGCGAGCCCGGTCTAGGCGGCGAAAGCGGTACATAAGTAATGATCGGGTGATTTCCGGAAGACGGAGGTTCAACATGGGGAAAACAAACAGCTCGTCCCAAAAGACGTGGCCGCGGTAAGCCTCACCGTGCCAGCCCCGGGAGGGCACTCCCACGTCAAGGTCCATGGTATGGGTGGACGTTGTCTGGAGCAAGTGAAAGATGTAGAGGCGGAGGATAATTTCGGTGCGGTCGCTTTCCTCCGGCCTCCTGTGAACAAAATCTACCTCGAAGCGACGCCAAAGATGCTCCCAGGACCGGGCGTGGCTCTCCAGCAGCCCCTCGAAGGAGCCGGCGCGGGCCACAGCGTTGTGTGCTTCTAGGCCGCCCTCGGAGATGGCTTTGTCCCGGGAGGTGAAAAAGGTAACTATTTTTTCGATGCGGACCTGGGCGCCCTTTTCTAGGTGAACGAGAAATTCCTGGAAGATGCGTCCGGGCTCCTTAAGACAGCTTTTTAATCGCTGATGAGGTTGACCGTGCAGAAACACTCTCGTCCGGGCGCCCTGGGCAATGGTTAATTTTGACTGCTTGGTCAGCACTTTTAGATAAATGGTTTCCTCGTCCACTTCTTCGGTTATCAGGGGTTCCAGGTGGTTGCTGTTCAGCTCCTTGTAGCGGTCCACGCCTTGATTTGTCACCAGGCCGTCCAGTCCGGAGCGGATTTCCAGTTCCCCCGACCAGTTTTCCGCTGTTAGCCGCATTTCCAGGGCAGCGAGATGCTTGTCGGCCATATGGACCAACCGCCGCTCCTCTACGTTGGTCTGTCTCCCCTGGTGGTCACGAAAACTGATGGTTCTGAGGAGGATACCACGGCGCAAGTCCAGTTCCTGGCGATAGGAGAGAATCTCCACCTCCTTAAGGGAAAACCAGTCGGATCCAGGTAGTCGAAAGGTAAGGGGTAACCAGTTGGGCATATTTACCAGATCCTCGTTTTCAATGACCCGCCCGGCGATTTCCGTGTCCAGCCGGTTATAACCACCGGCAAGGTAGGTACCTGGATAGTGCACTCCATCCGCCACGGTTTCAGTTCCGGCTCCTCTGGTGGCGAAGTAACCATTGCCCAGGGTGCACAAGGCCTCTCGCAGCCCTTCCTCTCGAGGATTGAATCCATGGTATACTAGCGACCACCGGCTCATTGCTCTTCTCCCTTCACCCTAGAGGCAAGTTTTTGCAGAAACTCACCAACCTCGTGCGGATCTGCCAGCTGGTATTGAGCTTCGGTTTTGGGGGAACCTTTCGCCACCAAAATGGTGATGCCCCGGTCCTTGAGCGCTCTGAAACCGTCTTCATCGGTGGTGTCATCGCCGATGTAGAAGGGCAGAACATTGGCTTGATTGAGCTCCAGCTCGTCCAGCAGCCAGAGGAGGGCTTTTCCCTTGTGCCAATCGAGGTTGGGCTGCAGTTCAAAGACCTTCTTTCCCGAGGACTTATGCAAATCCGGACAGTTCTCCAGCACCCGGTCAACAGCGGCTTCCACCCGGCCGATGTTGTCTTCGGCCACCTTGCGGTAGTGGGCGGCAATGGAAAACTTCTTTCGTTCCACCAGAGCACCGGGAATGCTCTGCAGCTGGCTCTGCAGCCCTTGCTCGGCTCGATCCAGAACTGGAAGAAATTCTGCGGCTTTCTGGGCTTCCTTACGCTCACCACCAGGACCGGCTATATCGAAACCATGGCTGCCGGCGTAGTAGATGGAGTCGATGTCCACCAGTTGTCGCACATCCTTTAAGTCCCTGCCACTTATGATCCCTACGGTGCAGTACTTGGCTAATTGTTTTACGGTATGGCGCATCTCTTTGGAGAGGACCGCCAGTTCAGGGCTACTCACAATTGGGGTCAAGGTGCCGTCGTAATCAAGAAAAACTGCCATCCTTTTGTTTTTAGCCCTCCGTCTAATTTCAGCCATTTGTTCCAGAGGAGAGGGCAAAGATGATGTCTCGCTGTTGGACTGAGCCGCCACTTTGATTTCCGCCAGGTCCTTCACTACCACGTGTGCGCCGCTTTCTTTCAAGGCTGCGGTTTGCTCCTCTCTGTCCACGCCGATAACGCAAGCAAACTCTCCCCTCTTACCAGCTTCGACGCCGGCGATGGCGTCCTCGACCACAATAGCACGGTTGGGGTTTACTCCGAGTCTGCGAGCGGCTTCGAGGAACATATCGGGAGCGGGCTTTCCTGGGAGATTAAGCTCGGCGAGATCCACTCCGTCAACTTTGGCCTCGAACAGGTGAGTGAGCTTTGCCGCCTCCAATACGGCAGCACAATTCTTACTGGAGGAGGCCACGGCCGTCTTGAGATTGTTGCGGCGGAGGGCATGAATCAGATCAACGGTGGATTGGAAAACAGGAGCCCCGTTTAAGTAGATCATTGAACAGTTCATTCTTGCGGTTGCCCAGACCGCAGATGGTTTCCTTTCCTGGGTCGTCGTCGGGGTCACCGTAGGGAATGTTTATGGAGCGAGCTTGCAGAAAACTCTCAACCCCATCATAGCGAGGCTTGCCGTCCACGTAGCGGCGGTAGTCTTCAGTGCGGTCGAAGGGTTGGTAGGACCTGCCTTCTCGTTCACCCCGTTCCTTCAGATATTCGTCGAACATCTGTTTCCAGGCGTCGGCATGCACTTCAGCGGTTTTGGTAACCACGCCATCCAGATCGAAGATTACTGCGTCGTAAGTGGAAGGATTGATGGTGAAGCCCGGAGTCGTCATGCAAATGCTCCTCTCTTAGCCCGGATGTTTCATGAATGACTTGCTGCGACCGTGGATATGGCCGTCCTTCCGTGCGTCCTCGGGTGTCGCACCCTGCGACGTACCGTTCAGGTACGGTTCGGGTCCGACACCCTGCGGTTGCCCGGTGGCACTCCCATCTTCACAGTCTCGCGACAGCAATTCATGAAACATCCGGTGCTAGGGGTTCAAGGCGGACATTAGTCCTCATTTACTCCTCAGTCATCACTGATAACCTGACTCTCATAATAAACTAAGAGTTTCATGAAACCACAGCAAGGTTTCTCTGCGAAATGGGGACAACACTGTATTTTCGTGGTTGTAAACGATTTATTTCGTCCTGTTGTTATGGCTAGAATTCCTGTTTTTCCCTTGGCCCGGAAACAACCTGGAAAAATGAGGGTGGTAGCAAAAAGAAATACAGCCTAGGCTTTATGGACGAAGGAGGGTTTATCTGCTTTGCTAGGGCAAGCTTTTCAATTTAGGGAACTGTTGAGAGGAAAGTTGTCACGCCTGGCTAGAAATGAGAAATCGGAGATTTAGATAAAAGAGGTTGGGACACGAAAGGAAACCATGGAGCCTCGTGAATTCGGTGATCCCCGAGTGAGATTCTGGCTGCTCAATGGCAGCGAAGAAGAAATTAAGGTAACCGAACCCAAACTGGACTATCCTCTCCCCCAAGGCTCTCGCTTGCTTATCGAGGTGGAGGAAACCCCGGTAGTGGACGTTCGCTTTCACTTCAACGCCAGAACCGAGCGACCCTACGAGCTGCATTTCCGTGTGAGAGAGGGTTTTGACTATCAAGAGCTTGAAGGGGAGGCTGAGCTGGTGGCTTACGGCTCACAAACAGACAAGGATTTACTTGAGGAACACTTTGCCAGAGTACTAGACTATGGCAACACCAGGGTCACCATCGGCATGACTCGCGGCAGGGCCAGAGTCTATATCGAAACTGAATAGCTGGACGAGAGTGGCAAAAGCCAGTGAGCATGAGTGCTGGCACCTTTATCCGCGGCCGGATTGTGCTCGGATGAAGAAGCTGGGGACTGATCAAGACGAGGTGGAATGACGGACACCAGGTTTGTCGACAATTTGCACGGTGCTCGCCTGTGGCCCTTTGTCGCCCATAGTTTCCACGTATCTCACCCCGGTGCCGATTTCCAATCGGTCGAAGTCATCAGCGAGCACACTGTTTCGGTGGAAATAAAGGACTCGGCCATCAACAGTTTTTAGAAAACCGTAATCCTTCTCAGGGAACAGCTTGTCAACCAAGGCCACCCTTTGAACGCTCAAATAAATCCCCACCCGGTAGGGACTACCGCTACGCTGGTGTTCCTGCGAGCTTTCCACCGTCACCCTGATGCTGATTATATAAGTGCAGAGCCGCTCAAGCTTGCCTACCTTTCTGCGGATTAGCTCTTCTGTGGCGGCCGTCTTTTGCACATCCCGATAGGTAATTTCCAAGGGGATTTGCATGACTCAGATCACCTCTCCATTCTCTCTGTCCTGCAGCTAAACTTCTGCATATCTTATAGAATTAGACTACTAGTGGGAAGATGAATAAGGAATGAGGTAATTCATGTATTCCGCTAAAGGCAAGACTGTAGGTTCCCCGCCCATTTTCCGTCCCGGACGTGACAGGATTGGGGATAGGGAGGTTATGTGCTAATACTCCATCTCACCGCTGCCATATACAGGCAAGACCTGATTTGTTTCCCCCCTCGCTAGCTCCTATGATAAGTAATTGTTCGGCTGTGGTGGTGACTTCTTGGGCCAGGCATCGAGATGTTGCCGCACATTTTCAGAGGGAGTTAGTGCAGTCATGACTGATCAACCAATGAGAACTACCTCAGAACTGAGATGTCCTTTTCTGGACTGCAGGAGCGAAGAAATTGCCAGCGTGGGATATGAGAACTCCGCCACCTCATCAAACAAGTCGGGAGAGCGTTTCGATGAACGCATATTCCAATGCCAGAAATGTGAGAGGAAGTTTCTCTATCTTGGGGATTTATCATTGAGCAGTAACCGCTAATAAGAAGGAGAATAACCATGGATAAAAAGGAAGCATACAGGGAGAAACTTGAGGCACAAATGAGAGAATGGAGTGCCAAAATCGATCTATTGAAGGCCAGGGCTGATAAAGTGGAGGCCGAGAGCAAAATTGAATACAAAGACCGGATTGAGGACATCCGACAGAGGAAGGCAGCCTTACAGACAAAACTCAAGGAGTTACGGAATGCCAGCGATGACGCCTGGAAGGATATCAGGGCAGGTACGGAAAAAGCGGCAGACGGTCTCAGGGAGGCCCTGCAGAGTGCCTTCTCCAAGTTTAAGCAGTAAAAGGGTTGCCGGCTTTACAGCTCACAACTACTAAGGTTTCATTGTTCGCGGTAATGGATTTTAATGGTATGAACAGAGCTCATTTTTCCAGTTCTCAGTTGTTCTCTGTGCTCACGGGCGAGAAGAAACTCCTTTTGGTATTGGTGATCGTCCTTTCTCTGCAAGCAGCCATTTCTATGGTACAACCTTGGCCGCTCCAGGTAATTTTTGATAATGTCATTTTGCACGAGCCTCCCAGTCCTCTTTTAGCCGGACTCGCCAGTCCCTGGTGGGATGTCGTTTCTGGCAACCTTCTCCCTCTCATGGTGTTTTTGCTCATGGCGGTGGCCTTGCTCAACGGAGCCGCTTTATATCTGCAGAACGCTTATCTCACCCGGCTCATCCAGCGGGTGGTGCACCGGCTGCGCGTCCGTCTCTTTTCCCACATAATCGATCTTCCCGTGTCGTATTTCGATAAGGTAGG
Source organism: Deltaproteobacteria bacterium (assembly GCA_037384945.1). Classification (GTDB taxonomy): domain Bacteria; phylum Desulfobacterota; class Syntrophobacteria; order BM002; family BM002; genus BM002. Next base: position 21,415 of record JARRNM010000024.1, read on the forward strand.
CGCAGGGGAAATCGTTTCCAGAGTTGTCTCTGATACGGCAAACGTTCAGTCTGCTCTGGAAGCTCTTCCACCAATGTGGCCCTCTCTGCCGGAGTTGCCATAATGGTTTTCATCGGCGTGTTTCGCATCCGGGCAGGACAGATCACCCCTGGAGAGCTCCTGGTATTTATGAGCTATCTGAGGAGCATGTTCAAACCGGTTAGGGAAGTAACCAAATATTTCAATAAGATCGCCAAAGCCTTGGCCTCTAACGAACGGATAGAGGAAGTAATGGAGGTTACACCTTGCGATCTGGGTGTCTGCGAAGTCGCCGGAGCTTCTCCCATGCCGCCATTTCATAAGGAAATGGTTTTCGAGAAGGTTTCCTTTGAATATGAGCCTGGAGTAAAGGTCCTCGAAGGTCTCAGCTTTCGGATTAAGCAGGGCCAAAAGGTAGCGATCATCGGAGATTCAGGGTCAGGAAAATCCACTCTCCTGAGCCTGATTCCCAGGTTTTTCGATCCTACGGATGGTAGAATTCTCATGGACGGACAAGATATTCGCTTTCACTCCCTCAAGACGTTACGGGAGCAAATTGCAGTTGTTCCCCAAGAGCAGATCATCTTCCACACAACCGTGCGGGAAAACATCGCCTTGGGCAAACCGGGTACCGAGGTAAGAGAGGAGGAAATCAGAGAGGCGGCGGCGAAGGCCAATGCCCATGAATTCATTGTCAACCTGCCGGAGGGCTATGAAACCGAGTTGGGGATCGGCAACACCCATCTTTCCGGGGGACAGGCCAAACGGATACTGGTTGCCAGGGCCCTTCTCAGAGACGGTCCGGTTGTCCTCCTCGACGAACCCACGGCCGGGCTCGATCCCTCCTCGGAAACAAAGGTCATGGAGGCTTTCGATCGCTTGATGGAACAAAGGACTATCATTGTGGTCACCCACCATCTCCCCCTGATTACCAATGCGGACCTGATTGTTGTCTTGAAAAACGGCACTGCGGCGGAGCAGGGTGATCATCAATCCCTGGTCGAAGAAGGGGAGATCTATTATCACTTCTGGCAAGAGCAGATGGCACAGCTATACGGTTAAAGATATTTTTCGGAGCCACAGATGAATGACTGAATTGTCTCATGTTACCGTCTTGCGGCTCTGTAGTATGGCATCAATATTATTCTCCGCCCAGTTATCAACCCTTCTTTCATTTTCCACGTAGCCGATGATTGCCTCGGAAAGACGCTTGCCGCCGTCTAGAGCCCTGACGATCTTGTCTGCTGCGGCCTTGGGCTTGACCGGATCAACAAAGATCACCCCGTCGTCTTCTCCAAATCCCCTCTCCTTCAGGACCCGTGAAGCACCGCTTGTGCTCAGCACCAGCATGCCTCTTTCTTCAGGTCTCTTGTATTTTTGCGAGAGGATGTATTCAAAGGCCACAAGGTTCATGCCGTCCTCCAGAGGGGTGACGAGCATGAGTTTAATCTCTTTCATGAAGCGGTAGTTCTGGGGGGGCGGAATTCCTTGGTTCAGGTGAACAAGGGGCTTTCCTTCGAGGCTATTGTTGAGCTTGCTGATCTCTTGGGAGAGAATGTCGTTCAAACGTTGGTAGTCGGGGTTGTCCATCCTGCTGGGAGCGGTGACCTGGTAGAAGCAGGCATCCTTGCCTTTGGCCCTGATTTTAGCGAGGGCGTGCTGGAAGATGGCGCCCCTTTCCAGCAGCCCTTTAGTGTAGTCGCACCGCTCCAGTCCGCCGAAGATATACTTACCATCCAATCGATTGCGGCGGATGGTCTGGTGGAGCTCCTCGCCGTTCACCTTATGCTCCAGGGTCTTTCCTTCAGAGACCTCGGAGAGGATCCTGTCCACATCAAGGCCGATGGGAAAGGCGCCGACTGTGGTCACCTGACCCTGGTAAATAATTTCATAAAAGTGATTTTTCACCCGTATCTCCACGGGAAACCATTCCTGCAGGGCCTCCAGGTAGTTGTCGCAGTACTCCTTGGTATGAAATCCGATGAAGTCATTGGCAAGCATGCCCCAGGTGAGCTTTTGCAGGGCCCCTTCAATGGTTTCGGCGAAGGGATCATAGACTTGCATTTTGACACGGTTTCTCTTGTCCTCCCGGATGAGCCCCTGAATTTCATGGATGTTGAAAAAGGGCGTGTGCATGAACTGCCCTATGTGTATCCTCCGTCTTTCTTCATGGGAGAGCCCTTCTTCCATGAGCAACGCCCTGAGAGTCTCCGAAGTCTGCATCAGATGATAGTCCTGGTTCCAGACGACCACGTCCTCTTCTCTTTTCCAGAACTCCTTGCTCTTGTTGAGCTCATCGATGACGGTATTGGCAAAAGTGACCCCGCTGCTGGTGTACTGAATAAAGTCATTTTTTTCAAAATATGGTCTGGCGAAACCGGTGGCCTTTTTGTAAAAAAGCGGGGCCCGGGTGAGGTGCATGAGTGGCCAGAGGAAGCCGTTGGCGAACTTGTTGTAGTAGCTGTGCATGTGCCTGGTGTCAAAGAAGACAAATCTCAGGTGAAAGTCATAGTCCCGGTATTTGAAGTGCATCCTGGTGTCCGGCTCTATTTCGATCTGAGGAAAATCAACAGGTGAATGGCCCTCTCGAGTCATTCGCTTGAACAAGGGGGCAAAGTGACCGCGGGCCACATCTATATCTCGATTCCCCATGGAGGCGCCGAGCCAGGTAGGGCTCCAGCTTCCAGGTTTCAGCAGGCTGGACATGGCCTGTACCAGACCGCCGGCGCCGAACTTCGGGGGATTTGGTTTTCTGTCCTCTTTCAAGCATGATTCTGCTTCATCGAGGAAGCCTTGTGAAAAACTAAAGGGTCCCCGGTTGGAGACGATGACAAGGTCGCTCATACCAAACTCCTGTGTTAGCTTTTGCGGTTCAATCTCCTGACACCCGAAACGTATCCCACATCCATCCAGGTGGACACCACAAAGATCACAAAGAACACAAAGTAGTACCAAAAACCTAGTTTGATATCTTTGTGCACTTCGTGTTTTGAGCGGAACGAAGGATCTCGAGATTCTTCGTCGCCCCGCCATTAGCGGGACTCCTCAGAATGACAACCGAAAAGCAAGTTTCCGGAGGACACTAATTAGAGAATTGGAAAATTAGGAAATTGGTAAAACCGTGAACGGTAAACGGTGAAACCTAATACAACTGGTTGTCTAATTCCCTAATGTCCTAATTTCCTAATTCTCTAATTCTCAACCCGCTAGCTGTAAAAGTCGCTATGGATATTATCAGCGAAGACCGGCAGAATATATACCCTCAACCCTGTAAAACATGAAAGTCAGTCCCGTATTCTCATGTATGTGATCTAAGACTTTTGCATACTACAGTCTCATCAGCTGCTATTTGCAGGATTTACCCTATTTACTCAGGTCCCAGTTTCCGAGCATACATAATAGGACACGTTTGAAAAAAATCCTTATATGCATTGGCACCTCGAAGGCGAAGAAGGACCGTGTCAATCATGGCTCAAACATCCTTCAAGATAGAGAAGGCCGAGGGGGCAGAGCCGGTAGTGCATCTTTACGGCCGCCTCGACCGCGAGGTCGTGGGTCCTCTGTGGACTACCGTGGTGAGGTCTCTCGAGGAAGAAAGTCCCAGGCAGATTGTCTTCGACTTCCAGGAAGTAACCGGCATCGATACGGCGGGTGCAGCCTTGCTGCAGAGGATGGAGACCTTTTGTGCCAAGCGGGGTATTGCTTTTTTTCGTGAGAACGTGCCAAGGGAGGTGGACGAGTATTTTCAGTACATCAAGGAACATTCCTCTGAGACCTTGTATAGTCAGCCTGCCCCCAGCTCCGGTTCCATATCCCGTCTCGGTCAATGGACTGTGGACAAGATCAGCGCGATGGGCGCTTTCGTGGAATTCATCGGTGACGTAACCTGGGCATCAATCTCACTTCTTAGCCGTTCATCAAGATCGCGGCTACACGAGCTGTGGTACCATCTAGAGACAGTCGGCGCCCAAGCCATGTCTCTCGTTATAGCTCTGAGCGGCCTCATGGGAATGGTGATTGCCTTTCAGAGCGCCAGCAGTATGAAACAGTTTGGTATCAGTATCTTTCTGGCCGACGCGGTGGTTATCGGGGTTACTCGAGAAATGGCCCCGCTTATGGTCGGGGTTGTCCTGGCCGGTCGCTCCGGAGCGGCATTCGCCGCTGAAATCGGCACCATGAAAATCAATGAAGAACTGGATGCACTGGCGGTCATGGATTTCGATCTCACCACTTTCCTTGTATTGCCCCGAGTCCTGGCTCTGGCACTGGCAGGCCCACTTCTCACCATGCTTGCCAACGCCGCAGGCATTTTTGGCGGTTTCCTCACGGCTGTTCTCTTTCTCAATCTTCCCGGTTTCGGCTTTATCAAGGAAGTGAACTTCGCTCTCACACCTGTTCAACTCTACACTGGTATGATCAAAGGGTTTTCCTTTGGCCTGCTCATCGGCCTTATCGGTTGTTTCTGCGGACTGAGAACCGGAGTGGCCCCGGAGAGCGTGGCCAAACAAACCACCACTTCGGTGGTGGGTGGTATTTTCATCATAATTCTGGCCGACGCGTTTTTCAGTGGCATCTTCAATGTCTATGGATGGTAATCACCATGAACGGCGACCAAGACAATCCCATTATCACCGTCGAAAAGCTGATGGTGGGTTACGGAGGCAATACTGTGCTTGAAGAGGTGAGTTTCTCCGTGAGTCGGGGGGAAGTCTTCACTGTTCTTGGACCGAGCGGCTGCGGCAAGACGACGCTTCTCAAGGCGATGACCGGGTTGCTTCCCGTTGTGAATGGAAAAGTTAGCATTGCCGGCGAGGAGATCGGCCTGGGTCATGGGAAAGACGCGCTGAGACGTCTTCGAAGCCGCATTGGGGTGCTCTTCCAGTCCGGGGCGCTTTTCGGCTCCCTGACCCTCTGGGACAACGTTATGCTTCCCCTGGTGGAGTTCACCGATCTTCCGCCGGAACTCATGGACACGGTCGTCCAGTTGAAGCTGGACCTGGTAAAACTGGGCAAAGACGGAAACAGGATGCCTGCCGAGTTGAGCGGCGGCATGAAGAGGAGGGCCGGCCTGGCCAGGGCCATGGCACTCGATCCCCAAGTGTTGTTCTGCGATGAACCAACAAGTGGTCTGGATCCTCCCACGGCTGTCGAGATCGACGACCTGTTGCTGGAGCTCAAAACCGCGCTGGGAGTTACTGTGGTACTGGTAGCCCACGAGTTGAGCACCGTGGAAAATGTCTCAGACCGCTGCATTATGTTGGACGGTGAGGCCAAAACGATCATCGCCAAGGGTACAGTAGAATCATTGAAGAGGGAAAATAAAGATCCCCGGGTGCAAGCCTTTTTCAACAGGAAGGTTAAAAGCAAACACTTGGAACTAGGACAACCGGAGTGAGCAGAAACGTAAGTCGATTCAAGCTGGGGTTTTTCGTCCTGATTTGTACAGCCCTAGCGTTAGGGAGCCTTGTCTGGGTAGGAGTGGGCCAGTTTTTCCAGCCTGGCAATACCTATGTCACTTTTTTCGATTCATCCGTGGGAGGGCTATCCCGTGGTGCTGAAGTTTCGTACCTGGGCATAAAAGTAGGAAGGGTGGTTTCATACGGTATTGCGCCGGACAGGGAGCTTATTCGGGTAGTGCTGGAGTTGAATCCGGATTTCAAGGTTGACAGTTCTCTGGCCATAAGTTTGGCGCAGCGAGGCATCACCGGGCAACGCTATCTGGAGATCGGCAAAGCCCCTGCCCACATAGATCAGATAACACCTAAGGTGACATTTCCGGTCCAGTATCCGGTCATCCCTTCACGACCAGGTGAACTTGCCACCATAGAACAATCGTTAAAACAGCTATACCAAAAGATTGAAGGAGTGGACTTCGAGGCCCTGGCAGGGGCCTGGACTCAAGCGGCCCGAGATGCTGACGCAGTTCTGGCAGACCAGGATATCCGGGAAACTCTGAAAAATGCTCAAAAGATTTCCCAAGATCTGAAGAGAATCATGGGCTCTGTGGGGGAAGAGGCCGTACAGGAAGATTTGAAAAATTCTCTCAGCGACCTCACCCGAACCCTGGCGGCCACGCAGAAGGCCAGCGAAGCCCTGGCGAGAGAGTTAGGGGCAATTCCCCATGGAAGCCTGGCAAAGCTCACCAAGGATATGGATCAGACCGTGGAAGCCAGCCAGGAAACTCTCTTCCACTTGAGGCAGCTTATCACAGAACTGAAAGAGCTGGCAGAAACCCTGCGACAACAGCCCGGGAAAATCCTGACTGAACCACAGGAGCCCGAGCCCTTCGGGAGGCAATGATGAGCCGGTTTTGGATATTCCTTGTGTTGATTATCATTCCGGTCACCGGGTGCTCTTCTCTGCTCCTACCCACGTCGCCCCCACCGGTTTATTACCGATTAGAATACAAGTCCGTGAAGGTGGAATGTGCCAAATCGTTCACCGGGGGATTACGGATCTGGGATTTCATCACCTCGAGCCCCTTCGATCAGAGCGATATGGTGGTCATTGACCATGGGCAACAGGTAAGCTTCTCCGGTTCATTCCAGTGGATAACCTCCCCAGGTACCATGGTTGCCGAGAGCTTGCTGCGGGATTTGAATGAAACCTCTCTGTTTCCCCAGGTGGTCAGCGGGGACAGTCCGATAGATGTCCCTCTTGCCTTGACCGGCCATGTATTCACCTTCGCCTGGGTGAGACAAGGTTCCACTGCCCGTGCCATGTTACAGGTGGAAGTCAGCCTCTCCTCGACCGGAGCTGAGAACCGGTTAATCTTTCGCCGTACCTATGAACTCAAGAGCGCGCCTTTTGCAGAGGACACGGCAGACGCTTTTGCCAGGGCTATGAGTGGAATCGTTAGCCAATTTTCTCAACAGCTGCAAAGCGACCTCTGCCTTTTAGGGGATGTGGTTAAATAGTGTTCATCCGGAAACTCCCTGATGTCATTCTGAGCCCTTCACTGTGTTCAGAACAGGCTCCGCGAAGAAACAGACAATTTGTCATCCCGAGGCCCGCCCAGGCGGGACGAAGGGTCTCGAGATTCTTCGTCGTCCCGCCCTTAGCGGGACTCCTCAGAATGGCAACCGAGAAACACGCTTTCGGATGGACACTAAATAACTGAACGGAGCGTCAAAAATGGATGTGTATCCCCCATCAAAAGATGATCCGAGATAGGGGTGGGCTTTACGCCCACCCGATGGGCGGATTTCAACACGTTTCCGAGCGGGAATAAATTCCGCCCCTGCGACAAGATTCAAAAAAGTATGCACAATAATCATGACCTTGTATTTAAATAGCTTTAGTATCTTGTTGAGGCCGGGTTTGCTTGCGGTTAGAGTAAGGTATGAGAGACAATCCCCACAAGCATCGTTTTTCCATGCTTCGCACCTACACGCTGGCCGATTTATTCACCCTGATCAACGCGGGCTGCGGTACGGTGGCCATATTCCTCTGTCTGAACTATGCAACCGAAAACGAAAAACGGTTCTTTTGGATCTCTTTTATCCTTATTCCCGCCGCACTCATCTGTGATAGCCTGGACGGTTACGTGGCCCGCCGCACCGGCCGTCGGTCTTTAATCGGTGCTGATCTCGACTCCCTCGCCGATATCGTATCCTTCGGTGTGGCCCCGGCGGTTATGGGTTTTTCTCTGGGCTTGCGGGGCGTCTGGGATATGCTGATTCTTACCTATTTTGTTGTTTGCGGAATCAGCCGCCTCGCACGCTTCAATGTCACCGCCGCCGATACAGCGGAGCCGTCTGGAAAGGTAAAATACTATGAAGGAACGCCCATCCCCAGCAGCATCATTATCGTAATACTCTTGGGAATTGCTTTTGCATCGAACCATACCGGGCCCGAGATATGGTTCGGGGCCGTGCGCCTGGGATCAATGACCTTTCATCCATTTACCCTGATCTATGGCCTAAGCGGAAGTGCTATGATCGCCACCTTCAAGGTTCCGAAACTCTGAATTTCTTCATGACTAACACTCTTTATTACTCCAGCTACCCCTTTGTGGCAGTGGTCAATCTCCAGGGTGAATCGGCGAATGGAGCTAAGTAGTTAGGCCTCCTCTGAAAATACAGGCAAGACCCCATAGGATTTGTCCCGGAAGTCTGTTTAGATTTAACTCTCCAAATTATTTTCTCATCAACAAAAGGCCAATCTCATTATCTTGCTAAAAGATGACGGGAGGACAAGGGGGTAAACAAATGACACAACCAAAGGCAGCACAGGGCGACACCGTAAGGGTTCACTATGAGGGTTTTCTGGATGACGGCGATCTTTTCGGGTCTTCCCGGGAAAGTGGACCCCTTGAGTTTACCATCGGGGAGAGGACGCTTATTCCCGTATTTGAAAATGCTGTGGTAGGGATGGAAGAAGGAGGTACCAAGACCGTTTCCGTAGCACCGGAAGATGCTTTTGGTGAGCGCAGAGAAGAACTTGTACGCACTATCGACAAGGATCAATTACCATCTCATATCGATCCCGAAATAGGTAAAGTTCTCGAGATTCGCGCCGAGGAGGGAGAAAACGTCCGTGCTCAAATTACCGATGTCACCGAAGACAGCTTGACCATCGACGCAAATCACCCACTGGCGGGGAAAAAAGTTACTTTCGAGATTGAACTGGTTGAGATCGAAAAATAATTGCAATCAAAACAATGAAAGCAACTAAAGCCCTGAACCCTAAAGCCTGACCTGAAAGCTCTCCACTGCCGGGCTGTCGGGATAATCGTTAAAAAAGATGCGGGGCGGGCAACAAACCTGCCTCCGATGTTTTTGAGTGAGGGCAGGGAAAGCCATGATCAGTCTTGATATCGACTGGGCCAGAGTCCTAGACCACCTTTACCATCTCGTCATCGCCTACATATTGGCCCTTCCTATTGGCTGGGATAGAGAGACGAGCAGGAGGCGCTTCGGTCTCCGAACTTTTCCTCTTGTGGCTTTGGCAGCATGCGGTTTCATGCTCACCGGCATACACGTCTTGGAAAGCACTGAAGCGGAAGGCAGGGTCATACAAGGAATCATTACCGGCATCGGTTTTATCGGAGGTGGGGCCATTCTCAAAGGGCAGTCAACCGTCAAGGGCACAGCAACTGCAGCCAGTATCTGGAACACCGGCGCTATTGGCATAGCAGTGGCCTATAACAGATTTGAGATAGCTGCTGTATTGAGCTTGTTGAATTTCCTTACCCTGCGTTTGGTGGGAGAAGTGAAAGAGAAAGTCAGCTCTCACTATGAAGATAAATCGACCTAAAGCTTCTCGCTCAGGGAGAAATGGACTGGGCAGGATTGGCAGGTCCAAAGAGCCAGAAGAGCAAGATAATGATAAAGGCCTGGATCAGCCAGCCTATGATACAAACCCCCACAGCACGGAAGGTGCTCCGATAATCGAGGGCCTGGCGCACTGCGACAATCATTGCCACCAGCATCCACACACTCGCAACCAAGAAGATTGGCCTCGTCACGCCGGGAATTATTGCCAATATCCTGATCAGGCCGGGGGAGCTCGAAAAACCGATGGTTCGCAAAAGTTCTCCGTAGGTGGCACTGGTCTGCGGTTCAGGCAGCAGCCTGGTGCCGATGAAGTAGGTCAGGAAGGCCCAGATATACCAGCCAAAAAGAGCACTCACTGTTCCCAGTACAAGACCCCCCAGTCCGGCCAGCTTTATACTACCCAGGCCGGCGGCCAGACTGGAGATAACCACAACCGCCGTGGCCTGTGGTAGTGCCCCGGTATCGGCTTCAACCTCTTCATACAGGGCCACATCCAGTTTGGCGGCACGCATGATCCTCTGCCAGAAATATGTCATCTTACCCTCCACCGGGTTCTCTCCTTTGCTTTAGCCTTAGTCGCAGAACAGCAAGGAGTCTCTATAAGCCTTTACTAATATCCGCATAATTTGAATAGGGGAAATAATGTATTTTCAAACCTTTCCATCTATATATCTCATATAGCCGCTCTAGTCTAAATAACTCGTCCAGTCCTGCAGGCACGGTGACCTGCCCTACGAATTATTGGTATATCTCAATGTTTTTTTCTGTAGGGCGGGGCACTGCCCCGCCCTCCGGTCGTAGTTTTCCGTCAAGGACGTTATGGAAGGCAGGCACGGTGGCGTGTCCAGGTAGGATCGGTCCCTTCTTTTTGCAAATTACCCAATTAACCCCGTTTAAAAAGATTTGGTCAATGATTAAAATATAATATAGTACAAATAGTTATGAAGGAAGTGATTTGAAGTGACGAAAGACAACAGAAAATATCCACGTTTCAATGTTAAATGGCCGGTAATAGTAAAGCATGGTACAAAAATCTTTGGCGGACAATTGCGAGTTATGAGCGCAAATGGTGGATTTATCCGATGCGAAGAGCGACTTGAATCGAACACAATCATTCATTTAACCATAAATGTTCCAGAAAGTACTACGCTTGAAGTAGACGCTAAAGTGGTTTCTAGTGCACACTCCCACCCAGATGACCAAAAATACCCGTATTCCATAGGTGTGCAATTCGAGAAAGGGAGATCATCCTAAATAACCAATTTTGGCGGGAAGGCACGGACTTCGGCGAGCTCAGTCGAGCCGTGGCCTGCCCGCCATCGCGAGCCTGCTCGCTCAGGCGAGGCGGGCGGGGGGATTTTGCTGCCCACTGTTCGCTGTTAGCCGTCAGGGTGGCCGACTCTACTTCCTAAATCCCAAATCTTTACCCTGTGGAATCCCCCGTAGGGGGTCCGCCGGAGGTGGAATTCCACAGGGCAGGTCCGCAATCCACAATCAACATTCTGTCCTCTGTCGTTTGTCCTCTAACCCCGTCTCGCCCGTCTCGCTCGACGTCTCGTCTCGTTTTACTCCATACCCTATGCCCAGTGACAGCGAAGCGCAGTGACCCAATGAGGCCGGAGGCAAGTGACGCGAAGCACTAGCTACCCCCCGTCCTCAACAGAGCCCCCATTAACGATAAATTCAGACTTTTTTACCTAAAAAATCAGATTTTCTCCGATTGACGCAGATGACGGATGAATGATTAAATTCGAGAGAGCACCTTCAAGATTCTTTCTCTACGATTGGTAAAAGACAAAGACTATAGGAGGGCATCGGACTAACGCAGGACTGCCTTCTTGATGGATCTGTTTAATTTCCTTTGCTCCGGTGGCACATATCCCTCACGGCCTTTACTCAACGAAAGGCAACAGTTTAAATCTGATTGCCAACTTCAGAGTGGGCTGCTTGATATGCTCGCGGGTGTTCATCTCTTTGCTTTTGGAGAGTCTCGCCAGAGTCCCAGTAATTTTGCGCTTAGAAGGACGGCTCCGTGGAAAATTGGCCTAAAAAGATCTGCCACTACTTTTATAGGGAAGAGTGCCCCCACCAGTTCGTCATAGCCAGGTCGATTTTGATCCCCCAACTACTGGGTCATGCAGAGTTAGAGAGAGTAAGGAAAGTTTGCCGGACCTGCGAAAAGTGTAGTGGTGAGAGAAGAACCAGCCGGCGAATAAAGAGGCCTCTCAGGGCTACGGTTGACAATGGAATGATAAAAAACATTGAAGGTACCATAGGAGATATAAGTTCCACCGGTGCGCTCATCAATTTAAACGATTGTCCGCACTTCAAGGTCGGAGAATTTGTAGATGTAAAAATATATTACGATGTGCTACCTGGGCAAACAAAGCAAGTACTGAGAAACCAGAGCTGTATCATCATGAGGATAGCTGAACAGGGCCATCATCTAGCAGTCATGTTTTTAAAGGAGAATAAATGATGCGTAGGGCGGGCGACCCTGCCCGCCATCTGAGTAAACCACAGAGCACACGGAGAACACAGAGAAAAGACAAAAGATTACATTGATATCTTTGTGAACTTTGTGCCCTTTGTGGTTCTCTCTCTGCTGGCACGTAGCGGCAGGCACGGTGGCCTGCCCTACGAGTCACCGGTCACTTTGTGACCTTCGTGGTTTTTGGTACCGGTTGTCTGCCAGCTACCCGCCGCAATCCTTTTGAGCAATGAAGCGACTCCTTGTCTTGAACTTCCTTGCTCCCGGCCCCATTAGCTGCTGGCCCCAGCGGATGGGGCTTTTTTTGTAGGGGCAGGCATGTTGGCCTGCCCTATCTCAGAGGCCAGAAGTCGGATGTCGGAGATCAGTCTGACCTCTAATCTTTGCCTGCTGCCCGCTGCCCGCTGTTTTTCGTGGTTGACAGGAAACAGAAACCTCTTGCCCACTGCCATACCGATCACTGGATATTTCCGCGAACTCTAGCTATCCTAGAAAGACAGGACAGCGCCGCAGGTTGCGCCTACAGGACCGGACTACGCATTCACTGAATCTAAACCTTGGGAGATTCGTCATTATGCCGGCCAAAAAGGACAAAAAGAAGACAGAGACAGAAGTTCCAAATCAAACAAAGAAAGGCAAGAGCGAGGCAAAAAGGCAAAAGGATAAAAATCCCTCCGAACCCGCTGCCCCCATTCAGTACACTGAAAAAGTTTTTCCCATTGTGGGCATAGGTGCATCTGCCGGGGGGCTGAAAGCCCTGGAGAAGTTCTTTGACCACATGCCGCCGCAGGAAAACATCTCTTTTGTGGTCGTGCAACACCTGGATCCGAAACATGAAAGCCTGATGCCCGGGCTGCTGGAAAAGCACACTGAGATGAAGATCTCGACTGCGAACAGCGGGCAAAAGATCGAACCCAATCACCTCTACATAAGACCGCCGGGCAGGGACGTGGTTGTCAAAAACCGCACCCTTTATCTGCAGGAGCCCAGCGAGGGGAGAGGGATCCAGCTGACAATCGATATCTTCTTTCGCTCTCTGGCCGAAGACCTCGGTGAACTGGCCATCTGCATCATCCTGTCGGGCGCCGGCAGCGACGGGACCCTGGGTCTCAAATCCATCAAGGGAGAAGGCGGCATGGCGATGGTACAGGAGGAAAAACAGGCGGAATACAATGGAATGCCCCTTAGCGCCATCAACACCGGCCTGGTAGATTACATACTTCCGGTGGAGAAAATGCCCGGGCAACTCATTACCTACATTCGGCATCTCTCCGAGGTACCTGAAAGGATCGGGTCCGATGAGGAGAAAACCGAGCAAAGTGTCAACCGAATCCTGACCTCCGTGCGGTTGGCTACCGGACACGATTTCAAGAATTATAAGAGAGGCACCATCCACCGGCGGGTTGCGCGGCGCATGGCGGTGCAGCAGATCGGTGAAATCAGTCATTACGCCCAGTACCTGCGGCAAAACCCGGCTGAAATACACGAGCTCTTCAAAGACCTCCTTATTAATGTGACCAACTTTTTCCGGGATCCTGCAGCCTTCGAGGTTCTGGAGAGAGAAGCACTACCCGAGCTGCTCGAACAAAAGGAAAAAAAGGAAGAGGAACCCGGCACCCCCCTGCGTATCTGGGTCCCGGGATGCGGCACGGGTGAAGAGGCTTACTCCCTGGCCATGCTCCTGGTCGAGGCCATGGAAAGGCAGGTCGACCGGCAGATACGGGAGATGGTTGTCTTTGCCGTGCACGATCTTACCAGGGACCCGCCTTTCTCCCGCCTCGACCTGGTAAGCTGCAGAAACGTGCTGATCTACATGAATACACCTTTGCAAAAGAAAATAATTCCCCTCTTTCACTATGCTCTCCGGGAAGGTGGTATTCTCTTTCTGGGCTCCTCAGAAGGAGTTGGAGAGTACACTCAATTATTCGAATTAATAGACCAAAAGCACAGAATTTATCGCAACAAAAAGACGGAGGACCAACACGCTCTCCTTGAACAGCTGATCGGTCGAGCCGGCCCGGAGCTCGGCGAGCCGGCAAGAGGTGCAAGAGGGCAGCCAGCCCGAGACGCCAGACAGTCGGAGCTTAATATCCGCAGGCTGGTAGAGCAGTCCATCATAAGAAAATACGCACCTCCTAGCGTGCTTGTAGACGGTAAATTTCAGATTCTCTACTTTCACGGCGACACCAGCAAATACCTCAAACCACCCCGGGGGGAGCCCAGCTTTGATCTATTGCGAATGGCCACCGAAGGCCTGCATTACACACTGGACAAAGCACTGCTTGAGGTAAAGAGAGGCAAGAAGCCCCTGACCCTGGAGAATTTGAAAATTCGCGACAACCTTGCATTTTTGACCGTGGACATAGTCTTGACGCCTCTGTTCGAGACCAGGGGCGGATCCGATCTGATCCTGATTAGCTTCGAAGACAAAACACCTCCGCACGAGATAAGAAGCGAAGAAGACCGAGCAGCAAAAGCAGAGGACTTCGACTCACGCTTAACTACAATGCAGAACGAACTTGACGCCACCAGGCAGAAGCTGCAAGCTACCATTGAAGGGCTGCAATCCACCAACGAAGAGCTGGAAACGGTGAACGAAGAGTTCCAGCGGAAGAACCTCGAGCTGATAAGGGCCGAAGACGACATGCGCAATCTCTTTCATGCCACTGGAATTGCCACCATTTACCTGAACGATGAGCTGCAGATCGTGCGGTTTACTCAGGCTGCAACCACAATATTCAACCTGCGTGAGCAGGATGTGGGCCGCCCTGTTTCCGATATCACCGGCCAGTTCGACGCCGGTATCTTGTCCGAAGCGGCAAAGAACGTACTGAAATCCCTGGAAAAGAAAGAATGGGATGTGCCCGGCCAGGACGATCGCTGCTTCTCCGTCCGCATGCTCCCTTACCGGACAACAGACAACGTCATCGCCGGCGTGGTGATAACCATCATGGAGGTGACCGAAGCCAGAAAGGTGGAGCAGCGGGCGGAAAAGGCCAAAGCATCCTTCTGAAGAAAAAGGACATGAAGAATGCAGAGCTTTACCAAGTGGGCAAGGGTGAATGGAACATCCCTGAACTGCGAAGCCTTTTGGACAGAGTAGTCGAGTCCGGCAAAACCGTAAAAGGTTATAAATTGGAAGCCGAGTTCCCAGGTCTGGGACACAAGGTGCTGCTCCTTGACGCGAATCCCATAGAGGCAAAGGACGAGCGGCCCGAGATGATTCTGGTCATTATGAGGGAGATTAAGGAACAGGGGTAGGTCGGCGGGGAGGGTCGCCCGCCCTACAGTAGGGCAGCCCACCGTGCCTGCCGCTGAGTCAGTTGTCCTTGATCAGTGGTCCGTTGCAGAAAAACAGCGAGACGAGCGAGACGAGAATCAGAGGTCGGAGGTCGGAAGTCAGAGATCAAATCGTCAACTAGTCGAATGGTCAAATAGTTCTGAATGGCCTCAGCGGCAATCTAATGGTTTGACTATTCAATCATTTGACCATTTGACTAATCGACCAATTGACTTCTCTGTGGTCTCCGTGGGCTCTGTGGTTTAAATAATCAACACCACAGGGAGGATAGTAATGTCTAAATTAGACAAAGAAAAATTTGTCGATCTTCGGGAAAGGGCGGAGCGGGTCCTGACCGAATCTCCTGGAGGGCTCCAAAAGATACCCACAGATGTGCAGGAGCTTATCCATGAGCTGCAAGTTAGAAGTGTCGAGCTGGAAATACAGAATGAACAGCTCAGGGAAACCCAGCTTGAGCTCCAGCAGTCGCATGACCGGTATGTCGAACTCTATGACTTCGCCCCGGTTGGATATCTCACCATGGACAGCAATGGATTTATTGTCCAGGCCAACCTGGCTGTTTGCGCTTTGTTAAAAACACAAAGAAACGTATTGTTGACTCAGCCATTCAACGATTATGTGAAAGCTTCTCAGCGGAATGAATTTGAAAACCATCTCAGTCTGGTGAGCGCAACCTTGAGCAAACAAACCTGCGAACTCGAGCTAGTGGCCAGTAATCGCTCGGAGGTCGACGTTGAGATGCTAACGGTTCCCATTGACAGCCCGGATGATGACCATGCACTGTGGTACCGGGCAATCTTAACCGATATCGGTGAACGGAAGAGAAGGGATGAAGCCTTGCAACAGGCTTATGAAGAACTGGATCTGCGCGTGGAAGAGCGTACCAGAGAACTGGTGACGATGAATGAGCAGCTGAAAGGGGTCATAAGAAAGCGGGAGCAACTGGCACAGAACCTCCAGTTAGAAGTGGAAGAACGCAAGAAAATAGAGGGAGTCCTGCGAGAAAGCGAAGAACTTTTCCGGCGCACCTTTGATGAAGCGCCAATCGGTGCGGCGATTATTTCAACGGACTTTCGATTTAAAAGGGTCAACTCTGCATTGTGCTCCATCACGGGTTATTCTCAAGAAGAACTCGAGTCTCTCAGCTTTATGGATATCACTCATCCTGAGGATAGAGCGGATAGCGGATAACCTGAAAATGGCCCAAAAACTTGCCTCCGGTGAACTCCGCGATTATCAAGTGGAGAAGCGATACATACAAAAAGAAGGCAAAATTGTCTGGGTGCGTGCCTCCATCGAAGTGATGCGAGATGAAGCAGGAGAGCCGATTTATTACCTGCCAATGACGGAGGACATCACAGAAAAGAAAAAGGTAGAGATTAAATTACGTGAAAGCGAGGAGAAGTACCGCCTGCTGATCCAGAATTTGCCGGGGGTTGTCTACAAGGGACAGAGAGATTGGTCGGTGGAATTCTTTGATGAAAAGGCTGAAAGGTTTACAGGGTACAAAGTGGAGGAATTTTGTTCCGGCCGGAAAAAATGGTCCGACCTGATCCTGGAAGAGGACTTCGACAGAGCCAAGGAACCACTCGTCAGGGCTCTTAGGACGGACAGATCCTTCCGGAAAAAATGGTCCGACCTGATCCCGGAAGAGGACTTCGACAGAGCCAAGGAACCATTCGTCAGGGCTCTTAGGACGGACAGATCCTTTGTCAGGGAATACCGAATAAGATGCAAGGATGGACAAATTTGTTGGGTGCAGGACCGGGGAACCATAGTGTGCGATGAAAAGGGAGAGATCCTTTCTGTGAACGGCGTTCCAAACTAAGGGTTGATTCAATGAGATATGGGGAAGTATCCAGCAAGATCTCTCCTGAGCTTGAGGCACTAAGTAGGAATCTCGAGGATGCCATAGAACAGACCCAATCTTTGATATTCAGGCTCAGCCCGCCGGTTCTTTACCAGGTTGGCTTGAGTGAGGCGCTGGAGTACCTGACCGAGTTGATGGAAACAAGTTATGGTATCCCCATCGCAGTAAGTTCTGAGTTAAACTCTCTGCTGCTGCCTGAAGATGAATCCGTCCTGCTCTTTCGAGCGGTGCAGGAACTGCTGATAAACATCGTCAAGCACGCTGGAGCCAGCAGATCCAGCGTAACTCTGAAAAGAAGTGATAATCAGGTGCAGGTTGAGGTTCAGGACGACGGGGTGGGTTTCGATACACGCCTATTATCAGCGCAAGGATCAGTGAAAAAGGGGTTTGGTCTGCTCAATATCCGGGAACGTTTGCACAATCTCGGTGGACATATGGAGGTTCAATCCTCACCTGGTGGCGGCACCAAGGTTAGCATCACAGCACCGTTGCCAACCGAGACTGGCAATACTCAATAAGCTCAGGTGGATTGTGACAATTAAGATATTTATCGCAGACGATCACAGGATTTTGCGTGAGGGTTTGCGCTCCATGATCGAAATGATAAGCAAGATACAAGTGGTGGGCGAGGCGGGTAATGGCCGTGAAGCCGTGCGGCTGGCCACGGAGAGGAGGCCGGACGTGGTAATTATGGACGTAAACATGCCAGATTTGAACGGCATTGAAGCCACGCGGCTGCTGCTTAAAGAGCTGCCCGCTGTGAAAGTGATCGGGCTGTCCATGTACTCTGATAAGCGTTTTGTGGCAGGGATGCTCAAGGCCGGAGCTTCCGGATACCTGTTGAAGGCCGGCGCCTTTGAGGAACTTGCCACTGCCGTGCAGACCGTTATGGCGGGAGATATTTACCTGAGTCCGAGAGTCACAGGGGTCGTGATAGAGGATTATGTCGGCCATTTGACGCAAGAAAAATCAGCTCTGACCGAAACGTTGAGTCCAAGGGAGCGCGAGATCCTCCAACTGCTCGCTGAAGGTAAGTCAAGCAAGGATATTGCCTCTCTCCTGAACGTGAGCGAAAAGACAGTGCACACCCACCGGCAGCATATAATGGAAAAGTTGAATCTGCACTCCATTGCCGAACTCACCAAGTATGCCATCAGAGAGGGGATCACCACGGCGGAAAACTAGTCAGGTCAAGGCGACACGGTGACAGGGAGACACGGAGACGCGGCGATTAGAGATCAGCTGGCAGATTCCAGCGTGCAGCTTGCAGGGCAGGCCACTGTGCCTGCCGCTACATGTCAGTTGTCCGTGGTCAGTGGTCCGTTGCCACAAAGCGATTATGAATCGTGTTTTTAGATTGAAACCACGCCGGGATGGCGGGGACAGTGCCCCGCCCTACGGCACAAATCCCAAATCCCAAGCACCAAATCCCAAACAAATTCTAAATCACAATTCTCCAATGTTCAAAACAGTGTCGTAGAAACCGCAGAAGTCGTAGAAATCGTATAAGTCGTCAATTCAGCTCACAGGAAGCTTGTCATCTGATCTCTGACTTCCGACCTCCGACCTCTGATCCTCGTCTCGCCCGTCTCGCCCGACCTCCCGTCTCGCCTTACTCCATGCCCTATGCCCAGTCCCCCATCTCATTTAAAAATCAGCATTTCTGAACCGACAAATCAGACTCCCTCCTATTGTGTCACCTCTGGTTCTCATCGATAATGAATCCATGCAATACATCCTGAATGGCCCTGGAGTACACGGAATAAGTCCCGCACAATCCTGCTGAGTTTGCTGGCTTTGACAAACTCAGAGAACTTAAAAAAGGGGTTTCGGCATCCATGGAGATTAAAGTTCAAAAGCTGAGCGGCAAAGCGTTTGTTCAGCTCAGCGGCATCCTGAACGGCAGTACCGCCTGTGAGATAGAGCAAGTGCTTCAGTCGTTAGCAGAAGGTGGTGGCACCACATTGATCCTTGATTTCAGTGGAGTGGGCGAGGTTGAGCATTTCGGGGCTGTTATCTTTGCCAAGGTCTTGCGAAGTCAGGGCAACCGGTTTGGCAGTATCACCCTCGCCGGTCTACGACCACCAGCCGAAACAGTTTTCAAACGTTTCGGGCTGAAGTTTTCTCAAGGGAACGTAGAGCATTCATCAGGGGGAACAACACCGGGGGAGTTCCCTTCGTGGCAAACATTTTGATCGTAGACAGCTACCATGCCGTAAACTTGCTCTATCAAGAGGTGCTGAAGGAACACGGCCACAATGTTTTCCCGGCTACCTCCGGAAAGGAAGCGCTTCTTGTTGCCCTAGATAGAACCATAGATATAGCGGTGGTAGAGGATAGGCTGCCTGACTTCAGTGCGGACGAAGTATTCATCAGATTGAAACTGCTTCAGCCTCATGTGCGGGGCATACTCAGCGTTTCGAGTATTTTCGGCTCCACCCCAGACGGGGAAAGGTGGGATGGATTAATCGGCAAGAGCTCCGATTACACCTTACTGAGAGCAGAGGTCGATAGACTGGCCGGGCTGGGGAATGCCACCTAAAGTGGGCGTCCTGCAAGGCGCATTTTGGGATTCCTGCTCCTTGATCAGAGCAGTAGATGAGCTCCGCCGGAATACTTTTCAGGGGGATTACAGCCGAAGGAAATGATTTTGCTGAGTTGATAGGCACGTCACTAGTAGATAGATAAGGAGGGAACGCATCATGCCAAGAACCAGTCCGAATCAAGATGTGAATGAGATGACCGACTCCTTGATGATAGATTTGTTCAAGAAAATAATACTTGAAGCGAAACTGGATCTACAGGAGTTAAGCGGGAGCTGGGAAGAAGCCAGTGAATTCCTGCGGATTCATTTCGGTAAATTGAGCCGGGTGATGATGAACAACCAGGGTACCCTGCACCGATTGTACCAGGATTCCATTACTGAACTGAGAAAGGCATAAGCCACTCATGGATTTGAGAAAACCCGAGCCGGTGAATCTACCAGGAAAGAAACACACTGAATGCCCATTCTATGATTGCTGTCTTGACCAAGCAGCCCAGGGCTGGTGGGATTGGTGGAGCTGTGGAAACTGCAGGAATTATCTTTTGAACGAGGTTGAGAAACGACTGCAATATATTGGTCAGGACTATGGTTATTTGTTTCAAATTTACCCGGAATTAAAGGATAAATACGAGCGTTTTTTGCAGAGGTTCAGGTACCAGGTGAAGGAGATTTCAGCAGCAGACTGCCGCACCGTTGGTTGTTGAGTAATGGAGAGTGCCTCATGGTCAGACAGCTTCACAAATATCTGATCGAGCGGCTAACCGCAAGGGGTTTCGCCATCGAGCACGTACCAGGTGTGGTGAGAAATGTGCTGCACCTAATTGGTGACGGCGGGGTGTTTACGACTGAGATGGTCAACCAGCAGCTCGAGTTACTGGGGTGGGGTGCAGACGCGCTTGATGAGACCAGCTTTCAACTCATTGTCTGCATTCTCGAAAGCCAGTTTGACTATAAGGTCAGCCACTACAGCATCAACCAAGAAAAAAAGGGAGCGGAAGAAGGCCCAAAAACCTATATGATGTGAATGCAGGTCATGATACGCCGGGAACTGCCCAAGGTGGCCAGCCTTCCCGAAATAGGGGTTTATGACCAGACAGATTCCGAACTTTTCAAAAGAATACGCTTGGTTGAGGGGCTCTCACCGTTTCTCCGCGGTCATTAAGTCCTGTAGTGGCATCAGTTGCCTTTTGTGGCAGGCGTGTGAGAAGGACAACCGATTTTTCAGGTGCCTGGGTTGACTTTGTGGCTATTCGAAAGCCCTGTGTCCTAGGGAATCGAACATGAGGGGTTGCCATGTTGGACTGTTGTTCGGTATCAGAGGAAGAGTTAAAGAGATATTTAGCAGTCGGGACGATGATTTACGAAGATGAGAGCAGGTTTGGCGAAGCATGTGAACTGTATGGGCCAGATATCCCATTGGCATTTCTTGTAACTTTACTTAGGAAAAAGTACGAAAGCTGGAAGCAAATTGCTGATGAATTGCAATATGGTAGAAACAGCTCTTTTCTAGCATTGGACAGTGACTATATGTACAAGTTAAAAACAGCTTGTTATTTGATTGAGAGAATCGGTTTCCTAGCCTTCAAGCCCATATGCGATTCTATAAATATTGAAACTGCAACAGCTTTGTTTATAGGTATTACGAGAAATGGTTATACAGATTGGCAGGAGGCAATCTCTGTTTTACGTAATTCTGATTTTTTCTGAAAAGGGAAATAACTATAAACTATAGTAAGCCGTTCCAGTATTTACCCTGTTACTTGCATCATCAGAGGACAGGGTGAAAATCCCGAAGTCCAAATTTCAAATTACAAACAAATTCAAAATTTCAATTCTTCGATTTTCAAAATATTCATACTTGCATTCAATATTGGTTTTGAATTTTGCATTTAGGTAATTGAAATTTGTGTGGGATTTGGTGCTTGGGAATTGGGATTCATGCCGACTAGGGTAGGCCACCGCTCCTGCCGTGAGCCGACCTGAGACGATCTACCCAGAATGAACCCTTAGGGGAAGAAATGAAATTAACCACCCAGGGGAATTCGCGAGTCTATCAGTTCAAGATAGTGCTGGATGGAATTAAGCCTTTGATATGGAGACGAATACAGGTCCCGGGAAAATACTCATTCTGGGACCTGCACGTGGCCGTCCAAGATGCAATGGGTTGGCAGGACTATCACCTCCATAGATTCGAAATCCCTGACCCGCTGTCGGGAGTGAGAACAACCATAGTGAGCTTTCCGACTGAGGCGTCCAAAGGGAACAGTAAATTTTTATCAGGATGGAAGGTTAAGATGGGCCATTATTTTACCATGGCAAACAATAAGGCGTGGTACGCCTATGACTATCTCTACGACAATTGGAATCACAGATTAACCCTAGAAGGGATATTCCCGAGAGAAGAGGGGACCGGGTATCCCCTTTGCCTGGACGGCAGGCGAGCCTCCCCTCCGGAAGACTGTGGCGGGGTGCAAGGGTATTACAGGCTTCTAGGAAACATCAACAGACAAGATCAAAAGCACAAATCAAGATTGGCCGGCGGAGCCTACGACCCGGAAGCGTTAAACATTGATGAAATCTACTTTGACAACCCCGCAAGGCGGCTAGATCTCTCCTTCAATAGATAGAATACAGTTAATGGAGGATAAACTTCCAACTCTCAAGGCAGAATGGTTCAAAGGAGCCTAACTTACTTAACTTACTTAAATTACTTAACTTACCCCTTGCCCCCGCAGTCAGTCCTGGGGGGTAGGGGAAACCAGCCGACACGCTCAATCAAGGCGCATCTGTGTTTTGTCATCCTCCTGGATTACCTTTGCGACTGCCTTTGTCTTTTCAGAGATCAACTCCCATTCAGCTTTTAACCGCCGCAGCAAATTGTTCCACCGGACGAGTTCGTCCTTTTTCGGGTCCGGCTTGTAGCCAAGAATC
Organism: Deltaproteobacteria bacterium; assembly: GCA_037384945.1. Classification (GTDB taxonomy): domain Bacteria; phylum Desulfobacterota; class Syntrophobacteria; order BM002; family BM002; genus BM002. The sequence goes on from JARRNM010000024.1 coordinate 43,849, forward strand.
GATTGATAAAGGCGGACTAATCGGTCCGCAGAGGTTTGGCGGGAGAAACGATCTGCTGTCTTCAAAGCCTCCTTTTGCCACTCTTTTGCCCGGGTCGCATCTTGGGTGAAACAGTGAAGAGCTTGGGCAAAGGATTGCGGGGAGGCGGTTTCTGCAAGCAAGCGTCCATTTTTCCCGTCTTGCACAACCTCCCGCGCTCCTGAGGCATCGAGAGCGATTACCGGTGTGCCGGCAGCCATGGCTTCCGTCAGGACCATCCCCTGGGTTTCAGACTTGGAGCTGAAGACGAAGAGGTCCATGGCCCTGTACACATCAGCCAGGTCTTGGCCGGTGACTATTCCCAACATAAGTAACTGCTCACTCAGGGATCTATCGGCGAAGATCCTTTGAATTTCCTTCTTGCTGGGGCCGCTGCCAGCCACGACGAAGAAAGCTTTGCGATTGCTCTCCAGGAATAGAGCTACCGATTCTGCCAGATATCTGAGGTTTTTTTCCGGTGCCAACCGCCCCAGATGGCCGATGACCAGGGCATCCTGGGGGATCCCGTGGGTTTGACGGATTTTCTCTCCCCGGCCTTTATTGAAAAACTGGATGTCTACCCCCGTGGGAATCTCTTCAATGACAGTTTCAACCCCTCGTTTACGAAGCAAACTGGCAACACTGAGGCTAGGTGCCACCACTCTGGTGCAATGATTGGCATACTCGGTGGAGAGTTGAATTACGAAGCGTCGCAGGGTTTCGGAATCCAAAGGAACGTAATGGGTATATTTTTCGTACAGGGTGTGATGGGTGAAGACCAGTGGCATGTCATGTGTCCGGGACGACCGGATGGCTGCATCTCAAATCAAATAGGGATGGTGGCTGTGAATTACGTCCGGTGCGAACTGGTCTATTTTGTCATGGATTACAAATGGATGAGGAATGCGGAGTCCTATGGAGTCGATTTCCTCATGAAAAGTGGGAGCAATAACCAGAACCCTGTGACCTAGGCGGCACAGATCTTCCGCAAAGGTCGCAACCGAGCGCGCCACCCCACCCACGTGGGGAAGATAAGTATTGGTGAACATGCAGATATTCATGGAAGCAAGTCCTCGCTAACCACTGAGCACACAGCCTACGGCCCGGAGGGAAGACCGCAAGGATAAAATCCCAAATCCCAAGCACCAATTCCTAGGGTTTCAGGTTTAAGCGTTCAGGTTTCAGGGTTTAAATTTAGTCTTTGTGTTGTTTCTTTCTGACACCTGAAACCTGACACCTGACACCTCAATTTGAAATCCGAATTCTCAAATCTCAAATTTCACATCTCACCTCGCTACAACGGTTGCAGCGGATAGGATCCGCTAGTACCCGTAATCGTTTGCGCTTGGTACCCCGGCACCTTGATCTCCACCTCCGGTGATTCATCATACCAGGAGACCTCCAGCTGCAGCTCCGGTATATCTCCCTCCAGGCGCAGAGTTACACTCACCCGACCGTAGGGTGTGAGGGTCGGTCCAAACCGGAGTTGTTCTGCCGATTCCAACCATTCGGGAAAAACTCCAGATGCCAATATGAGCCTGTCTGCCTCCTCGCGGACGAAGAGGTTGCGCATCATCATCACCCACTCCGCAGCGGCCCAGCCGTGCTGCCCGTCACCCATACAGCCTCCTCCGGTGATGGGGTGGATCGCCTCCGGCCACTGGCCGGTTGACGATGCCAGTGCCGCGACGCTCTCTATCAGTCTTTTGTAGCGAGAGTCGTTGCATCTGAGCAGCGATTGGGCGATGGACAAAGTCAGATATGGATTGATCCCCGAATGGATCATGTCCTGGAAGAAGCCACCGGAGTGGAAACACTGCTCCATGAGAAAATCGATGGTGTTTATAATTCTCGCCTCATCAGGCTTGGTAAGCTGCAGGGGGTAATCTGCTACCAGCGAACCGACGGCAGCAGCGTCCAAGCGGCGGTTTGGTGATGCGGGGATGCCTCCACGGCTTCTTGGTTGTGGAATCGCCTGAATGCTGGCAAACAGAGTATTTTCGAAATCGGAGGCAAGAGCTTCTATTTCTTCTTTCTTTGCTGATGAATGGAATATGCCGGCAAGGCGAGCAGCGCCTCTGAGACCGGCAATAGCCCAGAAATCATCCCAGTAGTAGTAATCGTTGGGGCCAAAGTGTTCAGCGCTGAAACCAGCAGGGAGAAGACCAGGGTGCTGCGCACTTTTTTCCCTGGGAACCCTTTTCTTCCTGATCCAATTTACCCCCTTGAGAAGGGCTTTCATCCAGCCGTCATCGAGGTTGCGCCTGCTCAGTCGCTGAAATCTGTCAAAGATCCACAGCACCTGTCCGTTTGAATCCCACTCGCCTTTCTGGGACTGAAAATAGCCGGAACGCTTTTGTCTGGAGAGAAAGCCGGTCAGCAAGCGGTGGCATCTCTCGGTTAATCCTAGTGCCAGGAGCCCATTGATCATAAGGCAACCGTCCCGAAACCAGAAACGTTTATAGGTGTAAGGACCGGGAACCGGGTCAGCGGCCGAGAGGAGTACCAGGGTGCTCACCGCTGCCTCAAAGAGGAATTGCATCTTGGCATCCGGTATATTCAAGGTCGCGGTTTCGGCCAGACAGCCCGCCCAGGTCTGTCGCGGTCCGCGAATAGTTTCGCTTTTTGGTTGAATCTCCGGGCTCAGGGGTATGCTGATTTCGATCTTTTTATCATGGTTGTCGGTCAAGGGAAAAAGAGCGGCAGCGGTGGCCATGCCCACGGCACAATCGACTTGCAGGTCTGATTCAGACTGGTACAGCTTGTGGATAACGTCGCCTTCGTCATAGTTGGAGAATAACATGCGCTCGGGACGCTCGCTCATCTTTAACAACCTTTCTTTATTTACCAGCAATCCGGGGTGTTGTTCCACAAAGGCAATCTCCTCGATAAATTGAATCCCTTCCGGATTGTAAGGGCGGATTGAAACGGCGAGCCATCCCTCATCCTGCGACCTGCCCGTGATCTTTAGGGTCAGGTGCGGGGTGAGCCCTGAAAATTCGACTGCTGCAGCAGACTCCAGTTTCTGGTTATGCAGGTGACAGAGGGTTCTAACCAGAAGATTTGGTGATAATTCCAGCTGCTGCTCCACCTCCGGTAGTCGAGAGGGAAACAACCTTTTCCCATTGTTGGAGATAATCCAGAAGTCAAGGGACCAGCCGTCATAGAAAGGCGTAACTAACCCACGGGGATCGACAATTGGGTAGACAGGCAAGTCAGGCTGGCCAACGGCAGTCCAATTTCGGTGCGTCAGGTTAACGCAGGTTAACGTGACTAAAAGAAAAAGCCCTGGGAATAAAGGAGGGGTCGAAGGGATTGAACTGTTTTTCCACCCAGTAAGGCCATAACCAATCGAGGTTGTTCTGTATTGCCTTGGTATTGATCAGCCCTCGGGCGTGAAAGATAATTCCGGCCCGCAATAATTCCATGGGCTCCTGCACCTCCGAAGGCTGGGCAAATCTACGCAATCGGGCCAGGAGAGAAACCGGGTCAATGACGCCGTAGGAACGGGCGGCCCGTTTGAGCAGAAATTTCCATGGTATCCAGCGGGTGATCATAGTTCAAATCCGTTAGTCAAATCGTTGAAACCGTTCAAGTCGTAAAAGTCGTAGAAATCGTTCAAGTCGTAGAAATCGTAGAAATCGTCTATTTAGCTCACAGCTCACAGGGGCAAAACTGCCGAATAACGAATAACTAATAAGGGATAACGACACTGCGAGCTGCCAGTTGCCAGCAGCGAGCTGTCTTCCGTCGGCTGTCATCTGTCCTCTGACTCCCCACCCTCTTCAGGTGGAACTTGGATTGACAGCACCGGACAGGGGGCCATTCTTATTACCTTTTCAGCCACAGAGCCGAAGAGAAAGCGTCGCCAGCCCGTAAGCCCATGAGTTGCAATCACAATAAGGTCTGCATTAACCTTATGGGCGGTGGTGACGATTTCATCAGCAGGGTTTCCAAGGACGACCATCTTGCGTGAAGTGATCTCAGCTGCAACCCTTCCCAGCGCAACTTTATCCAGCGATTCATTGGCCGTGGCTTCTATCTCCTTGAGATATGAAATGCCAACGGCCCCCGCAGGTGCGTCGTAGGCGGGTAAGAGCGGGACTGGGGGTATTGCGTGTACAAGAATAAGTTCGGCAGAGAAATGCAAAGCCAGTTCAGCAGCTGTACTTAAAGCCTCGTAGGATGCGTCACTGAAGTCGGTGGGCCAGAGAATCCTTCTCAAAGGCAACATGTACTCACCTCCTTTATGGTCATCGGCAGGACGACCGCTCTTTAAAGGATGGAATGATTTTTGTGATTATCTAAGTGATCCTTGGTCAACATGTAACCCTCTTAACTGCACATCTCCTGCAACCTGAGAGCGTCCTGGGCAGCATACCCCGCTTCGTCGTTGTCAAAATAGCAGAAAATTTCTTTGCCCTGTTTTGCCCAGGTGGAAAAGGCGGTTGCCCAGTCGGCAAGGACATTGGTGTCGTACTGACCCCGATATGCTTCGCCGGGTCCGTGCAGCCGGACATAGACAAAATCCGCCGTAACTTCTTTGGGAGAAAGCATGCCGGCCAGTTGATAGATGCAGAAAGCTGACCCGCGTTTCGCCATCATCTCGTAGGCACGTGCATCGAACCAGCTCAGGTCTCTAAACTCGAAGGCATAGCGATAGTCATGGGGCAACGAGTCCAGGAAGTTACTCAACCTTTGGGGATTGAAGCGCCAACGAGGGGGCAACTGAAAGAGGATAGGCCCTAATTTGTCCCCCAGCACTTCCACAGCTTCCAGTAAGGTGTGCAAGGGTTCACTCGAATCCTTTAGTTTTTTCATATGGGTGATATAACGGCTGGCCTTAACGGCGAAGATAAAGCCAGATGGGACACTGTTTCCCCAGGAGGTGAGGGTTTCTTTCTTGGGCAGTTGATAGAAGGAATTGTTTATTTCCACGGTTTGGAAGTAGTCGGCATAATATCTGAGGAATTCCTTTTTGGCCATTTCATTTGGGTAAAAAGATCCTTGCCAATGGGAGTAATGCCAACCGGAAGTACCAATGTGGATCCTTTTCGAGGATTTCATCGTATTCCCGGAAACCTGATCTTTCCTCGCATAAAGATATTCCGAACAAAACGACTCAGGTTTTACTGGTAAGTATTGAGTATTCAGGTGTCAGGTTTTGCCCGCTATTTTGAGCGCTTATCCTTACGGGATAGGATTGTTCCCACCAATTTTACAATCTCACGTAAGGTTGTCGAACCCTTTACCAGGAAGAAATCGGCCCCATATTGCAAGGCGGCATCCCGATATTCAGGAAAGTCATAACCTGTTAGGATCAAAATGACAACATCAGGATATAATCTCTTGATTTCTTTCGTCAGTGCCAGACCGTTATCGTCACCCAAACTAATATCCATGAAAATGATCGCAGGGCGTGAGGAATTGATCTCGTGAAATGCCTGCTTACCGTTTGCCGCCTCCCTAATGACCACAGAAGGAAATCGCGAGGCCAAACTGGAGCTCAGTTTGTTCCGGATCCTTGCGTCGTCTTCTACTATTAATACTCTAGGCATGCGGACCTCTTGACTTCGCCCAAGAGTATGTTACTGGTCACCGGGCTTTCTCAGGATTCACCCTTTAGTCTGTGTTTAAACTCTAGTGGAATGCCTAGAATCTTCATATGGGTTATAGACTGTATTTATTCACTTCGGCTGCGGCATTCTGGGATGTGGTCCTTGGGAGAGTCAATATGCCCATTGGGAAGTGAGAGAGATTTTCCTCTTGCTAATTAAATTTAGCTTACCTAAACTAGCAGAAATAGAAGGATAAGAAGCCTGAAAAAAGAGCAGTAAATAGTTGGATATGGAACAAGGCCTTCTACAGATTCCTTCAGAATATTTTGGAGAGATGATATGGAGGGGAAAAAAAGAATTGCCATTGCCGAGGACCACAGGATACTCAGGGAAGGACTAAAGTCTCTGCTGGCATCGCAGCCTGAAATCGAGGTGGTGGGTGAGGCTGAAGACGGCCTTGATGCCATCAGGCTGGCAAGAGATACCAAGCCCGATTTACTTTTGCTCGACCTCTCCATGCCGAGGCTTGACGGTTTGTCGGCTATGAGGGATATCAAAAAAATTTGTCCCGAGACGAAAATCCTGGCCTTGACCGTCCACACGGATGAGGAATACGTATTGGAAGCCTTTAACGCAGGAGCGGATGGCTATTGCTTAAAAGATGCCGGTCGCATGGAATTGCTAATGGCCATCCAAAGTGTCTTCTCTGGGAACCCTTATTTCAGTCCCGGAATTGCCGATAAAGTGCTGGAGGGTTATCTGGAAGGGAGGCAAAAAATAAAGTCCACTTCCTCGTGGGAAACCATTACCCGGAGAGAGAGGGAGGTGCTCAAGCTCATTGGTGAGGGATATAAAAATAAGGACATTTCTAACTTACTTTGTATCAGCGTGAAGACCGTAGAAAAACATAGGTCAAACATCATGAAGAAGTTGGATCTGCACAACGCAGCCGCCCTCACCGCTTATGCTATTGACAAGGGCTTGGTCATCAAGGAGGGTAGCTAAGAGATAGGGGCCATGAGGCCTTGACTACTGTTCCCTCTTCCCTCTTGGACCTGATCGTAAAAGAGCCACCTAAAAATTCCGTTCGCTCTTTCATCCCGTCCAGACCCATGCCTGTCCCCGGTTCCCCCTGATGAAACAGAGTCGCCGCATCAAGTCCTATGCCGTTGTCCGCAATGGTCAGTTCCAACCTCTCTTCAGTACGCCGCAAAGAAACGCGCACGGTGTCCGCCTCACTGTGTTTGGCCGCATTGTTCAGAGCTTCCTGGATAATTCTGTAGATGGCAATCTTCAGGGGAGCGGCCACTTCATCCTCTCTTACCTCTATATGCTTTTCGATCTTGATGGAGTCGTACAAACCCTCAAACTGACGAAAAAACCAGTTGATGGTGGCCAGAATGCCCAGATCATCCAGAATCGACGGACGTAAGTTGCTGCTTATGCGCCGGGTCTCTTCGACTGTCTCTTGGGCCATGGACAAAACTTCTTTTAGCTGAATGGCTTGCTCATCGCTCACACTGTCGATCGCCTCCTCCAGAGCGTAAATGATGGCAGTGAGGCTCGCTCCGATGCTATCGTGGAGTTCCCGGGCAATGAGTTCTCTCTCATCCTCTTGGGCTTCGATGAGCTTTGAGGAGAGAAGTCGCAGCTGCATTTCCGACTTTCTCAGCAAGGCCAAATTTTTTTCGCGATCGAGAGCGTAGCGAATGGAACGCTTGAGAACAGGGGCGGTTAACCGCTCTTTTTCCAGATAGTCGGCTGCGCCGTCCTCCATGGCTTTCATATCCAAATCGTGGTTGCCATAGGCACTAAGCAGGATCACTGGTGTAGTGGAGTCCTCCAGTCGTAGCCACCGCAGAAATTCCAAACCGCTGTGCTCTCCCAGGCGGTAGTCAACCAAAATAACTTGATGTCTCCCAGACTTGACGACGTGCTGTGCCGCCTTATAAGTGGAGGCCCAGTGCAGTTCGAAATTTGCCCAGTCAATCTCGGACAAGAGATTTCGGATGATCACGTAGTCATCCTCGTCGTCATCGACCAAGAGGAGCTTGATCGGTTGATCGTGCATGCTGGTCTCCAATTGTCCAGAGCGGAGGTTCGACAACCTTTTCCTTGTTCAAGATCGGGCAGATGTTGGACAGCAAGATCTTGCTTCCCAGGCGGCGGAAATCACGCTCAATTCTCAAATCTTTTACTGCCTGTTTCTCTCTGTTGATTTTCTCTAGTACTAGGTAAGAGTCCTGGGATAGCAAAATCGCCCTCATTCACCTCGAAGATTAATTGGTTTTCCGTGTCCACAGGTAAAAGCTGCAAGATACGGTAAAAAGCCGTATTTGCCCCTCTAATCCGCAGATTGCCATCGAGGATGCAATGATCTTCCGCAGGTTCTCCAACAGAACCTCAGCTGAAGAAAAGTTTTGCATAAATTCCATGGGTTTTTTCGCCACAAGCTGGAGTTATGGCAGTAATTGGAACCGTTCTTGTCAGCCGATCCGTGAGGCTTCAATGTTAGCGAAAGGTTGGAGATTGGTCAAGAAAGTTAGAGGTATCCACCCGGGCACAAGAGTCAATCCGTGTGATTTACAGCAGTTCCCCCTGGTCTGTACAGGCTATGCCCCATTGATTAAAGGAAGTCTTTTGCTTACGCTATTGTAAACCTACGGGCCGCAGGCCCTCGGGGCAGGAGGCAGGGCCTGGATTCTTTGCTTGACTCCTTTGGAGACAGGTTGGTGAAAAGAGCTAATGACAACGGGATTCTCGTTGCGGGGAGGAACTGTTGGCGGATTGCTCCAGCGAATAGGGTGGCGTTTCTCATTGATGCTGCCTCATATTTTGCTGCTTTTATGTCAACAGTAGAACGAGCCAAAAACTCCGTTCTTGTCGTGGGCTGGGATTTTGACAGCCGCATAAAGCTGAGGCACGATGAAAAACATCAGGATCGTTCAGGGGAATTGCTCCCCTTTCTCAAGGAAAAGATTTCCCGGAGAAAAGATCTAAATATTCACATCCTGGTGTGGGACTTCGCCATGATTTACGCCCTGGAAAGGGAGCTTTTTCCAGTAATAAAGTTAGACTGGCGAGTCCCAAGACGGTTGCATTTCCGTTTAGACGGAAATCATCCCATTGGTGCATCCCATCACCAGAAGATTGTCGTGGTGGATGATGCACTGGCCTTTGTTGGCGGGATCGATCTGGCAAAGTTCAGGTGGGACACTCCCAAGCACAGAGCGAAGGACCCCCGGCGGGTGGACCCCATGAGGAGGAGTTATCCTCCCAGACATGAAGTGCAAATGGCGGTGGATGGCCTGGCAGCCGCTGCACTTGGTGACCTGGTGCGTGAAAGATGGTACCGCGCCACCGGTCGTCGACTAGCGGTCCCCCAAAAAGAGCAAGAGGATCCGTGGCCACCAGACCTGCCAGTGGATATGGAAAATGTAAGGGTTGGAATTGCGCGCACAGAGGCAGCTCACCAAGGAAGAGAAGAGATACGTGAGGTGGAAAACCTCTACTGCGAGGCAATTGCTGCAGCTCGTCGGTATATCTATATTGAAAACCAATATTTCACCTCAGTGAAAATTGGTAATGCTCTCGCCGCCCGGCTGCAAGAAAAAAACGGTCCTGAAGTGGTTCTGGTTCTGCCACGGCGCTGCCCCGGCTGGCTTGAAGAATCCACCATGGGAGCGCTTCGTTCCCGACTTTTAAAACGGCTAAGGAAGCGCGACCCCCATGGGCGGCTACGGGTGTGTTATCCAACTGTGCCGGGACTCGAAGAAGAGCATATCATCGTTCATGCCAAACTCATGGTGGTGGATGACAGGCTGGTGCGTATCGGCTCGGCGAACATAAGCAATCGTTCCATGTGGTTGGATTCTGAATGTGATCTTGCCATAGAGGCTTTGGAGGATGGTCGCACTGAAAAAGCCATTTCCAACTTTCGCAATCGACTTCTTGCCGAACACCTAGGAGTATCAGCGGATGCTGTGGCTCATAGCCTGTCTGCCAGACCATCGCTTATAGGAGTGGTGGACAAGCTGGGCGGCTCGCAACGAACCTTGCTTCCCTTTGAAGTGGAAGAATCCGAGTGGAATGAAAAGGTGCTCCCTGCCAGCGCTGTATTCGATCCCGAACGTCCCATGGCTCCAGAAAAATTGCTCGAGGAGTTCATTCCCCAGGAGGTTCGCCAGTCGGGTAAGAGACGTCTTCTGCGGCTGGGACTCATCTTATTGGTGCTTCTGGGGTTCGCGGCCGCCTGGCGCTGGACACCACTGGGAGAGTGGCTCACCATAGAGAGAATTGCCGGGTGGATAGAGCACCTCCGCGGTAGTCCCGCGGCGCCTTTTATAATACTGGGAGGCTATATTGTCGGTAGCCTGATTCTGGTTCCCGTGGTTCTGATGATTCTGGCAACCGCTTTTGCCTTCGGGCCGCTAACTGGATCTGTCTATTCCCTGGTAGGATGTCTCCTGGCTGCGGTGCTCACCTATGCTCTGGGACGTATCCTTGGCCGAGACACAGTTCGCCGCTTGGGCGGCTCGCGGTTGAACCGGGTTAGCCGACTGCTTGCCGCTCATGGCTTGGCCACCATGTTTACCGTGCGACTGTTACCAATAGCTCCCTACACAGTGGTGAACATCGTGGCCGGAGCTTCGCACATTCGTTTGCGGGATTTTGTTCTTGGAACCATTCTGGGAATGACACCGGGCATTGTCGCCATAAGCTTTTTCGAACACCAATTGCAGGTGGCTATTCGAGAGCCGGGAGCAAAAAGCTTCGCCTTCCTGGCTGTCCTGGTGGGTGCAATTGTCATTTTTGGCCTAGTGGCAAAAATGCGAGTCAGTGACAATAAGAGGTCAAAAAGGGATCCAACCCGAGTTGGCGAGAAAAATGCTCAAACTTGATCACTACAGGGTGGCTGCACAAGAGGAGGTTCATCGTTTCTCTGCGGTTTCTTACAATATTCATCAATGCCTCGGTAGGGACGGTCGGCGTGATCCCGGACGAATTTCCCGGGTAATCCGCGAGCTTGACGCTCAGGTAATAGGGCTGCAAGAGGTCAACTCCAAGTCCGGCGGTAGACGAGAAGAGGCGCAGATGGACTATCTGGCTCAGGCCACGGGACTGAGAGCTGTGCCGGGCCCTACTGTACGGCGAGGGGATAGTCAATACGGCAACGTCCTTCTCACTCGCTACCCCGTCGCTGAGATTCGCCTTGTGGATCTGAGTGTCCCCGGCCGGGAGCCCCGCGGTGCCATTGATGCAAGGCTCGACATCCAAGGTCGAGCTGTCCGTGTCATCGTAACCCACCTCGGGCTTACTGCATCTGAGCGGCGCAATCAAGTGGAATGTCTGAAGCACATCCTTCACGAGGAAAAGGATCAACCGCTGATTCTGCTCGGTGACACTAACGAGTGGTTCCCCCTGAGCAGCGCTATGCGCACCGTCCACCGATGTTTGGGAAAGACACCGGCAAAGCCAACCTTTCCCGCCTGGTTTCCTTTGCTACCCCTTGATCGAATCTGGGTCCGACCAAAGGGAGCACTGGAGGCGGTGCGGGTTTACAAGAGCCCATTGGCCAAAGTCGCCTCTGATCACCTGCCGCTGAAAGTCAGTGTCGTCTTGGGTCATTAAAACGGCGATTACACCAAATGCTGCGGTTGTATCGAGTCACTAACCAGCTAAAATACAGCCTTTACCGGATTCGTGCTTTTGAACTCGCTCTTTATAATAAAAGTGTGGCGGTGGAGGTGGCAAAGGGCTAAAAAAGTACAGAATCTGGCTGAACTTTTTGAAGTCCGAGGAAAGCATAAGAGGGATGATAACCAAAGAGGAATACCAGGACAAGGTTGAAGCAGAAATTAGAGAGTGGAGTTCGAGGATCTACATCTTAAAGGTTGAAGTTGAGCGGCAGCAAGGGAAAGAAAAGCCAGAGCACAGAAGACGAATCGTGGAAATCCTCGACCAGATAGCAGAGTTAGAGGAGATGATCGAGGAACTGAAGAAGGCAACTGGTAAAAAGTGGATAGAGGTCAAGGATAGGGTGCAGGAGGCGCAGGCGGACCTGGAAGACTCGTTCAAGACAAGCATGCTGGAAATTATCTGATAAGAATAGCGGATTTCGCCATTGGTTATCGGGTTCTATGGAGTTTCTCAGTAAATTTTCATTCCGCAGTATGTATGCCGCGATCGGCAAGCGTCGATCTGGGGGCACGCCCATCTTCATGGTCTCGCGACAGTAATTCACGAAATATCCGGGCTAAATGAACAATACCTTCGCACCTTGTTGGCGCCAAGGAGATTATCACATGACTAATAAACTAGAGAAGGTTGAAAAGATTGAGACCCCGGTGAAGCAAGGGAAAGAGGCCGAATTAGCCGAGGTCCTCGAGGCCCATCATGGGGAACGCCACATTCTCGTGCTCCACGACTACCCTGATCCGGACGCCATTTCATCAGCCTTCGCCCATCAACTTATCTGTGGTCGCTATGATATTGAAAGTGATATCGTCTATGGTGGCAAGATCAGCCACCAGCAAAACAGGGCTCTGGTGAAGTTGCTGGGTATAGATCTACACCGGTACCAAGAAGCGCTGAAGCTGGAAAGCTACGATGGAGCCGTTTTCGTGGACAATCAGGGGACTACTGCCGGGCGAATTATGGGAGCCTTGGACAAGGCTGGTGTGTCCCAGCTAATAGTGGTTGACCACCATGAATCACAGGAACTGCTTCAACCGGAGTTCGCTGACATCAGGAGAACCTACGGGGCCGCTGCTACCATATACGCTGAGTACTTGGAGCGCGGCTTGATTGAGATGGATAAGGGGAACAGAAATCATGTCATGCTTGCCACGGCTCTAACACATGGCATCCTTACGGATACTGGCGGCTTTATCCGAGCTGATAGGGAGGATTTCCACGCTGCCGCCTTTTTGAGCTACTTTAAAGATGCGGACCTGCTGGAGCAGGTTATGATTCAGGCTCGCTCAAGGCAAACCATGGAAATCATTCAGCGGGCCTTAGAAAACCGCCAGACTGCGGAAAACTTATCCCTGGCAGGGATCGGCTATTTGCGGGCTGAAGATCGCGATGCCATCCCTCAAGCGGCAGACTTCCTGTTAACCGAGGAAAACGTGCACACGGCTATAGTTTACGGCATTGTGACCGGCGAAGATTGGGGGGAAACTTTGGTGGGCTCTATGCGAACCTCGAAAATTACCATGGATCCCGATGAGTTCATTAAAGAGGTCTTCGGCAAGGATGCCGCTGGACACTACTTCGGTGGAGGCAAACTGTCAGCCGGAGGGTTCGAAATACCCATAGGGTTTCTGGCAGGAGGACATAACGACGATTATGAGGAGCTTAAGTGGCAGGCATATGATGCCCAAATCAAGCAAAGGGTTTTCGCCAGGATTGGTATTGACCGAAACTCCGATGGGTAAAAGGAGCATTGGTCATCACGAGCAAATTCTTTCTGCCTTTCTCTACGCTCCTGCGGTTCACCCCTTGATAAGTTGCTGGACTTGGACTACGATAGGACTCCGGATTCTGTGCAGCTGAATCCCACGAGGAGAACTTGTTACAGTGGATATCGACTGCAGTTCAATTGAAGCCCATAAGGTTAATCTCTGCCTTTAGGAAGCCATGAGAGGAGGATAAGCCTCCGGTGCGGGTTTTCCAATTTTGTTCCAGTGCATCCTTAGAAAAACTCACTGGCCGTAAAGCAAACAATCTCGATGAACTACTCGAGCTGGTGAAGACCTGCTCGAGTTCGTCCATTTTCTACCACACTTTTTCCGCATTTAGAAAATTGAGAGAGGTCCAAACACCCTACACCAATGATTTCGCTGTGTGGATTGCGAGTCATCTGAAGGAAGAGGCCTTGGCGGAAAAACTATTGGCCATCGATCTGGCTGAATACAATACTATCGAAAACTTGCGGGCACGGATCGTCGAGCTTTTAGAAGTTACCCGAGGCGAGAATCCCTCATTATTTGAGAGGCCGGCAGCCGAGCCATTTTATCTCTACAGTTTGCTCAGATTCGTGTACCTCACTGACAAATTCGCTTATAATCTCTCATCTTTTAGAGAGTTGCTCGACACTATCAGTGTAGACTCTATCTATTATCACTTTATTGAGAGCAGATTGCAGACTCAACTTCATACGGATGACTTTTCCAGGTGGATGCAAGAAACCCTAGAATATAAAGAACTGGCAGAAAGAATTGGAAATATTGATATCAACATTTATACTCTAGAAGAATTGCGAGCGAGAATCGGAGAGATAATTGACGAGTACTTGTGATACCTGATTGGTCATTATGTCTTAAGATAAGATTCTGCAACAGTCTGATAACAAAGGCACGGTGCCTGTAAACCATCCTTAGGTCAAAGATGAGCATACCCAAACTGTCAGACTATAAAGAGGTGGTTGGGAGAGATGTTGTCGGGGAGCTTTATACACTTGCTTCGCACGTGGGAAACCGCTCTATCAAGATGGTCAATTCCACCGCTGTGGGCGGAGGGGTGGCTGAGATGCTCCATCGAGTGGTGCCGCTACTAAACGAATTGGGAATAGAGACTAAATGGGAAGTGATCAAAGGCGGCGCCGATTTCTTTGACATCACTAAAGCATTTCACAATGCCTTGCAAGGAAAAGAAGGCCACTTCGAGGAAGGTGTCTTCGAAACGTATCTGGCCTATAATGAGATGAACTATCGGCAGATGAGCTTTGAAGAAGACCTCATTGTTATCCACGATCCGCAACCGGCCTCTTTAATAAAATGGCAGAATAAGAGAAAAAACAAATGGGTGTGGCGCTGTCACATTGATATGTCCCACCCGAACCGGCAAGTGTGGGATTTTCTCAGATCTTATGTTGAGCTCTACGATGCGGCTATCTTTTCCTCGCCTCTTTTTTCACCACAGCTGAATATCCCCCAATATCGTTTCTATCCGGCAATTGACCCACTGGCAGACAAGAACAGAGAACTGGACGATGACTATGTCAACAGTGTAATGGAAAAGTATGAAATTCCCCGAGACAAGCCCATTGTTACGCAGATCTCGCGCTACGACCCGTGGAAAGATCCGGTGGGTGTCATAGAGGCTTTCAAAATGGCGCGAAGACATGTGGACTGCCGGTTGTTACTGGTGGGTGACAAGGCCGCGGATGATCCAGAGGCTGAAGAGATTCTCACCCAGGTAAAGGAGGCGGCGGGGGAGGATCCCGATATCAAAATTATCTTTCTCACTCACTCCATCCCCACCGAGATCAATTCCTTTCAGCGTGCTTCGGACATAGTTTTACAGAAGTCCATCCGGGAAGGATTCGCCTTGACGGTGTCAGAGGCGCTGTGGAAATATCGCCCGGTGATCGGGGGAGCCGTAGGGGGAATTCCTGCCCAGATCATCCATGGCTACACCGGCATGTTGGTCCATTCGGCCGAGGGTGCCAGCTTACAGATTCGTTCGCTGTTACAGCAACCGGAGCTAGCCAAGAGACTTGGGGAGAGCGGACATCAGCGGGTCAAAGACGAATTTCTCATCACCAAGTTGTTAAAACGATATCTTCTTCTTTTGCTGGCTCTAGACCATCCGGGAGAGACGACCGTCCTACTGGATTAGCCCAGGTAGTTGAGGACTTGCTTACTCACATCTTCTTCTAGAAAAAGCCTTGGAAGCACTCCCGTTTGCTTAGTAGTTTCAAAACCCACCTGCTATGCAGGTGGTATAGTTTAGCTTTGCTTGTCAATTGATAATATCTGCATGGGTTTGAGGAATGACCAGCTGAGACATAAATCCCCCTTTAGAGGCTGTCCGACAACGTCATTCTGAGGCGTGAGCCGAAGAATCTCGAAGGCGTAAGTACCTGAATCGATGAGATTCGCTCAGAATGACAGCAGGAGGCGTTGAGTGAGTTGTCGGACAGCCTCTTTAGGGGGATTTTATAAGATAATTTGGTGGGTATTGAGACCCGTGCTCCGTTGGCCTCCTAGACCATTTATCATAGAGTTTTAGTCTTTACCCTATGCTCCATGCCCTATGTCATTTACACAACGGACAACTGACGACTGACAGCGAAGCGCTAGGGGGGTGGCGCGTCTTGACCTGACGATGCCCTACATTCTGTGTTTTACTGATTCGTAGAACCTTCGAGAGTGCGTACTCTTACTTCCACTTTTTCGCGGAGTTGGGGATAGGCTGACGGGTTGGCGGCTAAAAACTGGCGGTAGTGGGTGAGAGCCTCTTCCTGTTGTCCCTGCTCTTCCAGCATCCGGGCAAGATTGTAATGGGCTTCGGGGTTCTCCGGGTCATTTATCAGTACTCGCTCAAGTGTGCGGCGAGCCAGTTCTCCTCGACGAAGCCGTTCATAGACCAAAGCCAGGTTGACCTCGCTTTGGCTGTTGCCAGGATTCAACTGCAAGGCCTGCTCATAAGCGGCACGAGCTTTGACGAAATCCCTCAACCTGTAATAGATGATGCCTAAATTGTTATAACTAGGATAGAAGCGAGGGTTTATACTGATGGCCTTCTCGTAATACTTAGCAGCCATTTTCAGCTGGCCCTCCTTTTCGTAACAAACACCGATATTATTGTAAATTTCGGCGCTCATGGGGTCGTATTTGAGCACTTTGTTGTAGGTTTCGATTGCCTTTTGCCACTTCATAGTTTTTTGATACCCCACCGCCTTTCGATACAAGGAAGAGGCGCCGGCCGTGGATTCCGCATAGAGATTGACCTGACCGCTCTTCCTGCTTCTGCCGGAGTTTGGCTGTGCTCCTTCACTAATCGTGATTGTTTTTAGCTTTTTGGTTGACTCCGGGGCGGCGAGGTGCTCAGGCTTGCTTTCCTCTGCTCTGTGGACCTTAGGCTGGCCCATCTTCTCTGGACGAAGAGGTTCTTTCTCACCTTTAACCTGTGCGGCCGAGTGTAGGCTAACCACGCCTACTTTTACCTTGTTGCGGGGCTGCAATGGGGTCCGTTTGTTCACCGCTTCTTCTGGGGAAACCGCTTGTTCCTCAATAGCAACCTGAACAACTTTCGGCTTCACCGGGGTCCGCTCATCCTCCTTTGGCTCTTGTGCCTGCTGGAGCTCTGCGCCAGCATCACTCTTTGACAGCTCCCGTGGAGGGTGGATCTTCTCGAAAATAACCCGCTGTGGGACTGGGGTCTGAGCCTCCTCAGCCGCGTTCTTCCCACCTTTACTCAGAATCATCCCGTAAACAACTACACCGATGACGATGCCGGCAAGCAGCGCAATTAAAGCTAAAAGCATTAGAAGCCGCTTCTTATTCGCAGGCCTCTGACCAGCGAGTCTACGGGGGATCACCGGTGGTTGTTTGTGCCCTGCCCGCTGATCAGCCACTCTTTTCAGAGATTCGGAAATAAGGCTCACGCCTAACCTCCTTCAGAGGAAGCCGTTCAATCGTTCGGTTTCGGCGAACTCGTTCTAACCGTTCAAATGATTGAAATCGTTAAAAATAAAGTAGCCAGTAGCCAGCAGTCAGTAGGTAAGAAAAAAGACTCTTGCCTCCATCTTCTGGATTCTGAATTCTCTGCGTTTTCCTAAATTCGAAATTCTAAGTCCGAAATTCAAAATTGTTTTCTGTCTTCTGTCCTCAGTCGTCTGTCCTCCGACCTCTGACTTCCGTTATCCCTGGTCTCCGTGGTTCAATCTTTGTTAGCTCCTTGGCCCTTCGAACTCTCCTTGTGCGTGGCAATCTGTCTGGCCCTCGGAAATTCGCTCTTTTGACTGAGCTTGCGGGCCATAACCTGTGCCTCGCCTTTGTCTTTGTACTTGCCTACCAGAACCCTGTACCAGGTACCCATCTCACCCAAATCTATCCAGGCAACCCAGGCATCAAAGCCGCGATTCTGCAGTTGCCGCATTCTCGTCGCTGCGATTTCCGGGTCTTGAAAGGATTCCACTTGTACGGTGTAGACATACGGCGGTTTGAGCAGGTACTGGGGAAACCTTTCCTTAGCTGGTTTGATATCAGACCTTGCCAAGACAGCTGTCTTTGCCTCTTCTCTTCCATCTTCCACAACCGGGTGAGCTTTCGAATTGGCATCACCTAGCAAACTCTCCAAAGAAGGATCTTTGTCCAGAGGTGAAGGGGAGGTCAAATTCCTTTTTTCGGTCCGGATCGGGCTTTTCATCACTGCCGGCTTTGGCTGTGGGATCTCAGCCCGGACAAATTGGCGCGAGTAGTTAAGGGGAGCGAAAGACTTCTGAGTAACGGTCCTGTTCACATAGGTTTTCAACATCTCCCTGATTGCGGGGACAAACACCAATGCGCTTGCTATTACCAGAACGGAAAAGGCGACTGCGACCTCTTTCCAATTGTGGCTGAACCTGAGCAGCGGACTGGAACGGCTTCTTGGAAATCTGCCGTTCAGACTCTGCCTCCCCTCTATCACGTGAGTCTGCCTTATTTTGCGGCTTTCCCCCAGATAGGCGGCCAGCAAGGAGCGCTCGGCAATTATATTAATCAGCCTCGGCACTCCCTTGGAGAAACGGTAAATCTCACGGTGTGCCCTTTTGTCGAAAGAGGTGCTTCCCGCAGCTCTCGCCATATTCAGACGGTGCTGCAGGTACATTCTGGTTTCCCTCTTATCAAGAGGTCTCAGGTGGTAACGGAGAGAGATGCGCTGCTGCAGATGACGAAGCTCAAATCCCTCCAATTTGGCCGGCAGTTCCTCGCTCCCCACCAGAATTATCTGAATGAGTTTCTCCTTGTGGGTCTCTAAATTGGAAAGTAACCTCACCTGCTCTAGACATTCTGTGGAGAGATGCTGGGCCTCGTCGATTATCAAAACCGCTGTTCTTCCGGCAGCCAGAGTTTTCAGGAGAAAGCGATTGAGCACATCCAGTAACTCTTTTCTGGTGGCTCCAGCCGAGGGCAGTCCGAAGTCTTCCAAAATGGCCCTGAGCAGCTCCTCTTCGTTGAGCAAGGGATTCAGGATGAGGGAGGTAGCAACCTCGCGGGGATCGAGTCGCTCCAGCAGGGCCCGGCACAAAGTGGTCTTTCCGGTACCCGTATCTCCGCTGATCAGAACGAATCCCTCTTTTTGATGAATCCCGTAAAGAAGATGGTCCAGGGCCTCGCGGTGCTTTTCGCTGAAAAAGAGAAACTTGGGATCGGGGGTCAACCCGAATGGTTTCTCCCGGAGGCCAAAAAAATCCAGGTACATAATCCTCTCTCATGGATTGAGGTAATCTATGGGCATGCGATCCTGCTGTTCAAGTAAATCTAATCGCCTGAGATCTTCGGACTTTATCTCCTCGATCCTCTTGCCGGTGAGCACCGTTGGGCTGATCAAGATTACCAGTTCCGTTTTCTCCGCGCTTTCCTCTCTGTAACCGAACAGATAGCCGAAAACCGGTAGGTTCGTCAGGCAAGGGAGTCCCGTCCTTGTCGAGCTTTCCTGATCCTGAAGGAGCCCGGCAATGATGATGGTCTGCCCGTCTCGCACTTTGACCACTGTGTCGGCCTCCCGAATGCGAAGGAGGGGAAACTCGGTGCCGTCGGGAGCTGCAACTCTATCAAACTCGGCCGTTATGCTCGGGTGGATGTTCATAGTGATATAGCCGCCCCCGCCAATCTGGGGGGTTACATCCAGGATAACCCCCACGTCGATGGTGTTGGGCGTGAAAGACTGCAAGGTGCTCGTTTGCGCCTGGCTTATTTCCGAGGTAAAGTACACATCCTGTCTGGCCTCTTTGATAATGGCCGTCTGATTGTTCATGGTGGACACTTTGGGACTGGCCAAGGCTTTGACCTTGCCCTGGGTCTCCAGGGCTTTTACTAGATCAGAAAGGACAAAATCACCGTTTGCCAGCGGCCCGGTAGCACCCGCAACGAGCAGAGCACCCGTTGCGCTAGTTGGCGTCCCCCCGCCGAATATGTTCCAACTGAGCGACAGCTGGCTGAGATCCAGGTTCAATAACTCCGTTTGGATGTTGTCCCAGCGGACGCCGGTCTCGAACTCCTTTCTCAGGGTCACTTCCAAGATACGGGCCTGGATGAGCACCTGGCGCTGGATTGAAACCTCCATCTGCTCCAAAAACCTTGCCACCTCTTGCAGCTTGTCCGGATAGTCCCGCACCTGAATGAGGCCGCTTATCTTGCTGATCACCAGCTGCCTGCCGTCTTTGCTGGACATGCTCGATACCACGCCCGACTCCCGAGCCCGGAGCACTGCCGTGGGTTTCTCCTCCTGAAAGATGATTGCGGTCAAACCCTCCTGGAGTTCCGCCCAAAAGTCCATCTCGTCCTTGCCGCTGATACGAGTCTCACTGGCGCTGATCTGTTCACCACCGGCCCCTGCGCCCTGGGTGGCCACTACGGTCTTTTCCCCTTTACGGTTGGTGCTAATGTAATTTACCTGAAAGATCTTCGTCTCCAGTACCGGCTTGGAGATGCGGATTATACTACCCTCCCTGCGATAACTGAAGCCCAGCTGGCCGAGGATTGCCTCCAGTGCCTGCTCCAAGGTCACCCGATTGAGGTTTACCGTCACTGTACCAGTCACGTCTGGATCCACCACCAGATTTTCTCCGCTTTCCTGGGCGAGGGCAAGGAGTACATCTTGTATTTGTGCTTCCCGAACCCGGAGCGAGTAAACTTTGCCGGGACTGCCGATAGCTAGACGCGCCGGTTCTTCTTCTTGGAATTGGGGGACGGTCAGTTCCTCGAGTGAAGATTCAGGAGCCGGAAATGTCTCTGGTGGCCTTGCAGGTGCGGGTTCAGGCTGGCTGGCACACCCTGGTAATAAATAGACCACGGCGAGAATAGCAACCGCAAGTAAGCTTTTTATGCAAATCTTCCGGCTAATCATTTTCCTCCCATCGTAGCTGGAATCCTGGAGTGTTGGAATAATGGAATATTGGGTACAGTTTCCAAGTTTCCATCATTCCACCATTCCATCATTCCCTACTCCCCAGGGTCACCTCTTTCTAGCGCCCTCTACCGTTACTTTCGTTTTCGGCTGAGGTACCTCGAGCAAACGCTCGCCACTGGCTCCGTTAAGGACTACATGATCCAGGGTAATACTGGAGATCGTTTCTCCGCCAATTTCATCCCCCACGGCATAAATCCTATCGTCGATAACTGCCAAGCGCTTCGATCCACTGACCAAAACGGTGGAAAGTTTATATTGCGGTCCCTTCGTTTCACCCTCTTGTTTAGGTCTAGCCACCTTCTGTGGAGTTGTCGCAGTCTCTTCGGCCGCCTGATATGGGGAGTAAAAGGGATCACGGCCCCAGCCACCAGGAACCACTTCCTCCGGTTCTTCCTCTATCTCTTGTTTCTCTTGCTTACCGCTTTGGGCCAAAGTCACCAACATCTTATCCAGCGGCGCGCCTGGCTGGACCTCCTCACGCTTAGGCCCAAATAACCAGACAATTCCCCAGAGGGAAAGAACCACACCCACCACGCAGTAAACAAAAATCTTATTTGGCGGTTTCGTCAGGTCCATTAAAATCGTTCTATCGTTCGCTTCCAGCGAACTCGTCCAAATCGGAAGAGCTCAAGCTGACAGCAGTCAGTGGCCAGTCCTTAATTTCGAAATTTGAAATTTGCACTTCGCAATCTTCTTCTCTATGCTCCATGCCCTATGCCCCATGCGGCGAACGGGGTGGGCTACAACGGACCACGGACTCCTTAACTTCTCACCACAATCTCCAGCTGGAGCTGAATTTGCAGATTTTGTGGACGCTCCCTGCCTCGTTCAACTCTCAACTGGGCAACCTTCACGTAAAACGGCTGTTTTTCGAGGGAGCTGATGAATTCACCCAGCTGCTCGTAACGTCCTCGAATTCCGAGATTAAGCACAAGTTGCCGAAATTCTCCCATTTTGCCGCCCTGAGTCCGCAGAGCGGTGTCTCTTTCCGGTCGAAGATTTTCAATCTGAAGGCCCTGAGTTTTAGCCTGTCTACTCACCTCGTTGATTATCTCCGCAGGTTCAGCCTTGTAGGAAAGCGCCTTTTCCAGTTCAGCTACCTGCTGTCTCTTGTTGAGCAAATTTGCATTCAGGGAGTTGAATTCCACGAGCTTAGGTCCGATGCTCGTAGTCTGCTGATTTAACTCTTCAAGCTCATTTTGAAGTTTGCGGAGCTTTTTCGACTGAGGCTCCAGCAGAAATTGGTTGACACAAAAGACAATCGCTACCAAGCCAACCACAGCGGTGATTATCTTTTCTCTGGTATTTAGTTCACGCATTCTACTCTCCGAGCCTGTCAGTAGTCGGTCGTCCGTTGTTAAAGCCGTTCTATCATCAGGCTTCGCCGGATTGGTTCAAATCGTGAAAAATCTTAAGATCATCATCATGTTCAATTTTTCCGTGGGGCGGGGCACCGTACCCGTCTTAAGACTCTTTAGTGAAAAGCTCTCTGTCGGCCGGCACGGTGGCCGGCCCTACTCCTGAATTCTGGATTCTGACTCTTTACTCCTTGCTCTCTGCCCTATGCTCTATGCTCTATACTTACCGCAATCCGAAATTTACGTCCGGCTTCTGACCTCTGTCTCCTTTACCTTATGGCTGGCGCCCTGAGCCTTGTGCCCCTAGTTCCATGCCCCATGCCTAACCACGGACAATTGACTTCACTTGAGAGTGCAGCCAATCTCGAAAGCCAATACTGCCGGCCTGGGGACTTTCTGATCTCCGGCCCTTGCGAGTTCCACATTGGAGAATATTTTTGTTTTTCCCAGCTCCTCCATAAAATTGGTGAGCATGGGAAAAGCTTCTTCCTTCTCTCCATAAATCAGACCTTGCAGTTTAACCTCAAGTCCACTCCCCTCCTTTTCCTTGAAATCCATGTTTGTCATTGACATATTCTCGGGAATTTTCTGGCTGATGAGTCGCAAGGCTGCAGCCACCCGAGGAAGATGGAGATCCACCTTCGGCAGCTCTGCGAGCCTCGCATTGAGTTGACTGGTTTCTGCTTGCACTCGCTCGTGTTGTTGGAAAATATATCTGTACTGCTCAAAGGTGCTCTTTTTGATATGCACCGCACTTTGAAGAGAGGCAACCTGCCTATGGCTTTGCCAGGCATACTGGCCCAGAGGGAACAAAAACAGCAGCCCCAAAGTGGCATAGGCCACCGGTGCCCGCACACTCCACCTTTTTCTATGGGGTTGTAGATCAAGGGGGAGAAGGTTGAACCGCTCTGTTAAAGGCAGGGAAAGCCCTACTGCCACGGTGAATACCGGCCGAGTTGCCCCGTCCACTTCCGAGAATGCCGTGCTATCCTGGAAAATAATTGGCGCCAGGGGGTCCAGAAAACCCACCTTTAGGTCAAATCTGTCAGCAAAGAACGACTCGATGCCTTTCAGTTGAGCCGCCCCACCTGCCAGCAAAAGTCTGTTTATGGTTTCACCCTGGAACTGAAAAGCATAGTAGTCAAAGGAACGGGAAATTTCTGTCTCTAGCTTCTCGAGCACCGGCCGAATCTTTACGGCCACTTGTGAGAGAGGTATTCCTTCGGCAGTCTTTCCCCGGTCTTCCACCGAAGGAATGCCGTGCTGCCGCTTGAGCGCTTCCGCCTGGGCAGTATTCAATTCAATCTCTTGCTCACCGGCGCGAATCATGCCCGTCAATGCCATGGTGAAGGCGTCACCAGAGGTTGGAACATACCGAGAAAACTGGAGTTCCCGCCCATAAAAGATGTTGATGCTGGTCTTGCGAGCTCCAAGGTCAAGGACCGCTGTGGCACCCTCTTCAGCCTCTCCCAGATTGGTGTTTCGCCATAATTGTTCAACAGCATGCGGCTCAGCCATCAGACCTAGAGGCTCCAAACCCGCTTGTTGGAGCACCTCAATGTGCTCCATGACCGCTTCTCTGGTCGCTGCCGCGACCAGCACTTCCTGTTTAGTTTGACCACCACTGTCATCCCTGGAGAGTACCTGGAAGGCGAGCATGGCATCTCCCAGGGAAAAGGGAAAAAGCTCCCCCGCCTGCCAGCGGATGGCCTCTTGAATTTCCTCTTCCGGGATCTTTGGCAGGCTCAGTCGGCGAGCTGCGACGCCCTTGCCGGCTAACCCCATCACCGCCTGTTTGGTTTTTATGCGGTTTTCCTGGAGCATCTCTTTTAATTGAGCCGCCAGCACTGAAACCTGAAAACCTCCAGGAGGAGTGGAAGCCGTGGCGTGGTGTACGAGATCCATGCCCCTTGGAGTGCTTCGTAACTCCACTATCTTGATGGTGTGAGTGCCCATATCGATGCCCAGGTGGCTTTTACGGGGACCCCTGATCTTTCCCAGAATATCGGGAGTTTTCATTTTAACTAGTTTTGCCATGACTCCCCGACCGATGGATTAATGGAAGATTGGAATAATGGGAAATTGGGGAGCGAAACAGGTAACGGTTTTGCTGGACTTGGCCAGCTGCACCTGTCCCCAGTGTTCCAAAATTCCAGGCAGGCTTTCTCCCCACCCGCAAGATCAGTATATTTGTGTCAACCCAACTATTTAGGTTACTCATCATCGTTTAATGTTCCATCTGTTTCTGCAAAATATCCTATGCCCTATGCCCTGTGCGTCTCACAATAGTTTCGGCTGTCTCAAATCCTCTAACGCCCTCTCATAGGCGGCACGGTATCGGAAACCTTGTTGGAGGTATTTCCAGATGGCACGAACCTTATCCACTTCACGAGCCGGATAAAAGCGAAATGTCTTCTCGCCCCGTCGCTCTGTTTCCGGCTTAACAAAGGCTTTCTGCTCCAGGTAATAGAGCTTCTGGCGAGGGATCCCAACCTCATGTACCACTTCCGATGTTGTCTTCATGATAAACGCCCAACCATGAGAAAGATTTGTAGCCATTGACTCTTTCCGTCTAACCCACATTTTTCGCGAAACGGCGTCGCGAGACTGTAAAGATGGGCGTACCACCGGGCAACCACAGGGGGTTGGATCCAAGACGTACTTGAATAGTACGTCGCAGGAGCCGACACCCGAGGACGACCGTAAGGACAGCTATATCTGCAGTAGCAACAGGCGATTCGTGAAATATGTGGGTTAAGTTCAAATAGTCAGGACAAGAAACTTCTGAACCTTCACACCCCTCGCCCTGCTCACGACAGAATCTCGAGCGGAGAACTCGCGTTGCCTCTCCATAAGTGCCGGTGGAGATAACGCTGACACACATGTAAGTGCCGCCCTCCACCTCGCAGTTGCCATAAGAACAATAGGAGTCTGAGGCTATGGTGAAAGTCCCGCTGCCAAGAGTCTTCTCCGCTTCAATTGAGTTCCAGCAGCGAAGGTCACTGAGGTATTTGCCAGCCCAATTAATTCCCGCCTCTGCCACATAAAAGGCGCTGGTTGATTGAGCCGTAATCGGCACTGACTTTTGCTTGCTGGCCATCATACTTACCATGGAGTAACCAATGGCAGACAGTACCAGCATGACGAAGACTACAACCAGCACCGAAAAGCCTCTCTGACCCCTCAGTAGCCCCAGTAGCCCATTTGTCTCTTGCTCACAGGTTTGTTTCATTTACCTAAGCCTCCTGAAAGGGGCGTCCGTTGTTTGTCGTCTGCTGTCCGTTGTGTAAATGGCATAGAGCATAGGGCATGGAGCATGGAGTAAATACAAAATCCTTCACTCTATGCTCTATGCCTCGCCAAATCCGCGATCCGAAATCCGAAATTCTGTCCTCTGCCAGCTGCCCGCTGCTTCCTGCCAGCTCGCAGTTCCCTTGCGCCTTGTGCCCTTTATGAAACATTCCTCATATGCACCTTCGTCCTCATTGAAACGCTTCCACCCTCCGGTGAACTCAGCGTCAGCTCCAAGGTCACGACCGTTGTCCCACTGACCGCACTGGTCACATATATGCTATACCAATAGTTATTAAACGACCCACCTGACGGAAAAGTTGCAGGCCAGGCAGTATCCGGATCTTCAGTTATTGCTGTTGAGTCAAATCGGCCTCTGGCAGTTTGAAAATCGCCGGCACCTCCTGAGCTATTCTCCATATATATTTCTCTACTAGATTTGTTAAAACAGAGCCAAGTCACGGTATTTTTCGGCCAGTCTATTCCATCACCTGAAGCTTGAATCGTCTGCAAGCCAGAGCCACTTACTTTGCCGGCATCCCAAATAACTGAAGCTCCCGCTGGGCCAGCAGATAGACTACCACCTGTATAAACACCTAGTCTGACCTCCCCCGTAGTAGTGCCCAAAAAGGTCGAGATTGACTTGATCTTCATATTGTCTTTATCTGGGGAAGTGCCTCCCATGCAACGGACAAAAACAGAAGTAGTACTGCTTGAATTTTGTTGATCCCTTCCCCAATTTTCTTCCTCCCCTGCCCCTCCAAAGGTCACCTGAAAGGTATCTACATTGGCGGCAAGAACTGCCTGGAGCGCCGAATCCGATGGATCGGCTATCCGCTCGAGGTTCGCCCCGTTCTTCTGGAACTTGACCTCCTCAGCAGAGTCCTGGGCAGATGAATGCACTTTCGTGAAGGTAATACTGTCACTAGAGGTCGCCGTGATCTCCTTGGCGTCACGGAGTTCCCGCACCATGCGCTCCAGGGCCAGCCTGCCCTGGTCATAGAGCTCCTTGCGGGCGCTGGACTTTTTGAAGGCCTGCACCTCGGAGGCAACAATCTGAAAAGTAACACCCGAGACTATCCCCAGAACCACGATCACAATGATGATCTCCACCAGGGTGAAACCCTTCTCATTCATATATTTCAAACGTCTGTTCATTGCTAAAACCCACCGTCGTGCAACACGCGGTTCAAGTAGCCAGTCCTTAATTTCGAAATTAGAAATTCTCGTCTGCCCAGGTGCCTAGTGCTTACTGCCCAGTGCCTGGTGTTGTTTGTCTTCTGTCATCTGTCATCTGTCCTCTGTCGTCTGTCCTCTGTCTTTCTCTCCCCATCACCCTCTCAACCTCTGGTGCCCAGTGCTTACTGCCCAGTGCCTAGTTGGAATAGCTGCCTCCTGCCCGCT
>JARRNM010000025.1:0-52276 GCA_037384945.1 Deltaproteobacteria bacterium
CAGGCGCAGGCGGCTGTCCAGAACGATACGGATGGGGTCCCGGCTGCGTCTCCCGGGTAGGCGGACGGTGAGTTGGGGATTGTCGGCCAGTGCGGTACCGATGCCCACCAGAATGGCGTCATGGCGGTGGCGCAGGCGATGCCCGAAAGACCGGGCGGCCTCGCCCGTGAGCCACTGGGACTCGCCGGTGGCAGTGGCGATGCGGCCATCCAGGGAGCAAGCCGCCTTGGCTATTACCCAGGGGTGGCCGGTTTCCATCCAATGGAACCAGGCTTCATTCAACTGTAAGGCTTCGGCCTCCAGCACCCCGGTGATAACCTCCACGCCTGTGTCCTTTAAGAATGCGGCGCCGCCGCCGGTGACCCGGCGATTGGGGTCGGACGTGGCGATGATGACCCGGCGCACTCCCGCGGCCAGGATGGCCTGGGTGCAGGGCGGGGTGCGGCCCTGGTGGTTGCAGGGTTCCAGGGTGACGTAAAGGTCGGCGCCCCGGGCGGCTGCGCCCGCGTCACGCAAGGCCTCCACTTCGGCATGGGGGAGACCGGCCCGGCGATGGTAACCTTGGCCCACGACCTGGCCGTTTTTGACCACCACCGCGCCCACCATGGGGTTGGGTGAAACCCAGCCCGCGCCCCGCGCCGCTAAACGCAAGGCCAACTTCATGTAAGAGGTATCAGGAGTCAAGATTGGCCTTCTTCGTCGCGCGCGTGAAAGACTTCCCGGGCCGCGAACATGCCGTTGAGCGACGCGGGAAATCCGGCATAGACCGCCATCTGCATGATGACTTCGACGATCTCGGCGCGGGTGACGCCCACATTGAGCGCGGCGTGGATATGCACCTTCAACTGCGGTGCGGCATTCCCCATTGCCGTGAGTGCGGCCACGGTGGCGATTTCCCGAGACTTGAGGTCCAGGCCCGGACGGCAATAGATGTCCCCGAAGGGAAATTCAATGATGTAGCGGGCCAGGTCCGGGGCGATGTCCTTTAAGCTGGCAATGACCCGTTCTCCGGCCTCGCCGTCGATTTCTTCAAGCTTGTCCCAGCCGCGGCGGTATCGATCGTCGTCCATCAGTTAATTCCGTTATTTGGATTCAGCGGGTTGAAAATCTAATTTCTCACAACCTAAACCAGGAGGAAAAATTAAATGATGACTTTCAAAAATTCATAAAGCAGAAAGGCAAAAAGAAGACCTGACCGTGTTTCACATGAATTAACTCCGCCAAATCCTTCATGGGACTAGCTACTCTCCCCCTATCTATTCTCTTTCCAGTGTTTCTGAGTGATAATTGTAATAATTTGCTTTTCAGCGCGAAGAGATTTAAAGCACGAGGCGTCAGGCGTAGGGCTCTAGGGTTGGAATGGGCATATATTTCAATTCCTCTCCTTGTGCAGTGCGTCTTTTGCCCTGCCCCTTTAGCATGGAGCAAGCTTATGGTTGGCGCAGCAACAATTCCTCTATTTCCCCTAGAAGTGGTGCTGATGCCCTCAATGCCTCTGCCACTGCACATCTTTGAACAAAGATACAAGCTAATGATCGGTGAGTGTTTAGAGAAAAAACGGGAGTTTGGAGTAGTCTATCAAAAAGGCAGCGATATGAAAAAAATTGGCTGTACAGCCAGAATAGTACAGATCCTGAGACGCTTTGAGGACGGGCGACTGGACATAATGACTCAGGGAGTCAAGCGTTTCAAAATAGAGAATATAAATGAAGAAAGATCTTACATACAAGCAAATGTGTTGTACTTCGATGACGAGTCAGAAGACAGGGCTAGAGAGATTGACAGATTGATCAGAGAGGGGATCGAACTGTTAAAGGAGTGGGATCTCTTGACAGGCAAGACCAGGGATTACGGTGCAATAACTGCCTTGGATCATAAGACCATATCTTTTCTCTTCGCCTACAGTGACGGCTTCACCCCAGATGAAAAACAGGAGTTTTTGGAATTCACCTTTACCAACAAACGGATTATTCGAAGCGTTGAATCATTGAGAAAGATGGTAGAGAGCAGGAGGATGACAGAACAAATCAAGCGAATCGTTGGCGGAAACGGCAATCTCATAAGTAAGTGATTGAAAGAGTATCTCATTATCTTGTTTTTATTAAATATTTATCTATAAAGTTCATTTAACTTCTACTTCCGGTTAACCAACAAAAAAGCTACGGAATCTATTTGTTTGTACTTTTTTGTTGCTCCACCATTTACTCCTTGCTAAGATATCAACAGACTATTTCCACATTTCCATCTCAAAGACAACTGCGACGGCGCGCGCTTCAAGGGTCTTCCTCTGTCTTCCTGTTATTTCCTGATGTTGGGTAGGAACAGATTGGTTGCTTCTCAAAATCAACGATTTTGAAATGGAGTTAACAAGATTCAGGATTATTTAAATTACACCCAAAGCGATGTCACCGCCTGGGGCTAACCTATTTGTTGTGCGCTTTTCTCAGAATCAACTTCTTGCGAAAGGAGGTGGATATATACATTTTTACAATCGGTTTTAAGAGCTGAGGAGATTCTCTGGCGGTCATCCTCAATTCTCACACACAAAGGAGGGGGCCATGTTACGGAAAAAGACTTGTAGTTCGGTAGCCATTTCGATAGTTATACTATTTATTTCTCTCTGCCTTACTATATCGGTGAGTGCACAGCCCAACCCCAAGAACGTTTATACCGGCAATCTTGCCAAGCGACCGCTGGCGTATGCCCCGGGACGCTTCGTGGTAAAGTTTGCGGAATCAGTTGCGGAAAATGAGGCCGAGGAGATTGTTCGAAGTATTGGTGCCAGGATAAAGCGCAGGGCTTATAAAAAAACATTTCGTGTTCTCACTGCTCCTAGAGGACAAGAGATGAAAATGGTTCGAGCACTCAGAAAGAATTCGAGAGTCCTTTACGCTGAACCAGATTACCTTGCATACGCGGATTTTGTCCCTAACGACGAATACTATCGTCCCTATCAGTGGAACCTAGACAACACCGATCCCGACTACACCACTGATCCAAACTTTAGAGGAATCCAGATGGAAGATGCCTGGGACATTAACCCTGGTGGAGACCCTTCGGTGATCGTCGCCGTTCTTGACACCGGAATAGCCTATGAAGATTTCGGTAGTTTCTGCCTAGCGCCGGACCTCGCAGGGACGTCATTTGTTTCAGGCTACGATTTCGTTAATGGAGACAGCCATCCGAATGATGACAACGGCCATGGCACTCATGTGGCCGGTACCATCGCTCAGAATACCGATAATGAGATGGGCGCGGCCGGCATTGCCTTCAACGTCTCACTCATGCCAGTGAAAGTACTGAACGCTGATGGCCAAGGGTATTTGAGCGACATTGCTGAGGCCATCAGATGGGCTGCTGACCATGAAGCAGACGTCATAAACATGAGTCTGAGCGCTAGCTTGGGGAATCGGACTTTGCGGAATGCGGTGGATTACGCTTACTCGAAGGGAGTTCTGATCGTCGCCTCTTCGGGGAATTCAAGTGGGAGTTTACCCCAATACCCGGCTAACTATGCAGATGTTATTGCGGTTGGTGCAACGACCTACAATAATCAACTCGCATATTATTCAAACAGGGGTAACGAACTTTGTGCTCCTGGTGGCACTGACAGGGAAGATCTCAATGGTGACGGCCGGATGGATATGATCCTCCAGCAGACCTTCGATCTCAACACCAGAGAAGTCTGCAATTTCGGGTACTGGTTTGGTGCCGGAACTTCCATGGCAGCACCGCACGTCTCAGGCCTGGCAGCCTTGATGCTCTCAGTGGATTCAACTCTAACCAATGAGGATGTCAAAACAATCCTGCAGGATACGGCTGACGAGGTTGAACCCGCGTGTGGCCATGGCGTCATTAATGCGTATGAAGCGTTGTGGACCGTAGCCAACTCGGATAACCCTCCGTCCGTAAAGATTAAATATCCTCTGGAGGGAGAATTCGTATCCGGCAAAATCAGAGTGAAGATCGATGCTACAGACCATAATGATGCAGCCGGTGCGCTTACGGTGGAATGGAATGTGGATGGTGGAGCTTGGAAGCCGACGACTTACAATAGCGTCCCAGGCTTGTACGAAAGCGAAGAGTGGGATACTTCAGAAGTAATCGACGGCCAACATTTTATCAATGCCCGTGCCACTGACAGCGCTGGGAATAAAACTGTTGTGAGTAACTCGGTACTTATGAACAACGTGAACGACCCGCCGGTGGTTTCCTTTACTTATACGTGCAGCGGGTTGATGTGTGATTTCGATGCATCGGGCTCCTATGATCCCGATGGTACGATCCAGAATTACGATTGGAGCTTTGGCGATGGCACGCAGAGCGAGCCCGGAAGTGGTGCAACGGTCAGCCACACCTACGCTGAGGCCGGTACGTACACTGTAAGCATCACCGTCATTGACGATGGAGATGCGTCCAATTTCTACAGCGAGGATATTCCTGTAAACGAGGGACCACCCACCATGCATATCGGGGACCTTGACGCCAGCAGTCGAAGAATGTTTGGGAGATTCTGGGAAGCAAAGATAACCTTCACCCTCCACGACAGTTGGCACGAGCCAGTGGCTGATGCATGGGTCTATGGCTTATTTAGCGACGGGTCGAGCCTCTTTCAATGCTCCACCAATGCAAACGGCAAGTGCAGCGTCTATGGCTATCAATACTGGCTAAAATGTCTGACGTTCACGGTGACTGACATTTGGCATGACAGCCTGGTGTACGATCCAGCTCAGAACCAAGATCCGGATGGAGATAGCGACGGCACAAATATAACTGTCTGCAGACCCTAACCTGCACTTTCTTAACTTGACTGGTAATTGAAGCGACGGGAACTAAAAGGGGATGCGGTGAAGATGCTGCATCCCCTTTTTGGAGTTAACGAATAGGGCGGGGGGAATTTTTTCTTCTATACCATGAGCAAGCGTTGGGCAGGCCACTGTGCCTGCCCTAGCTGTAAGCTCCGCTTTGTGGCGCGACCTTATCAATCTTTCATCGCCGTTAAAATACCATTTTTGAAATAGAGATGCCGTGTTTTTCCGTCTGGCCTCTGGTAAATCCATTCCTGTTTTTGGTCATCTGAGTTGACTGATTCATTTACAGTATCCGGTCTTCCCCAGGCGTAAAATACCATGTGGGTATTCATTCCTACGACTACTTTACCCGCCAGGATAAAGTCCTGCATCTCTTTCGACCAACCTGACTCCTTAACGGCAAAATACTTGTCCACCTGATCAAGATCTCCCTGGATTATCACGCCGAGGCTTCTGTGTGCCCATTTGGTGAAAACGACTTTTTCCGCTTTTGTTTTCTTATCCAGTTCAGTTTTGGCGTCAATGGCTATCCATTTTGCCCCAAAGTCAGTGAAGGTTTCAGGTATTTCTGCGATGGTTTCCTTTGCCAGTTGCCCGATGACTCGGTAGTTGGTCCCAGGGCCTGAGCGTATGTTTCCCTTCTTAGTAAAGACAAAATATGCTGCTTCTGTTTTTCCGCCTAGAAAAAGCAGAAGTACTATGCAGGCAAAGACGATCGTATGATTTCCACCTCTCATCACTCATTCCTTTCCGTCCTCACTCTTACAGCAATAGAGGGTTTCTTTTCCCCCATTGCGGGAGCAAGTTACATGCCAGAGATGAAAAGGGTGAGCAGTAAACAGTCGGCAGTCAGCTGTATGGAAAAGCAAAAATTCATTGGGCAATTTGTTTAAAGATACAGGAATAGAGAGCATAAACGGTACGACCTTTGCAGCTTGTAAAAGATTCTTTGTACTCTTTAAGGAGGTCTTTAGAATGAAGAAAACTGCAGAGTTTTTGGCCTTGATAATTATTTTTGCTGTACTAAGCCTTCCTTGCACGGTCTCTGCCGATAAAAGCTTTAAAATTCACACCCCTCGTGGTGGTCTTACAACTCTCCTGATCACCACTTGTGCACTCAAAAAGGTCAGGATTCATAACTTTGAATTCTCAGACAGCGGGGACACTTTCTCCGTGGAGGGGGCCCCCAGTGGTTCCTCCGATTCTATAGAAAGCCTGTTAATTGAATTCCATGAAGATTCAATGACTGTGCAGAGTGATTTCGTCGATATAGGTCCCGGCAGGACTGAGCAAAAGGTAGATTGTCCCGAGAGTTTTGATCAGATCGTTATTGATTGCTCCGGCTATTGAGGGAAAACCTTTAACCCGGATATTTCATGAATTGCCGTCGGGAGACCGTGGAGATGGACGTGCCACCTGGCAACCGTCCCGCGGTACCGCGGGATTGGTTCCGAGGCGTACCTGAAGGGTACGTCGCAGGAGCCGACACCCGAGGACGTCAGGAAGGACGGCCATATCCATTGTCGCAGCAGGTGATTCATGAAATATCCGGGTTAAGACTCAGTGGTGATTCACAGAAGGGATACCCGCCATGAGTCAATACTCTACTGATGCCTGTTTTTGCAGGAGGCTGAGATGATTAAATATTGTCTTATCATTGAAAGCGGCAGCACCCAAGAAAGAGTCTTTCCCTTCTACCAGAAAATCACCATCGGTAGACAGTCGACCAACGACATTTCCATAGCTGATCGCCTGGTGTCCAAGAGACATGCAGTAATTGGCCGGGTTAAAGGGCAGATCGTGGTGAAGGATCTAGGTAGTCGAAACGGTACTTTAGTCAATGGAGATAAGGTGGAAAAGGCAATACTCTCCAGTGGAGACCGACTCAAAATAGGCGGTGCGATGCTCAGATTTTTTAAGAAAGAAGAGCCTGGTAAGACTAGCTCAGACAAGACTTCCATAGGATCTGGGGGCGTGCAAGAGTTGGGCGACTATTTGATCGAAGCAGGGATCGTTGATCAAATCACCTGGCTGAGGGTTTTAGGAGAGACAGAAAAAAATCAAACAATTGAACGGCTGCTTCTTGAAATAGGTGTCCTTGACGATTTGAACTTGGCTAAAACCATAGGCAAACAAATGCAGATACCCCTCATTCGCCTCAAGGATTTAGAAATACCTCAAGAGGTCTGCTCACTCATACCTGTAGAGGTTGCGAAATCCCACTTGCTCGTGCCGGTCAAGGTCTCCGGGGGCAAGCTCCTGGTAGCGATGGTCAATCCTTTAGACTCAGATGCGCTCCAGACTCTGAGGATGCTCACAAGGATGAAGATTGAAGTTGCTGTATCACCGCGGCAAGATATTCAGGAAGCCCTTGCCAGGGCTTACCCCGTAGAATTTCTTGACCAGGCGCTTCAGGGAGCTCCAGATGACGACGAGCTCACCGTGGATCTCTAAGTGTATTACCCAAGCTATCCCCGAGGAGCGCGCTGGTCTTTCCCTCATGCTCCCGCATGCTTGACTAAGGGGGTAATGGAGTAAGGAGACGCAAATGAACAGAAGAATATATAGCCTGATGCTTCTGCTGGCATTGACTGCCGGCCTGGCCGGTGGCCTACTTGCCACTCATTTTTCCGCAACGGCTCCTGTCCTGGCCGCCAACACGCCCGAGGGGCAGAAGGTTGTTTCAGCGGAGGAGTTCCGTTTGATCGACAAAGAAGGAAGAATCCTCTCCACTTGGGGAATGTATGCAGGCGGCCCTGGGATAGTGCTGTTTAGCAAGAACGGGCAGTTCCGTGCGGTCTTTAGTCTGACCTCGCCTGAGGAAGGTCCAGTGCTGACCTTTGCTGACAAGGACGGCGTCCATCGAGCAACTGTTGGCCTGGGGGCCAAGAGACAACCCTATCTCACCCTTCGAGATGTAGCCGGCAAGGAGCGCATCTCTCTATCCTTGGACGATAAGGGTGATCCTTACCTGGTTCTCTATGATCAGGGCGAAAACGAACGTGCAGTGCTTGGCACTATGAATCTAACCAAGATAAAAAGAACAGGCACTATTGAGAAGGATACCATCTCTTCATTTGTTCTACTCGGTAAAGACGGTGAGGTCACCTGGAAAGCACCCTAGAGAGAATCGCGAATCCGTCCCTCAGCACCTTCAGTTCAGGATTGTCATGGTTTAACCCCCCCAGCAGTTTGTCCAATCTGGCAGATGTGTCTAAAATCAGCAGAAACGGTGACACCTCTGATTTCAAGCACTATATCGCCGCCCAGAAGCAGATGTTTTCCAGCAATTTTAACTGGCATGTTCTCCGGTCTAAGACCGATCTTCTGACCTGGCGAATCCTTTGCCACCCGCTGAATCAAGAGCCCTGCCTCTTGAGATGGGCTGAGAAATTCGCCGGAGAACCTGCGACCACATAAGCCTCCAGACCGGTCCAGACCGACCCCTGCTTGAAAAGCAACTCCCTGGCTAGAGTAGGTCAGAATGTGGCTTACGATACCAGTAACCTTACCGTTCATGTTGTCCGGGCCCCATGCTTGAATACTCTTTTTCTGCGGTGAGAATTACCACCAAAACTGGATTAAGTTTTTGGCCGCTTTTCTCAGAGAACTAGAGCCGATTAATACTGCAGAAGTTTATCAAGTGTGGGCAATCTACTTGTTGTGTCTTCCGAGGTTTTGTCACCTGGGTGAGCGCGAAGAAGTTATCTGTTTTATTTGTTTTGGATTCTTCACTTGGGCACGGAGGCGGGGTTAAGCTTTGATTGGTAAAGATGATCTATAAGATTAAGAAGTATCTGGCGGCTCGTGCCTGAAACTTCTGTGAAACGCACACCCATTCCTGCGGAGGTATTGAGGGGTTTAGATTCATGACGGTTTGACCAGGCAACCTCTGCAGGGAGCTCGAATGGGCGACGGTTCGGTGCCATAATAAAGACCCTAAGCTTTTCTTTAGGGCTGAGCGGCAGGTCGCAGCTGATGAATGCCCCTTCGCTGCTGATATCCCTGGTCTCCGCTACAATGACTCCTTTGTCAGCTATTATGACGACGGGCCATTTCACCCTTACCCTGGTAAGCGTTCGCCGTTCAGTTGTCATAGTTGTTACCAGCTACAGCTATCTCCTGATTAGTTTGCAGATTAATCGAGTGCAACCTCCATGCCATATCAGGCAGAACCTTTTTTCGCTCTTCATAGGAAGATATCTCACTTCAGTTAGAGCGAAACAGGTTTGCAGAGAGGAGTTGGTAAAGTTCTTGGAGTATTGGGGTTTTGCTTCCATGGGGCTTGAGTTTAGAATTTTTCTGAAGTATCGTCTCAGAGACAAACAGCTTACATTCAATCAAATGAAGGAGGGAATATTTCTATGGAAACCGTGGCATTTTTCGGATTAGGTCAGATGGGTCAGGGTATGGCATGGAGGTTGCTTGAAGGCGGTTACAAGCTGAGTCTCTACAATCGCACCTCGGAGAAAGCGAGAGCGTTCGTTGACAAAGGTGCTGAGTTTTTTGAGGATCCGGCGGAGGCGGTCAGCACTGCGAAAATACTGGTAACCATGCTCTCTGATGACTATGCGGTGGCGGCGGTAATCAAGGAAGAGGTGTTACAAATTTTAGGGGATGGTGGGATTCATCTGTCCATGAGCACCATTAGTCCCACTGCAGCGGAAGAACTTTCTAGGGCCCACGCCAAGCACGGAACTTACTACCTGGCTTGCCCGGTTTTCGGCCGACCAGACGCGGCCCGATCCGGCAACCTCTGGCTCTGTCTTGCTGGAGACGAGAACGCTAAGAGACGCGTCCGCCCGTTGTTAGAGATAATGGGGCAGGGGACTTATGATTTTGGCTCCAGTCCACCTGCGGCGAACGTAGCCAAGCTTGCCGGCAATTTCTTGATTGCCTCCGCAATCGAGGCTATGGCCGAGGCTTTTAGTTTGGCGGAAAAAAACGGAGTTGACTCGAACCAGGTCCATGCAGTGTTGAGCGAAACCCTATTTAACTGTCCCATCTATCAGAATTACGGCAGATCAATTTTAAATCAAAATTATTCACCGCCTGGTTTTACCCTTGCCCTCGGAAGTAAGGATATCAGACTTCTGCGCGACACGGCCCGCAACAGTGAGGTTTCTATGCCACTGGCCTCTTTGCTGGAAGACCGTTTTTTGCGATCTCTTGCGAAGAAGCGCGGGGATATGGACTGGACCGCCATCGCACTGGATCAGAGGGAATCTGCTGGGTTGTCTAAAAGTTAAGGAAATCGATTACTATCTCCTAAAAGCTAGATCCCCTATAATTAGACTCTTTGCTCATCTTCTGAATTACCTATGGCATAAAGGCTGTTTATTTAATGATACCGCTCAGAGACA
Organism: Deltaproteobacteria bacterium; assembly: GCA_037384945.1. Lineage (GTDB taxonomy): Bacteria > Desulfobacterota > Syntrophobacteria > BM002 > BM002 > BM002. The sequence continues at coordinate 10,175 of JARRNM010000025.1, forward strand.
CCATTGATTCTAGGACATACCCTATAACAAATAGTGCGCTGATCGGCATCAATTTGTTGGTCTACTTGGTACAGTTGGGGCAGGGAGATCAATTACAGAGGTTTATTATAACCTACGGCCTGGTTCCGGCGCGCTACTCAGTGCCGGAAATTGCTGTTCATTTTAGCCTGGGTCAGCAGGTCTTTGCTTTCCTGTCCTTCATGTTTGTCCATGGCGGTTTCTGGCATCTCCTCGGCAACATGTGGTGCCTTTACATCTTCGGCGATAATGTGGAAGGCCGGCTAGGTTCACTGAAATATCTTCTCTTCTACCTATTATGTGGGTTTGCCTCAGGCCTCACTCATTTATCCCTTAACTGGCACTCTCACCTGCCAACAGTAGGGGCCAGCGGGGCAATTGCTGGGGTCATGGGAGCGTATTTTCTCCTCTATCCCCATTCCAAAATACTTACCTTTATTCCTATTTTCTTCATCCCTTATTTCATAGAAATCCCAGCCTTCTTCTTTCTCGGTCTTTGGTTTATCCTGCAATTTATTAGCGCTGCCGGTACCCCTGATCAGGGTGGAGGCATTGCCTGGTGGGCTCACATCGGTGGTTTCTTCTTTGGAATGGTCTTCTTGAAAATATTCTTGCGGACGCCGGAAACGGTTATCAGCAGGCAAATACGGCAGAAAACCAGCAAGAAGAAGAGTAACCTCTTCCAGTTAATTAAGCCCAAAGGGGTGGCCAATGATACCGGGGCTCACGGTACTGTGGTGATTACCCAGATAGAAGCTCGGTTGGGAACCAGAAAAATTCTAAGTATTCCCTCTGGCGCCAGGAAGCGGTTCCTCAAGGTGACCGTGCCACCCGGCTCCCGAAACGGTAGTCTAATCCGTCTTAGTGGAGCGGGTCGGCAGTTAAGAGATGGCACCAGGCAAGACATATATCTCAGGATAAAAGTGGCATGAGGATATCGATTTATTTCCTCAATGACATTCTCGCCCAGCCCGGAGGTTTCATTAATCGATTTCACGGGAGACCCAGGCTAGAAGAGATCAAAAAACTCATATGATACTCGGCCGCTTTGCCTCTCCCACACGACAAGAGATCCCTGGTTACTCATTCCCCGTGGATATCCCACAGTGCCTGGATTGATGAAGGAGATCAGCATGACCGGCTTCTCTTCTGAAAGCTTAACGTAGACGTCTGAATCTTGGGTTGGTAGAAGGTGGCGATAATCAAATGTTCCCTCGCCCAGAAGGAACTGAAATACATCAGGCATGTGGGTATGTCCATAGAAAACCAAAGTTGCGGGCAGGTGTTCCAACTCCTCAAAGAAATCCCTTTCTGCAAACAAGTATTTGTCGGCATCAGTCCACGCGCCGTGCACAATGCAGCAATCGTCTGTGACTAGATTCACCGGTAGGTTAGATAGATAAGCAAAGTTCTCTTTCGTAAGAACTGATTTAGTCCACTCAATCTTTCTTAGGGCAAAGGGGTTCCATCCTTCGGTTTCGCCCTGTCCACACACCAGTCTGTCGTGATTTCCGGAAATGGTGTTAATGCTCTTCGTACGAAAGAACTCGACCACCTCATTTGGCTCATAGCCGTAACCCACAAGATCACCGCAGCAGATTATCTGTTCCACCCCTAAAGATTCTATTTTTTTATATGAGAGTTCAAGGCCCCGGAGATTGGCGTGGGGGTCGGAGATGATTGCTACTCTATCTGCCAAGTGGATAGAGGGGCCAGTGGTTTCAGCACTCATAGGATAGATTTCAGTAAAGAGTAAGAAATGGTTACCTGGCCATGATTTTATACTGCTCCCTCGGTTGGGAGAAATCTTACCATTTCCTTCGCCCTTTGTGGAGGTTATCTTTATTAATGATCAAATAAGGTATTAGCGAACTTTTACGACTAAACTCTCTCTAAACCATGAGAGATACGGGCCCTTTGGCATCGGTATCCGGGGTTGGACGACAAAGAGTTGACTCCGGAGACTGGAAACCGGACAGAATCAACAATGACCAGTCCGGATGTTCAATAGAGTATCTTGGCTAGGGAGGGAAAGATGGGTGATCCGGAAAAAGTGACTTCGTCGAGAAAGGACATCCTCCTGCGAATGCTCTATACGTTGTTATATTTTGTGGTCTTTGAAATTATCAAATTAATCATTCAGATAGCCGTCGTCTTTCAATACATCTTTCTGTTTGTAACCCTTGACTTCAATAAGCCGGTCAGGCTGTTCTCAAACAAACTAGCAACTTACACCTATGACGTAATCCGTTATCTTACTTTGAACAAAAACCTCCGTCCTTTTCCATTCAACGACTTCCCTGAACCTCTGGAGGAACCGGTGGAGAAGGTCACTTTTCGCTAGGTACAATGGAACAGCATTCCAAGGATATGTCCATCTCACCGCTGACAGGAAATGGCACGACCTTGTTTGCCATTTGTCATTACCCATTTCTCATCTGATCAGCACGAATGATAATTCGATAAATGTGGTAAACTTCGAGGAGAGGGCAAAAGATGGCAAGACAAAAAATAGATGTCAAAGGCTAATATAAAATTCCCGGCACTTGGCCGGAATGCAAGTTTGATAATCGAAGAAGACAACAGGGTCAGAAAGGACGGGACAGATGCAAAAACGACACTTAGGTAAAGAAGGGCTCGAGGTTTCCGCCATAGGGCTCGGCTGCATGGGGATGTCCGAATTCTATGGTAGCCATGACGACGAGGAATCCAGCGAAACCATTCGGCGCGCAGTGGAATTGGGCATCAATTTTTTCGATACTGCAGACATGTACGGAAAGGGAAAAAACGAAGAACTGTTGGGCAAAGCAATAAAAGATTATCGGGACAATGTGATCCTGGCCACTAAATTTGGCATCGTCAGGACAGATGACGTTAGACAACACAAGATAGACGGCAGACCAGAATACGTTCGCTCAGCTTGCGAAGCAAGTTTGCGCCGACTGGGCGTTGAGACCATAGACCTCTATTACCAACATCGGGTGGATCAGGACACGCCTATTGAAGAGACGGTGGGTGCTATGGCCGATCTGGTCCAAGAGGGAAAAGTAAGATACCTAGGTCTTTCCGAGGCTGGTCCTAAAACCATCCGTCGTGCCTGCTCGGTTCACCCTATTGCGGCCTTGCAGACGGAATACTCGCTGTGGACTCGTGATGTGGAGGAGGAAATACTCTCCACTTGTCGAGAGCTTTCGGTAGGATTCGTTTGCTACAGCCCACTGGGGAGGGGATTTCTCACAGGTGAAATCGCCAAACTAGCCGACCTGGAAGAAGCTGATTGGCGGCGATTCTCACCCCGGTTCCAAGAGGAGAATTTTGAGCGCAATCTTGAGTTGGTCAGAAGAATTAAGGAGATAGCGGCTGAGAAAAACTGCACTCCCGCCCAGCTAGCCTTGGCCTGGCTTCTGGCTCAGGGAGAGGACATAGTGCCAATCCCCGGAACCAAGAGGATAACCTACCTTGAGGAAAACGTCGCAGCCTTGGGCTTGGAACTTACCCCAGAGGATCTGAAGCATATCGAGAAGATTTCCCCACGGGGGGTTGCCGAAGGCTTGCGCTATCCTGAACCAGGGATGAAGCTGGTCAACGCCTAGGGTTTCAGTGTTCAGGTTTCAGTGTTCAGGTTTCAGTGTTCAGGTTTGAGGTTTTACCCTTTATTTGTCTTTTTCCTGACACCTGAAACCTGAAACCCGAAACCTAAAGCCTTGTATCTGACACCTGATCTGCCTGCGGCGGAACACCTCACACCCTGAGATTCAATCCAATACACACCTCTCATATCACCCCCAAGAATTTGCAGTCGCCTTCCACATCGTAAGCCAGAAGCTCGTCTCCATACTCCACTGTTATTCTGTCTCCGTCCCATTCACCCCAGAGATAATCGTCGCCAAAATCAATGACAGCATTACTTTCGTCATAACGGTTTTCCCACACAATTATCCTATATCCATCGCCGCATTCCATTAATGAGATGATGTCACCGACTTCAATCTCTTCCACATAGTCGAAATCACCAAGGTTTTCTTTAATCTCGTCTATATTTTTTGCGGTCACCAGTTCATCTATATACATAGCTGCCCTCCCGGGCAAATACCCTAAAACGCTAAAGGATAAGCGTCCATTATGATACCATTGCCATAATGTCTATTTTAACCCCATAAATGTAACCGCTACCCTTAAACAAAAAAACATTTCCACGGAAATTTTTCAAAACACTGGAAACTGCTGATAATCCTTTCTCCTTGACAAAAGGCCTCGATTTGCTTAGCAAAAGATGATCTTATAAGATGCCCGACCTTGGGAAAAAAACAGGAGGATCTGAAAACCATGAAAATGGATTGGCCACTTGGTGGCTACTATGATCGTTTGACTGTGGAGACCAGGACCATCATCCTACCTGCGCTGATATTCATTGCAGCGGCTCTCATTATCGGTCGGATGAAGCAGCTTCAGCATGAAGTACGCTCAGCCAGGATCATTGCTTTAGAATTGGTAACCCAAAAACTGAGCCTTGCTGATACCGAAGGTAATGAGCGACTAACCATGGTGGCCTCTCCAGACCGCACGGCAATTACATTGTCTGACAGCGATCAGGTGTCCCGCCTTGTTTTGGAACTGATAGATAATCAACCGGCTTTAAAAATTATTGGGGAAAAGGGAAGCGCTAAGGTGGCAATAAACCACGATGGAGCAGCCTTTTTTTCAATCCTCAGTGATCAAGACGAAACAATTTGGTCGGCACCCTAGGGGAGGCTCCACAAATGAAGGTAAAAAAGGGTATACACCCTACTGCAGTTATAGATCCCCGGGCAGAGATTCATCAAGAGGCAGAGATCGGTCCTTATGTGATTATTGAGGGTGAGGTAAAAATAGGCCGGGGAACCCGAATAATGGCCCATGCCTATTTGACAGGGTGGACCGAGATCGGTGAAGACAACTCCATTCACATGGGTGCTGTCATCGGCCACGAGCCTCAAGACAGGGAATATATGGGGGACAAAACATATCTGAGGATAGGTCACCGTAACATTATAAGGGAACATGTCCAGATCCACCGCGGAACCAAACCTGAGAGCTCTACCATCATCGGGAACGAAAATTTCTTCATGAATCACGCCCACATCGCCCATAACTGCAAAGTCGGCGATGGCGTGGTCATAGCTGGGGGCGCCCTTCTCGCAGGCTACGTTCAAGTGGGTGATGGTGTATTTATTTCAGGCAACTGTGTGGTTCATCAATTCGTTCGCGTCGGCAAACTCGCAATGCTTCGCGGGCTTTCCCGAACCAGTCGGGATGTTCCTCCATTCTGTATAATGGACGACACCCATACTGTTAAAGCCATAAACCAAGTGGGACTGGAACGTGCAGGTTACAGCGAGAGTGAAATACGGGAGATAAAACAAGCTTTCACCCAACTTTTTCGCCGCAAGGGCAATCTTACCCAGGCGGTCCAAGAACTGGAAAGGAAAGATCTCCTGTCCAAAGAAGTTGTCTATCTTCTGGATTTCATCAAAAACTCTGAAAGGGGCGTTTGTTTCGGTCCCAGAGGTAGATAAAAATTGTTCACTTTTTTATATCAAGACCCTGCCAGTAGGCAAACTCTCTTCGACTTCCTCCACCGTCAGCGCGGTTAGCAGCGCATTGAAAACCAACCAGGAACCTCATACTGTACCAAAAAAGATAGTGCAGCCGCAGCGAACAGCCCTGAATTGTTCGCATCTGCATGATTCTTGCATTCACACCAAGCCTGAACAGTATCGGCAAGGGCTTCAAAGTAATTTGCCTAATCCTGAAAGTGTACAAATTAGAGTTTATTGAAAATGCTGCACCGAGCCGGCGCAAGCTCACTCCCGAGGACAGTCATACTGGTGGTCGAGAGTCTTGCTGCAGGGGGTTCCCCTACGGCCGAAGAGGAGGAATTGAGAGATGAAAAAACGAATCGTGCACATTATAGCAAAGCAGTTGGGAATCGAGGAAGAGGGCATTAACGCTCAGTCCAGTGTTGTTGAAGACCTGGGTGCAGACTCCCTGGATGTAGTAGAGCTGATAATGGCTCTAGAAGAGGAATTTGACCTCGAGATTCCGGACACAGAAGCAGAGAAGATCGTAAACGTTCAGAACATTTTTGATTACCTGCAAAATGCCCTGCAAACTGCATAAGGTAAACAATGGAGCAACAAACTCCTACCATTTCTACCCTGGTTTTTCTTCCTCACTTAAAAAGGTAAAAGAAATGGAAGAAAGGGGGAAGACGATGCTTTTCATAAGAAAATATATAATTCTCCCAGTGATCACCTTGTTGGTGTGTCAAGGTGTTTGGTTCGTGGCTAAGACCAAGGCTGAGCCTTTTCAGACTCCGGAAAGTCTAACCCTGCAAATCGAGTGGTTGGAGAATGACTTACGCAATTCCAGAAATGCCCAAGTTGATCTCTTGTCACCAAGAGCTTTTGCCGAGGCCGAAGAGTTACTAAACGACGCCAAGAAAAGGTTTGAGCGAGGAGATAAGCAATCAAAGGTTCTTGAAAAGATTGCCGGTGCACAAGACCAACTGAGGCAAGCAAAACAAGTATCTCAAGTGGCTAGAAAAGAGCTGGCTCAAGTCATCAAGGCCAGAGAACTAGCGCGGACGGCGGGAGCGACCAATTATGAAAAGGAATACGCCGAGGTAGAAAAAGACTTCCTTGAACTGACCGAAGCAATCGAGAAACAAAAGATAAAAAGGGCGCGGAAAAAGGCGCCTAAGGTGATGGAGCAATATCGAGAGCTTGAGCTGCGAGCAATCAAGGAGCAGACTTTAGGTGAGGCCCGCAAGCTCATTGCCCAAGCAGAAGACGAAGGGGCCAAGAAATTGGCGCCTAATACCTATGGAGAGGCACAAACGAAATTGCTGGAAGTGGACGCGTTTATATCTAAGAACCCTTATCAGAAATTGAAGATCCACAACATGGCCGACGAAGCATTGTTGCAGGCGGGACGTCTTCTTCAAGTAACTCGCCAGACTAAGACCATTAAGACAATGAAGCCTGAAATGGTCACTCTTTGGGTGGAGGAAATCCTCTTTGAGACCTCCAGCAAGCTCGCAACAGTTGATATGAGGGACCAACCCTTGGCCACTCAAAAGGAAAACATCCTCGGGGCAATAGACGCCTTGCAGAAAGACCATCGCTTTCTCCTGGACAAGGTAAAAAGCCAGCAGGCGGAGATAGATTCTAAAGACAAACAGATCGTTTATCTGGAAAAGCAAAGTCAAAAAGAGCAGGCAGCAAAAAAACGGATAGCTGCTGAAAGGGAGAAAGTCGAAAAAAGACTGGCGGCAGAAAGGCGTTTCAACCAACTTTTTACCGAGGTCCGATCCTACTTCCGGCCAGACGAGGCAGAAGTCTACAAACAAGGATCTGAACTGGTCATCAGGCTGAAGGCTATCACCTTTCCCGTGGGCAAAGACGTGATAATGCCGAGCAATTACTCACTACTAAGCAAAGCACAGAGGGCGATTCGTACCTTCGGCGAGCCGAATCTCGTTATAGAGGGACATACCGACAGCACAGGGTCCGAGGAGCAGAATCAACATTTGTCGCAGAGGAGAGCCGAATCCGTTCGTGCCTATTTGGTGGCCAATGGAACTCTGCCAGAGGAGAAAATCATTGCAGTCGGCTATGGATCCAAGCGGCCCTTGGCATCTAATAAGACGGCTGAAGGACGGGCGATCAACCGACGAATTGATGTGATCATCAGGCCCCAGGCCCAATCAGGATAGCAATATCTAAGTCGGAATTCGGAAGTCGGAACGCGGAATATAGAAAAAGGGTCCTTTTTCTTGGTCCGTGTTCCCCATTCCGAAATCCCACTTCAATCTCACTCCATAACTCAAATCACCTACCTTAAAAAGCCTTCAAGCATGTAGTATGAAAAAAATTCCAGCCGAAGTTTAAATTAAGGGATGTTAACTTTCGCTCTCACCCACCCCAAGACCCTACTTCTGGCTTCACTAGTTGACGTTCTCGGTGTGGATCTTGAACTAGTGATTTGAATTTAAAGTTGTCGCGGTGGTATTATTGTATGCTGTGTCGAAAAAAATCTGCATAGCATTGAAAGTGTAGTGATACGTAGAATTTTTTCTGCAAAAGTGCTTCATATAAGGATATGCAAAAATTTTTCTGCCTAATATGTGGCTTGGCATCATTTTGAGTAGACCGATGAAGATGTACATGGTAATCGAAAACTTCTTGCCGGGTTGTAAAGGCAAGATATACGAACGGTATCATCAAAAGGGCCGGATGTTGCCAGAGGGATTGAGATACGTGGATAGCTGGCTCGAAAAGGAGGGGGACAGATGCTTTCAGCTTATGGCAACGAGTGATCCCGCACTGTTCGAGAGATGGATCGAGAACTGGAAAGATTTGTGCGATTTTGAAATCGTTGAAATTGGTGAAAAGCCAGGGGAAATCAATGATGCCTAACAACGCCATGCAGCGGATGAGGTTCGCCTCACCGCTGATTGCGGTCGTTAGCAGAGCAGATTTTTGTCACGACCGGGCACTGATCTGAAATCGCGAAGAGTGCGGTATCCTCAAGAAAGATCCTGTCTGCTAGTAATGGAGGCAAAACCCTGCATAAACTCATCGGACCCCCAGCAGTCGTCGTAGCTTGTGTCGTACTGGCACTGTCCTGCTTGGCCGCCATCCGCAAAGGCTTAGCGTTGGAGTGAGGGACATCGAGATGCTCGTGTTCTCCAAGCTGATGGATGCCATGTCTCTGTTTTTGATGGCTCACGCGGACAGCCCCTATTTCGCCGACTTTATCAAAATGCCACGGTTTGCCTTTATCTGTGGGTAATAAGAGTAGAGGCCCAAGGTGCAGGGCGGACGGAGAGTCGTTGAACTCGTTAAAGTCAGGTAAATCGCCAGCGAATCTTGCTCTTACAAGAGACTGTAAAGGCGAGATTGTTGGCTGGCAATTTCTCGAAGAATGCCAGGTTATTGGCAACTTTTCCTATGCTCTTTGAACCGCCATTTGAGTTCCATCTTCAAGCAGACGAAAGCCAGGAATATATGGTAGAATCTTTCTCCAACCCAGGCAATGCCTCCATCACCGCCAGGCTCATCTCATCGCTATTTAGTCCTTGCTTTTCGAGCTCTTTGAAGAACTCACGCCAGTTCGAGGCTTCTCCAGGCCAGCCTAACAATCATGTCTGGGGATATTGATGAACGACTTCTAACGTTTCCTGATGGACTTCCTCTGCAACCAGTAAATCCCCCATGTTGTCGATCAGCCGTGCGATGTTCTCCCGGCTGGCCTTCTCATCCTCTTTGGTATTCCAAAAGGTCACTGAAGTGACCTTGCCGGTCCGTCGGTTCATGAAGTAATAGACTTTGTGGAAGCCCGGTTGTGCCGCCAGCCCAACGGCATTCTTCTCCCGAAAAACGGCGATGCATTCATCCACCCGATTAGGCTCAATCTGAACGCTCACGAGGCGCGCGTACATGTCATCTCTCCTCTCTTAGGTGAATCCCTCTGGATTTGATAAAGGTTCCTATTATTGGATATCGCCGAGCTCTCTGGAGGCGAGCTGAGCGTAGTAACTGCTCTCTGCTCTTGCAAGTGTCAGCGTCGCGCGGCTACCTACTGCCCGGTAAAAAAACGGATTATGAATGACCCTCCAACCAAGAACCGATTCGGTTTGATAAGCAGATCTCCCTTTCACTGAGGGCAGTCGATGTTAGTACATCTGATTTTTTCGGTGGTCATGGATCGTAGGTAGACTCTTGCTGTGACTACTCAAACGCTGTAATCTGTCTTAAAGGCTCCAAAAACTCTTGAAATTCCCTTGGTGTCATATGTACCAGTCGAATCTAGGTATTGCAATCATTTTGTGTTAACTTTTTATTTGCCAATATCTTGAAGTATGGCAGCAGAACCCGAGTTCGGACCGAGCTAATATTTACAAAAGGCGTAAGGCTCAGGGCGTAAGGCTCAGGGCAAAGGGCATAGGGCATAGAGCATAGAGTAACTTGGCTTCGCGGTCATGGGGTCACCGCGTTCAGCTGTCATTTGTTGTAATTGATAAGTACACTAGGAATGGCACGCGCAAACCGGCTTTACCTTCTTGGTAATCACATCTGGCATGACCCAGTTGAATATGTTTCTCGATTTAACGAGGGAAATCACCCACCGCTGTCGTAAGCGTGAATTCCTTCTAAAATTTGCCAAAGATCTATGAGCGCATGGTCAGGCCGAGTTAACTGGTTGATGGGATTTGAAATGACCTAATCGACAGTCTCTACTTTAATGCTCACTTTTTGCCATTGAGCAGAACACCACTAAATATGGTTATAAATTTTGGGACGTCTGGCAGACCAACACTCAAAAACCTTAGATCATGACTTCTTGAGGGCATCAGAAGTCGAAAATAGGGGAGAAATAGGATCCAAAGCCCAGGGATTATGTCGTTTTGCACTCTACTGTTGTATATTATTTGAAATGTATCCTGAATACTACAAGAGCCTAGTCGAATATATTAATTATGAACCAGCCTTTATAGGAGCGTTTAGTAGTGAACAAGATCATAGTTCTGCTATTTTAGAGCACTATGTACTAACAGTGAAAAAGACAACTGATATAAAAGCAGGAGTAAGGGGCGATAAGCATGCAAGATCAAATTTTATCAAGAGTTAATATTGGTTTGTGCAAATCATTCTTTTTAAGTGCAAGTGACAAGAGTTCCGCTAAAAAAGGTTATAGAAAAGCTATTCCTTTGATTGTAAGCTCTGTTGCATATGATATTTCATTAATCCAATAGATGGGAGTTATAGAGGAAATCGAAATTAGATGACCATCTTGAAAGGAATAAGAGGGCAAGAAGACTGTGGGAAGAGGAGTGTTCAGATAAACTGCTAGATGATTATATTTGCCCTTCGCTCACACACTGATACATACTATACCTTGTGTTCTGTCCCACCCTTTTGCCCCTCACCGAAAATTCCTCAATGATTTCAAGGGCCACAACTTCACTTTACTTCAAGGGATGTAATGTGAACTTTGCATCTCCCCTTTTGAGCCATTCAATCAACCTATTAAATTGTGGTTTTCTGAATTGACAGACTTTCTCGAATGGAATTATCTTAATTGTCGGGTCGTGTTTTCTCTGGTGCATAATAGGGGTGTCAAAATATAATCGAGGCGATAATTTGTGACTGTTTTTCTATGGCGAATGCAATGACTAAAAAAGGAAAGCGAAAAGTCAGAAATGATTCCTGGCACGGTCGTGCACATCGAGAATTGAAATACCTCTTCGACATAAGTCAGTCCTTGCACCACTATTTAAACATAGAGGATCTTATCCTGCACATTATTGGACGAGTGACAGAAGTGCTGTCTGCAGAGGCGGTGTCTGTAATTTTGCATGATGAAGCTGAGGATGAATTAGTTTTTTGCTGGTCAAGTGATACACCGGAACGGAAAGAGAAGCTGCAAGAGATACGTTTTCCTGCTGATCATGGAATCGCTGGTAGTGTGTTCAGGAGCGGCAGAGCAGAAATCATATTAAATGTCGAATCAGATTCTCGTCATTACGAGAAGGTCGATATTGCTACGGATTTCGAGACGAAGTCTATGATCGCGATACCGCTTAAGACAAAGATTGAAACGATCGGAGTTCTTGAGGTCCTCAATAAGAAGATAGGGATTTTTGACGATAAAGATCTGAGTTTTCTTACGACACTGGCACCAATAATTGCCATGGCTCTGGACAATGCAAGGATGTGGTCGCAGCTTGACAAAGCATATAAAGAACTAAAGATCGTAGACAAAGGCAAGGATGAGTTAATCAAGCTAACCCGAAATAAAGTATACCGGCTCCAAAGAGAAGTTGAGAGACGCCATCGTTTTGACCGAATTATTGGAAACAGCGAAGCAATGCTAGAGGTCTTCAGATTGTGTGAGCGGGTAATTGACTCTGACATAACTGTTCTGATCGAAGGTCAGACAGGCACAGGAAAAGAGATTATTGCCCGGGCAATCCACTACAATGGTCCCCGCAAGAATGAACCATTTGTCACTCAGAACTGCGGTGGTATCCCTGACACGCTTCTGGCAAGCGAACTTTTTGGTCACAAGAAGGGAGCTTATACGGGAGCGTTTAGGGATAAAAAGGGTCTTTTTGAGATCGCCCACGGTGGCACAGTATTCTTGGATGAAGTGGGGGAGATGTCGCCCACTATGCAAAGCAGTATTTTGCGAGTACTGCAAGAGGGTGAAATCAAACCACTGGGATCTGAACGCAATAAGAAGGTGGATGTCAGGTTAATCTCTGCAACAAACAAGAATCTGGAAGAGGAGGTAAGAGAGGGAAGTTTAAGGGAAGACCTCTTCTACAGACTAAGTGTGTTTGCCATCAAGCTTCCACCACTTCGGGAGAGGGCCGGGGACATGCCTCTATTGGCGAACCATTTTGTCAGAAAATTCAGTAAGAAATCCAAGAAATCCATCATAGGAGTGAGCAAAGAAGCCCTGGAGTGCTTGATAACTTATCCTTTTCCTGGAAATGTGAGAGAATTGGAGAATGAAATCGAACGAGCAGTGGCAATGACAGTAGATGGCAACTTAATTGAGGCCTCTAATCTCAGTGATAAAATTCGATCTAGATTGGTCACAGAGCCTCCTTGGGTAAAGTTGCAGGGTTCACTCAAGGAGATGGTCGAAGAATTGGAGAAGTCCGTTTTAATACGAGTTCTAGAAAAACACGGGGGCAACAAAACCAAAGTAGCAAAGGAATTAGGGTTAAGTCGCAATGGTTTAATGAAAAAAATGAAACGCTACGGCCTTTGATTGTTCTTGCCAACCTAGTTATCAATACTCTGCCAACTTTGTTAACACCATCTAATTAATCAAATCTACATACCTTTCGCGCACCATCCCACCAAGAGCTGTCAACTTAGTTAGCAATTTCTGAATAGGAGGACGACAGTTTTACTTCGCACTCCACCCATCTTACCAGTATAAATATTGTGTAATATTAGACAGTTGAATAAGATATGATTTCTTTTCCTCCGACTTGGCATGCACCTTGCGCTGTAATTGAGGCGAGAGACATGGGTGAGAACTGGAGGTATTCACAAATATTAAGGGGGTGGTCCTCTTGCTGTGTTTTCGCTTAAAAAACTGCAGGCTTTTTAAGAAACAAAAATGTCCTTATCAAAGAGAAATGGAAAGGGCCTACCTCATTCCACAACTTTTAGACTCAGCACAGTTGCGGGAATACGAGAACCTTTGCTCATCCTGCCCAGAGGGCAAGCAGCAAAGACGGAAAAGCCGACGCCTAGCAGTCTCTCTTCTCGTACATTGCCAACAAACCGATCTTACCAAAATAGGAGCTGAGGCTTATAACTTGAGTACCGAAGGAATAGCCATTAAGACTAATTACCCAGTTTCCAAGAATGAAAAGCTCGTAATGGAGCTTTTTGTTCCAAACAGAAGCAACCCGTTTAGAGTGGTAGGCGAGGTAATGTGGCGCCAATTTCATGGGGATACCAGGAGCCAGATGGAAACCCTGTTCAGTGCAGGAATTAAGTTCATGGACATTGAGGACTCCATACGCAGCGCAATTGATCAATATCTTCTAAGGACAAGAGATCAATTATAGATTCAAGGGCATCTGCCGATCGCTTGTTATCGGCCGAGTCACGGGATCCGTTTTTATCGTCAGTATATACAGCCTAAAAGTTTTTTGGATGGAAATTTAGATTACATACGAGCCTGTCGAAAAACCCTCAGGCCTTCTAATTTACGGCTTTTCTTTACTCTTGAGTACTTGAATTTATTAGATTAGAAAAGAGCCAAAATACAACATCAGGACTTTTTCGACAGTCTCTACTTTAATCCCCGCTTTTGCCCTTTCTGACCCGGTTCTACATATGGTAGTATCCTTCTTAGAGCCAAACTGTAAATTCAGGGATGTTATCCCTACACCCAGCAAAGCAATAGGAAACTTCATATAATTCGATCAGAAGTGAGTTTTTGGGATAAATTGTCCCCCTCATATACCGTCTTGGGTTGAATTCACCATCTGACTGATAACCTAGCGCTTGAGGCGGACGGAAATACACCGGACTAGCCCCGTTCATGGCAGTTGGCACACAAGGCCCCTTCAATACATCCCCTCTGCCAATTGAAAGTGAGTTCTGATCAGCCGCGATTCTAGCTCCGAGCGGACAACTTTTATTGAAATGATGAGATTCAGACATAGAGGGACCTCAGCGAGTAAGGGTTGTGAACGACCTTGTTGGTTACCCCATGTCTGAGGAATTAGCTTATGGGGCCAGACAGAAACAGTGAACCTACACTATAATAGGAGATTGTTATGGGAAAGAGAACGGTTTGGATGAAGTCTGTGGTCATCTTAGCGGTTTTTGGGATCGCTCTGGCTGGTTGTGCGACGCTGCAGAAAAGTGAGACGATGGACACGGAGCAATCACTTACCGCCGCAGGATTCAAGGTGCGGCCTGCGGATACCCCCGCCAAGCTTGCACACTTGCAAAGCTTGCCGCAGCGTCATTTCTTTCCCCACAAGGTGAAGGGCACCACGTACTATGTGTATGCGGATGCAACCTATTGCAAATGTATGTACTATGGAGATTACGAGGCCTATCGTACTTTCTACAAAAACCAATATACAAGCATAGAGGACATGGCTCAGTGGAACCTTTGGGGTCCTTGGGAGAGAGGAGAATAACAAAGCGGCCCTATCCTAAGAGTTTTCATTGGAGACCTCCTACTATTTGGTAGGAGGTCGGCCGCAGAAGTGGGGTCAAATACCAACGGACTGTTGCTCAAATATGACTTATCAGCTGGAAGGGTTAATCATGCTTCAAATATCAATGACTTTATGTCTGCGCTTCCAATGTTAACCTTCCTAGAGGATGCTAAGGTCGCTGACACCCTGTTCAAATCTGCTCAGGTTAAAGTGTCATTAGTGGCAGTCCCATGAGACCTGGGGGAAACCTCATATCTCATACTTGAATGAATGCACACTCCGCGTTTTGAGACCTAGCCTTCACATCTAGTGCCAGAGCGAGCCTCTGGTATTTGTACTTGTTCCACAAAGTGGTAATTGGTTGCACATTCTGTGGCGTTGGTTACCCAAGATCTCCATATCTTCTCTTGACACTCCCAGCCCAACTATTCGGAAATTGTATTATTTTCCAGTTACACCAAACCGGCATGCTTCTTGTTATAAGACCAGATAGTAACCGCATTTCCTGCTCTTAAAATGCAGCCAGAAGACGATTTTCCAGGTGGGAGATTGATTGAAAGACCTTCAGGTCACCAATGGATGGTGAAAGAGAAGGGGGTCATGTTGTCGTGAGAAAATCGATAAATCCCGGACCTGATGGCTATCTCAAAATGCGTGTCCGTGACATTTTCTCGGGTCTAATAATTGTATCGTGCTTTGCCATGGCAGTACTGTTGAGTCAGATTTGGCCAAAGATCGTGCACAAGGCTAGCCGGCTGTCTCCTGATAAGCTAATCAGGTTAGCCAGGCAGAATAAGTAATTGTTAGCCGCGCACTCCAGCCTGCTCATGGTTTGGTTTGTGCTGATCTGAAATCGGCAGGGTTAGCAACGGCCCTGCTTTTCTTTATTCATTCGTTAAAGAACATGAGAACTATAGCGCTCTATATCCTATGGGCAGTCCTTACCCTGCTGCTAGTTAAATTTTCCGCCATAATTCTTGAAGAAATACTGAAAGTAAAGATGGACTATTACGCCGTGAATCTGGTTTGCATACTCGCTCTGGTGGTTCTGCACTACTTTAAATTTCACAAACGCTAAAGGGATCAACAGAAAACCATATCTTGGGTTAGTCCAGTTTGTAGCAAGGTTTACAGAGGGATAGAATCTGCAGTCTCGCCTCTAACCAATTGCCTCACTACTGAGTTCTACAGCCCCTTTTCCCGCATTTGATTTTAATTACTATTAAAATGGTGGTTTTTCGTATTGACTACTGATTTATTTAAGATACGTTTCATCTATAGCAGGCAAAAGACCTGATCCAAGTGGTAAATGGATTTTTTTCATAAAGGGGTTAGTTATGAGAACAAAATTGGAAGGAAGCTACAAGCTCGTTTATCGGGAACTTCCCGATGGCACGAGGCAAAGCCAGCCCGATGTCGTAGGGTTTATGACGTACACGAAGGAGTTCCGGAACTTTAACGTCCACTGGAAAGATGCTGAGGGTAATTCTTTCTCCATCTCTTATGTTGCGAGTTACAAGCTGAGCGACGGAGAATATAGCGAGAAGAGTATCTACTATATGGCGAACGACGAGATCAATGGCAATGGATTGAATTACGAATTGTCTGGCCTGAGCGGAACTTCTCCGGTTTCCGTCAGGGACGAGCGTAGGGAGTTTTGCCTCCCTCTTCATGATGAGCCATGTGTGGTCTTCGAGGGCGACAAATTCACTGCATCCAAGCCCGGTGTCTTTATCGACTATTGGGAAAAGGTTGCTTGAGCCGCGCCGGTTTGATAAAGGCGGCCTAACACGCGCTAAGCTCTCTCCAAACCAAAGGAGATAGAACATGGCCAACGACACTACACCCAGCCTCTACGAACATCTTGGAGGTGTATAGAATAGTGCAACCGTCGTGGACGACTTCATCGACCGAATCATGATCGATCCACGGTTGAATTCCAATCCTTTAATCGACGAGGCTCATCATCGGGTACCGCCCGCTGGGTTCAAGTACCTCGTGACCGAGATGGTCTGTCATGCTACAGGTTGGCCACAGAGTTACACCGGAAAATCGCTGGGGGATGCACACCAACACCTTAAGATTACTGCCGCCGAATGGGATGCTTTCCTTGATGACGTTCAGCAAACACTCGACAAGTTTGGTGTATCCGAAACCGAGCAGAACGACTTGAAGGCGATTGTGGCCAGAACTCGAGGAGACATCGTCGTCCAATAGAGGAGGTGATATAGATGACAAAAATAGTTCGATGCCGAGATGTTGGAGTGGACTGTGACTTTGAGGCTCGTGCCGAAACTGAGGAAGAAATTTTGAAAAAATGCGCTGAGCATGCTTCAAAAGAGCACAACATGATAGAAATTCCACCCGAGATCGTCGAAAAGATTCGTGAGGCAATTCGAGAGGAATGAAGGGTTTAGAACACTTGTGAGGTGACTGCAGCCTTGGTGACGGATATTTCCCAATGCTCTGGTGATGGGCTGGGAGTGTTTGAGCGGCGCTGCCTGAAGTAAGTCGCTTTGCATGAAGGGCAGGGTTAACAATGACTCTGCCTTTTGTTTTGGAAACAGCAGGCTCCGCACTCTTCCCCCTCTGACCCGCCTCCATATTATGGTAGTATCCTTCTTAAGGATAAGACAGTAAATTAAGAGATGTAATGCAAAGTTTCGCTTACCTGACTGAGCCCTCAAATAATGAACTAATGAATTTTGAGGAGCACAACCGACACATGGACCTTGTAAGATCTCGAGTGCTGAGCAGAGGATGTTTCTCTCGGAGATTTAACATCGTGGATCCGCAGCTCAGTATTCAGCTCATACCAATGAAAATAGTAGTCGAGGATCTTGTGGTTGACAAAATTTCAATGCCCAATCTATGCTAAGTTTACAGGTTCAATGGGCTAATCTTTCTCCTGCTGTGCTGATTTGCTCTTTGGGGTTGCGGTCGCTGTTCTGACGATTACCGTCAGTAATCTTAAGTTGGTCTAATTCCGCATCCGCTGCTGGGCAGCATTTTTAGGAGGCTGAAGAAAATGCGAATCATTTATGTCATTTTGGCCTTATTGATTATGCCTGTCCCAGGACTCGCAGGCCAAACTGAAATCCCAGACGATACCGTCCGGGTCAGTGGAAAAGCAGTAGTATTTTTTGGACCCTCGCAGGCCGAATACTTGTCCATGTCTGATCAAGAGAAAAATGAGATCAATAGACTATTGTATGACTTCTATCACTACAGAGAGCAAGTGCTTTCATTTCTTGAGTTGAATGAAATCAATGAAGTCAATACTGCTCGTTCTAAGATTTCGATAGAACTTGAGGGCAATAAGAGGATCATTTACAATCGCAAAGATTTCGGCAAGGTTGTGGGTCTGATAATGACCGATGGATACCATATGCCGAAAATATTTCTTGGTGCTGCTACAGATTCGCAGATAATTGATATGTGTTACCAATATTTCAAGTTGGAATAAAATATCTCATATATTAATCCCCACTTCCCCCTCTTCTCGCCTAGCCCAAGATGTGGTAGTGTGTGTGCTTCCCAGAAATACAAGTGTGCAAGCAGGAAGGTTATGTGAAGCTCCGGTGAGCAAATAGGGAACTTTATATAACTCGATCGGAGTAATAACGGACCCTCTTTTAACCACCCCTGTAATTTCATGGCGCCACGAATCACTTTTTTGTTTTCAGGAGTCGTCTTTGGACTGAGTGCCGGCCTATCACCAGGACCACTGTTAACATTGGTGATTTCCGAAACGCTGAAGCACGACATGAAGGAGGGCATTAAAGTAGCCATTGCACCTCTTTTGACGGATCTCCCGATTGTAGTAATCACTATACTTGTTCTCTCTCGCCTCTCAAACATGTTGCCAGTACTGGGGGTAGTATCCTTGTTAGGTTGTGCATTTCTTACTTATCTTGGTTTCGAGAGCATAACTTTTAGAGGGGTCGATATTGATGTCGGGCTGACAAGGCCACATTCTGTCAAAAAAGGCGTAATCACAAACTTCTTAAACCCGAGCCCCTACATGTTCTGGTTTACTATTGGAGCACCTTTGGTATTGAAAGCCCTGAAGATTGGTCTACTTTCGGCATCACTTTTTATCCTGGGTTTTTATGTGTGTCTCGTGGGTTCGAAAGTGTTTGTGGCTATTGTGGTTGGAAAATCACGTTTCTTTCTGAAAAGTAGGAATTACGTTTACACGATCAGATTTCTAGGTGTAATACTCTTGCTCTTTGCTGCCCTTTTCCTTAAGGACAGCTTCGAACTTTTTGGAATACTATGAGACTGGTCTCCACTTCGTGGTTAAACCATTCTTTTCATAGCCGTCGAGGACATCCATCCATCAGTGGTCCAGCTGGTGGTATCGGAAACCTGCTTTTTTGGGGCAGTGGGAAAAAGGATTAACTCGGAGGATCACGCCAGATTTCCACTATGGTCAAATCGTCGTTCATCGCCGCGTTGCCGCGCCAGGAGCCTATTCTTTCTAAAAGACCTTCTGCCCGGGGAGGACCTTTAGCCACTTGGAGATAGTCAGTTAAACGGTCACTGCCGAACAACTCACTTTCTTCATTTTCTGTTTCGGTAACTCCGTCGGTTATAAAGAGAATCGCCTCTCCGGGTGATAGGACAAACTCTGTTTTATCGTACTCAGTGCCGAATTCAACACCCAGGGGGATGCCGTCGACTTTGGGAAGTTGCCGCAATGCACGGTTAACAACCCACAGCGGATATGGATGCCCGGCCCGCGCGGTCTGCACTCGTCCAGAGCGAGGCCAGTATTTGCTCAACACTGTGGTGGCGAAAAACCCCTCTTCAGACATGAGCTCATGCATGGCATTGTTCACATTCGCCAGCAGTTTGTTAACCTCCTTGTGCAGAACCGCCTCGCTGCGGATTTTGGCGGAAAGAGCCGCCATAATCAGCGCTGCAGGGAGCCCCTTGCCAGCGACGTCGGCAACATATACCAGCCAACTCGCGTCGGGCATTGGTATCACATCGTATAAATCACCCCCAACAGAGGCCGCAGGCTCTGAGTGAGCCCAAACGCGGCTCCCCTCTCCCAACTCCGGCATATTCGGCCAGAAAAGTTTCTGGATCTTTGCCGCAGCCCTAAGTTCAGCCCGTAACCGCTCCTGCTCTATCCGTTGTTCCAGCAGCCTCGAACGGATTATGGCTACGGCGGCCAAGTCGGCGAAGCTTTCCAGAACCGCCAGATCTTCGCTGTCGAAAAAGGATTTGCCCCTCGAGTTGAGAACACTGATTACGCCCAGGAGCTCTTTCCGGTAAACAAGTGGGACGCAGATTAGTGTTCTGGTAGTTAGACCCCTCTGTTTGTCTGCCCGTTTGGAAAACCTGGAGTCCCCTTGTGCATCTT
The DNA here is from genome assembly GCA_037384945.1 of Deltaproteobacteria bacterium. GTDB lineage: Bacteria > Desulfobacterota > Syntrophobacteria > BM002 > BM002 > BM002. Next base: position 30,316 of record JARRNM010000025.1, read on the forward strand.
CGACCATGACGGCCTTACGGTTTTGGGCAACCCAGCCGGCTATTCCTTCACCCATCTTCAGTTTTACCGAATCCTTGAAAAGTTCGCCTACTCTGTCTCCAAATCGATCGTCTTTGATCGAGACGATTTCCAGCAGCTGGCTCCCGGGATTGTAGAGAAATAGTAAAGAAGCTTCTGCAGCCGTCACCTCCTTGGCAAGATCCATGAGACGCGGGAGAAGGTCGTCCAGGGATTCTATTTCCGCCAATGAGCGATTTGCTTCAGTGAGCTTTCTGAAGCGGTTTGAAACTGGGTCGATATAGTGCTGGCTTTCGATATGGTTCATCACGCAACCCCTTTATCTACAAAGAGCCCATTTTCAGCTATTCTTCACTCCAAGCGTTGCCATAAGGTGCCTCAGGTCAGGCGGCGCGCAGCTCTCTCATCATCTCTGCAGGGCTTTGACCAAAGTAGCGCTTGAATTCACGACTGAACTGAGAGGAGCTCTCATATCCCACCTTGTCAGCCGCGATGTAAGCTTTCATGTTTTCCTGGACAATAAAATCCTTTGCCTTGGTCAGCCGGATTTTTTTCAGGTACTGCATGGGGGAATCCGATGTGATTTCTTTAAAGGCCCGATGAAACGCCGAAGCACTCATGCGGGCCTTACTGGCCAATTGTTCCACATCGAGTTTTGCAGCATAGTCACTTTGCATAACCTTCAGTGCATAGGCTACCTGGGAAAAAGTGCCCCTATGCATGGCCAGTGAATAGAGTATAGGTGCCTGGGTGCCGCAAAGAGCCCGATAAAGAATTTCCCGCACCAGGCCTGGGCCTAAAATTTGAGATTCTGCATCTGACTGCAGGCACTTGACCAGCCGCGTCGTTGCATCCGCCATATCTTCATCCATGACGGCCGGACCGATCCCGCGAGGCAAGCCCTTTTCACTGGTAATGCCGATCTCTGTTTGAAGCCCCAATCGGCCGATCAGGTCGTGCAACTGGCCCATGTCGATATCGATGTAGAGTCCCAGCAAGGGGTCTTCTGGACTTGCAAAGGTCTCGCATTCGAACGGCATGGTTACCGAAGACACCAGGTAATGGTCGGCATCATATTGAAACTTCTGGCCACTTCAGAAGCTCCGCCATCGACTATCGGAAAGCTTTTTAATAAGTCAACCATCTGTGACATCCAAGCCCTCCTTTTCCTTGCGCCATCTTTAGACAACATTTATAATAATAAAGCAACCAAAAATAAAGATACAAGCAGAAATAGGCAATATTTTGAGAGGGTCAGGTATTCCAGATCAGCCTGCCACGCATTATCATCGGTCACCAAGAATCACAATTTAAAAACATAGGAGACAAACAATGCAAAAGCGTAGACTCGGAAAGAGCAACCTGGAAGTTTCGACCCTCGGGCTCGGCTGTATGGGAATGAGCTTTTCATACGGCCCGCCCAAAGACAAGCAGGAGATGATTGCACTCCTCCGGGCAGCCGTGGAACGCGGCATAACCTTCTTCGATACTGCAGAGGTCTATGGCCCCTTTATCAATGAGGAACTGGTCGGCGAGGCGCTCGCGCCTTTACGGGACCGGGTGGTGATCGCCACCAAGTTTGGCTTCAATACGGATTTTGACCCTCGCGATCCCAAAGAAGGTGAATCGAGGCTCAACAGCCGCCCCGAACATATCAAGGAGGTGGCCGAGGCCTCGCTCAAGCGCCTCAGAACGGACGTCATCGACCTTTTCTACCAGCACAGGGTTGACCTTGACGTGGAGATCGAAGAGGTGGCGGGGGCGGTGAAGGACCTGATTCAGGAAGGCAAGGTTAAACACTTCGGCCTTTCCGAAGCAGGTGTGCAGACGATCCGTCGCGCGCACGCCGTCCAGCCGGTAACCGCGCTGCAGAGCGAATACTCGCTGTGGTGGCGTCGCCCGGAAGAGGAGGTGCTGCCGACCCTCGAAGAACTGGGCATCGGCCTCGTGCCCTACAGCCCGCTGGGCAGGGGGTTCCTCACGGGTAAAATCGACGAGAAGACAACTTTCGACAGCACCGACTTCCGTACCACTCTGCCGCGTTTTACGCCCGAAGCGCTGAAGGCGAACCAGGCAGTGGTCGAGTTGCTCGGCACCATTGCAGAACAGAAGAAGGCGACCCCAGCCCAGATAGCCCTTGCCTGGCTGCTGGCCCAGAAGCCATGGATCGTGCCGATCCCGGGCACCACGAAACTGCATCGCCTGGACGAGAACCTAGGAGCAGTTGCAGTCGAACTGACGTCCGACGATCTCCGCGAGATCGACAGCGCCTCCTCAAAGATCACGGTGCAAGGAGATCGGTACCCCGAAAAGATGGAACAAATGACCGGTCGCTAAGTGGCACAATTCGTATGCCTAACACCGATTTCGTAGTCATCGTCCAGTATTGGTTTTCTTAGGTACCGACGAAAAAAACCTATATGGCGGACGCACAAAACTCGAAAGAAGGAAAATCAAGGAGTGGAAGGATGAAAGCAACCGTTTTTCACGCACCTGGGGATGTGCGGGTCGAGGAAGTACCCGACCCGGCAATCAAGGAACCGACAGACGCTATTGTTCGTGTGACCCACGCCTGCATCTGCGGATCGGACCTGTGGTTTTACCGGGGGCTTACGCCTTACGAGCAGGGCTGGCGAACGGGACATGAGTGGATGGGAATTGTCGAGGAGATCGGTCCCGGGGTCCGCACCGTCAAGAAGGGAGACCGGGTGATTGCTCCTTTCGCTTTTTCCGACGGAGACTGTGAGTTCTGCCGGAAAGGGTTGCAGACCTCATGTATTCACGCAGGTTTCTGGGGGACGAAAAACGACGGGGGCCAGGGTGAAATGGTTCGCGCTCCTTACGCCGATTCCAATTTAGTGGTTTTGCCCCAAAGCATCGAGAATGATGCCGCGATGTTGAAGGCGGTATTGCCCCTCACCGACGTAATGGGGACTGGGCACCATGCGGCGGTCTCCGCGGGCGTGCGCGAAGGCGCGACGATTGCCGTTGTTGGGGATGGCGCGGTGGGATTGTGCGGCGTCCTTGCGGCTAGCAGGCTCGGCGCCGAACGCATCATCGTCCTGGGCCACCGGGAGGGACGCATGGAACTGGCCCAAAGACTCGGCGCAACCGACCTCGTCATGAGCAGCGGCGATGAAGCAGTAGGCCGGGTGCTGGAAATGACCAAAGGCGGGGCCGAAGCCGTGCTTGAATGCGTGGGAACGAGCGATTCCCTGAACAGCGCGATCGGTATCTGTCGCCCCGGTTGCAGGGTGGGCTTCGTTGGGGTGCCTCATCACAGCGCGGCGATGGACTTCAAGAGAATGTTCTACCAGAACATCGCCTTGCAGGGCGGCGTTGCGCCGGTGCGTGCCTATATGCCTGAGCTTCTGGCCGATGTGCTGGCCGGCCGGCTCGATCCTTCCCCGGTCCTGGACCTCACCGTCGACCTCGCCGGCGTGCCCGAAGGCTACCGGGCGATGGATACGCGTCAGGCCATCAAGGTGATGGTCATGGTGTGACCGCGAAGTTCAGCCGGTTAGACCTCACATTAATGAAGCGTATGAAGAGATGCTTGGAAATAAGTAATCCAGGCCCAGAGAGGATTTTAGGAGTCTTTCCCTCGCACAGGAATCAGCTGGAGTAATGGCGAGACTTTTTGGTGTTAGACCCTGGGGTTGGCTTTATCCAACTCTCCAACACTCCTAAACCTTAAATCATGACTTCCCTGAGGGTGTCAATATTGTCAAGGGCCATTCCCGAGCCTAACACCACCGTGGTAAGAGGATCCTCGGTGACAGTTATCGGAAGGCCAGTTTCTTCCCGAAGCAGCAGATCAAGGCCTTTGAGAAGTGCGCCACCGCCGGTAATAACAATACCGTTATCTACAATATCGGCAGCCAGCTCTGGTGGAGTCTGTTCAAGGGCACTTTTTACCGTCTCCACAATAGCCTTGACTTGCTCACTTATAGCTTGACGGACTTCATCCGAGTCGATAACGACTATTTTGGGAATCCCCGTGGTCAGGTCCCGTCCTTTAATCTCCATCTGTTCAAGCTTATCACTCCGGTGGGCATTACCAATTGTGGTTTTGATCAACTCAGCGCTGCGTTCGCCGATAAGCAGGTTGTATTTATTTTTAATGTACAGGAGTACGGCTTCATCCATTTTGTCGCCGCCGACTCGCACAGACTTACTGTAGACAATGCCAGCCAGAGAAATCACCGCCACCTCGGTGGTGCCACCGCCAATATCAACTACCATATTGCTTGTAGGTTCGGTGATGGGCAATCCAGCTCCAATGGCCGCAGCCATGGGCTCCTCTATAAGAAAAACCTCTCGTGCCCCAGCTGACTCTGCAGATTCCCGCACTGCCCGTTTCTCCACTTGGGTGATGCCTGAGGGTACACAGGTTATTACCCGTGGTCTTATTAGGGTGTGGCTGTGGTTGGCTTTTTTGATAAAGTAGCGGAGCATTGCCTCAGCTACCTCGAAATCGGCAATAACCCCCTCTTTCATGGGTCTGATAGCCTCAATGTGACCAGGAGTTCTACCCAACATCATTTTGGCCTCCCCGCCCACAGCCAGTACTTTATTCGTCCCCCGACCATTTCTGCTCACCGCCACAACCGAAGGCTCGTTCAGCACGATTCCACTGCCTCTTACATAAACCAGTGTATTGGCTGTTCCGAGATCAATGGCCAGGTCGTTGGAAAACCATCCCAATATAGGTCCGATCATAACAGATCTCCTTCCCTACACACCCTCCCCCTTACTCGTCTTTAACTCTCGCTTATTGGGAGGGGGATAAGTGTCCACGATAGTGGATTGGGAGATTAAGGCAGCAAGATACATGCCTAAATGACTTCCGGCATTGCATTCTTCACAATAATTTTACCCTCTTCATTTTTCCCTTCCGCCGATGATCTCAGCATACAAATCACTTGACAATTATCGGTATTTCTTATAGAAAGTTCGCTTGTTCCTTTAGTTACATATCAAAGTTGGCTTTGACGAGAAACTACCACAAAAGCGCTGGAATCTACTTTGGGGCCTTTTTTTATTTTAATATAAGAACCCTACTTCTCTGGATCTGGTCGAGTTTCAATGGGGTTGCCCCAAAAGATGACCAGAGGTTTTGGAGTATTGGAGTGTTGGACAAATCCAACTCTAGGATTCAACCTTGACAAGTCTCTGCATTACTCCATTACTCCAGCTGATTCCCGTGCTAGGGAAAGACCGTTGACAACCCCCTTGGGGGTGCTCATAGCCTGACCCTCAAGGTCCGGTATCTTTATTGGAATGTTGGCCTGTCGCAGTTCTAGTCTAATTTTTCGGTTCCCGTATCCTTTTCCGAAACCTCAAACAATAAGGCAGCAGAGAAGGCAAATGAAGACATTGGAGTCGGTCAAATACGAAGTAGCACCTGTGCAGGGCGGATATACAGATAAAATCTTGCAGTTAGATCTAACCTCTTTGACCCTCTCCACCATTGAGGTGCAGCCTGATTACCGGCGCAAATATATAGGTGGGCGCGGTTATGCCATAAAAATGATCTGGGACGGGACCACTAAACAAACCCGTTACGATAGTCCGGAAAATATCCTGGTGATGGCCAGCGGGCCCCTGGGCAATGAACCAAGATTCCCGGGAACCGGTAAATTTGTCGTGGGAACCATTTCACCCCTGACGGACACTTTCATCGACTCGAACATTGGTGGTCATTTTGCGCCGCTCCTAAAAATGTGCGGCTTTGACGCCTTGGCTGTCAAAGGGATTGCCCAAAAAGACGTGGTACTAATGGTAGACGGTGACCAAGGTACCATTACTATAGCTGAAGCCCCATCATTCGGTGAGAAGATCGACTCAGGAGGGCTTAGCTATGGGGAGGCACTCATCAGAAAGTTCACCGGCGGTGAGTTCAGAGAAAATGTGGCTGTAGCTACCACTGGTAACGGAGCCCTGAAGGCGAGGTTCGGCGTCATCAACAGCCTGTTTTATGACCGCCGCCGAAAGCGAATTCGAAGCAAACAGGCCGGCCGCGGTGGGACTGGCACGGTTATGCGATTCAAGGGTCTAAGGGCGGTGCTGGTCCAGTCGAGCCTCCCCAGAGTAAGGGCAAATTATCCTGTTAACCAAGAAGAGGTCCAGGAAGCGGGAGCCAGACTGAAAAGGGTGATCAGCCAACAGGATCCTAAACAGCTTAGCCTTGGCGCCTGGGGCACCCCTGTTTTGGTTGAATACATGAACAAGTTCCACCTACTGCCTGTGAACAACTATCAGTATGGCAAACATGCTGACGCTCCCAGAGTATTTGCCGATGTGTTTTTGGAACGCTACTTCGAGAGAAAAATACCCGACGGCTGCTATATGGGGTGCAATCTGGCTTGCGCCAAGGGGGCTGAAAAAGTGGTGCTGACCAGGGGCCCACGGGCCGGTGAAAAAGTTGGGATTGATGGCCCAGAATACGAGACTCTTGCAGCCGTTACTTGCCAGGGTATATTCGATCCCCCTTATATTATGGAATATAACTGGTACTGTGACGAGTACGGTCTGGATACGATTTCCATGGGCGTCACAGCAGGCTTCCTTATGGAGTGCTTCCAGCGGGGGTATCTATCTATCCAAGACACTGGCTACGAGTTGTCCTGGGGTAATATCGACTCTGCCGACCGTCTTCTCCATGAGACGGCAGGGGGAGAGGGAATTGGCAAAATATGCGGACAAGGTGTGCACCGGGCCAAGCAGTGGGTGGCGGAACGGTATTCTGTGAGGACCAAAGCGTCTGTAGAGGAAACCATGGCCGAGTTGAATAAATTTGCCATGGAGGTCAAAGGCTTAGAGTTCTCCATGTATATCTGCAAAGAGTCGCTGGCACAACAGGGTGGTTACGGTTTTTCCCTCAAAGGTCCCCAGCACGACGAGGCATGGCTCATTTTTATCGATCAGGTTCACAACGAAATACCGACATTTCGAATGAAAGCGCAAGCCCTGAAATGGTTCCCCTTGATTCGAACCTGGTTTAATGCTGTGGGTCTGTGTAAACTCCCATGGATAGACGTGCGGCACCCCGAGGCGGCCAAGACTGATAATCCGTCTCAGAATCAACCAACCCTTGAATATTATGCCCAATACTATGGGGCCACCATAGGAGAAAAGAAGACCGTCCAGGATATTCTCGATGATTCAGAGAGACTGCATCTTTTGCAAAAAATGATCAATTTGTGCCAAGGCAAGGGAACCAGAGCCTTCGATCAGATCCCCTTGAGGGCGATGGGTCCCGCCTATTTTAATGAGTATCAATCCCGCCGCGATTATTACGATGAGTGGTTAAAGGAACGTCTGGGAAGAGGGGATAACTTTCCTCCCGACCCCGAGGATAGGCATCGAGCCCTTCTGAAGCTCAGGCAGGATGAATATCAAAGGCTTTGCGATGAGGTCTACAAAGTCAAAGGATATAATGCAGATGCGGTACCCTTGCGCGAAACCTTAGAAAAATTTGATTTGCTTGACGAGAAGGCAGAAGCCCTCCTCACTGAGTATGGAGCATGAAATCCGATCTCGCGGGAGGTCATTCTTTCATTCCCCATTGATTATTTATCATTTTACATTCAAGAACTAGAATGATTAAACTCTTCCAACAAACGTGAAATGACAAATGAAAAATGACAAATGCGAAATGTTCTTGATGCATGGTGGGTTGAATAACAACTTGGAAATAAATAACAATAATATTAGAACCATGTATGTCTCAGTTACATTCCTGGGATTGCAGAGAGCTCAAGCCCAGACCGACCGGATTCAGGTTTCCCTGCTAAGGGAAACTAGTGTTGCCGACCTTTTGTCCTATATAAAAGAATGTTATCCCAATTTGCGAACTCTGGATGATGGCATTCTTGTGGCGGTGAACAGCAAGGTTTCCTCCCTGGAAAGGGTACTCAAGAATAAGGACGATGTTATCTTTCTTCCTTTTCTCGGAGGAGGGTAGACGTCTATTTTCCTCTTGACATTCGGCGCAGCTGTGTTGTAGATATCCCAGTCCACTGAAGGAGGGTGATCCCCTCCACTGGAACTGGCCCCTAAGCACAAAGCTCTTATACCATCTAAATTGCTAAGGGGCCTTTTTTTATGGAAAAAAAGAAGCCGGCATCTCCAGACCAGTTTTTGAGCCGCCGTCAGAGCTGGTTCGAAGGTCTTTTTCTCTTGCAACGGTATCCTGGAGTAATGGCGATTTTGGATTTTGGATTTCGAATTTCGGATTGAAGATATAAAGAGAAGTTTCGAAAATCTAATGAGAATTCCGCAATCCCCATTCCCAAATCCGCAATCGAGTTACTCCAATACCCCAATACTCCATAACCGCTCCTAATCTTTACCGGCAAAGCCACTTAAACCTAACCTCGCGCAGAGGTCCATTACTGTGATTAAACAAACTTATTGTTTGATTTTTGCAGTTGTTGTACAAGTATAGAAGCAAGAGAGCCCTTTTACGAGAGGTCTGGTGCTTGCACTACTCCAAACTTGCGAGAGCGAAACTTTCTAGATTTGGGGGTGAGTAGATGATTCCTGATAAAGATAGACGGACTTACCCAAGAGCCGAAATCAGATGGCCCGTTACCATCGAAAGCACACAGGGCACTATCGAAGCTAAACTGAGAAATCTTGGGATTGGCGGTGCCTATATCCACTGCGATGAGACGCCGGAGCCAGGAGAGCGGATCGTCTTAACCATCAGACCTCCGGAGTCTGCAGCAGTGGAAATTGTAGCTGAAGTGATATGGGCGGGGAAGGTATTGGCTCTCGGGATGGGAGTCCGTTTCGTTGAGATGTCTGACGAGGATCGTCAGTTTATCTCAGACACGGTTTCCCGGCTTCTAAATGATACCAACCTGCAGTGACAGTGGTAGCTGAAAGGTCGCTAGCAATGGCCACAGAGAAGTGCACAGGTTGTTTTATTCCCGGTAGAGGAAAAACGATAAGGTCTGCTGGTACGCAAAGGATACTGGTCTTCCAGCAGAATGGCAGTGGTGAAAGCAAGATAAGGGGTATAAGAAAATACGGAAAAGATATTTTTGTGATTGAGACCATCTCCATCGACGAATCATTACCTCCCATCATAGACGATACCTCAGACTATTTGCCGAAAGATATACCGGCGGACCTCGTGCTGGATTTTTTAAAGCACCCGGACCTGTCCCACGATCTCGCCGTTCTTTGTGCCGAGCGGGAAATCCCCGTCGTTGCATCCGGCAAGAAGTTGAGGGGCCAAAGGATCTTTGCCCCTCCAACCTGATGCGGCCTTTCCAGGCAGGTTGGTCTGGGTCAATACGGAGAGCTATTCGGTTCACCGGAGCTTGAAGTGAAGACCGCTGAGGGCAAGGTCGGCAGAGTCGAGGTGATCCGGGGCGCTCCTTGCGGGGCGACCTGGGATGCAGCCAGGCGGGTGGAGGGATTGCCAGTCGAGGACGCCATATTTCGCATCGGCCTTGAAACACAGTACTTCTGCTCAGCAGATCCTGCTGGTTGGGATCCTATCCACGGAAAGAGCCCGGTTCATTTCGCCGGTGACGTCCATATCGCAGCATTCAAAAAAGCACTTCGAAAACAAAGTGGTTCTGAGATCTAGAATAACCAAGCTGCCAGCCGGAATTCGCCATAAAAAATCCCACATCCCCAACTCGGGCACATACCTTGCAGTTACCCGATTAGGCAAATCGATTGGGAGCACCCGGGGAGTGAGGATGTTTATGTATTTTCCGGTGGCATATTTTGAGGTCTTGGGCAGCCTTAGCATGAGGTGATAGGATGTCTCGGTGTGAGATCCATGGAGATTGTTGGTTTTATAAGAGCACGATAGATCCACAATCTCAGGCATTTGAGTTACTGCAAAAATATTGCCACGGAGATTATTCCGCTTGCGCTCGTTATCAATTCTCGCAATCTCTCGGCAATTTCTATGTGCCGAAAGGGTTGCTGCCAAATGATGTCAGAAGGATAAAGCCAGTCATCCGCAGTTTGCTCTGAGAAACTCTTCTCCGTATCCTGCCCGTCACTTGGGGTGGACAAATCTATACTTTTTCTGAAGCGCGATAATCGACCCATCGGTGTTGGCGAATCCAACCGTCCATTTTTTTATCTTGGAACAAAGGGGTTTTTATTTGCCATGAGCCAACTTCCACTATTGACTGAGATTTCTCATTTCACTATTTTATTGAAAATAATACGGTCCCAATTGTCTCCAGGCCTCTAGTAATAAATATACGGGGAAAAACTAATCCTGTTGGTATAGACGGAGTTCGGGTAATAAGTAGGTCGGGTTTGACCGTAGGAAAGGGGGGAGGACAATGCTTAACAAGCGATCACTTTTGATTTTTTGCTCCATAGGTTTTTTACTTTCCGCCTGTGTTTCAAGATCAAAATACCTAGAAGTTGAATCCGATCTCGCTCGTACCAATGATAAGCTTGGCTACACTAATAGTAGACTGTCCTACACTGAAGAAAGCAGAGAAAAGTGTTTTGACAGCCTGGCAGATTGTCAGGGAAAAATGAAAGAAAAGGAGAGCGAGAAGAGTCAGCTCTCGGAAAAGGTTGAAGATTTGAAATATGACATTGCCAAGAAAGAATCCGTAATTGAAGAGCAAACAAGGATAATCAGAGAGCTTCACACCACAAAGGAGAAAATAGAGAATAGTCTGCAAGAGCAGATAAAAGCACAGGAAGTCAAAATTGAGGAGATAGAGGGAAAACTAAAGGTAACTTTTGTGGATAAAATTCTTTTTGATACCGGCAAAGTCAAAATTGGCACGAGAGGCCAAGAGGCACTTCTGAGGCTGGCTGACTCGCTGAGGGAGAACAAAAACCAGAACGTGGTGGTCGAGGGCCATACGGACGATGTTCCCATCGGGCTGGCTTTAATGGACAGATATCCCACCAACTGGGAATTGTCAGCAGCTAGGGCCATAGGTGTTGTCCGTTTTCTCCAAGAGAAAGGTTGGCTAGAGCCAGAAAGGCTTAGTGCAGCCGCCTTTAGCTACTACAGCCCGGTAGCCTCCAACGACACCGCCGAGGGTAGGCGTCAGAATCGCCGCATAGAGATAATCCTGGTGCCAAAAAAGTGAACCCCACACTATTTTTTGGTGGCGCCTACCAGTGACAGCATAATGCCTGCTGCTTTTTTGAATGAAATAAGTCCGGTGTTCAAGGTTAGGTGAAACAGCAGCGGGCTGTCGTAGCTGTCCCCACAGACCGAGCGGTGAAACCATTGGTGATTTCTATCTCTCCTCTCTATCACCCTTTGGGCCTGGTCCGGGGATATACCGAGCTGATCCACCGCATATCTCAGGCGGAAGTCAACAGAAGCAACTAAACGAAAACGCAAACAATTCTTCCTATCTCTCAAAAAGTAGTGAGATGCCCTCCCAATAATCACGGCATTGTCTTCTTCTGCCACACTGAGAACCAGCCTCTTTAAATTGTTCTGATACTCTTTCTCCTCCACCACTGATTTGTCGTATCCCACAATTCGTTGAATGTAGTCTCTACTGAACAGATTTGAAAAGATATTGGATATCCGGTATTGTCGACTCTTTTCAAATGATTCCAAAGTTCCCTCCGATACATGCAGGGCTTCAGCAATTTCTTGAAAAAGAGACTTGTCAACATATTGGTAACCGAGATTTTTCGCGAGAATTCGGCCCAGCTCTTGACCCCCCGAAGCAAAGTCCTCGTAAACCGAGATTACGGCCATGGTCGTGCCTCCAATTTTCGTCCTGACTTCCATTTAAACTCTACCACATTTTTGCTTGTTCATGGAAATACCTCTAAGCTTTCATCTTTTCCTGAATAATATTTACCAAAACGGTGTCTATCTGGAAACTTATTTTTCGATTGTCATTCTGAGGAGTCCCGCTAAGAGCGGCACGACGAAGAATCTCATGACTACTGGCTCGCCCGGAGATTCTTCCCGGGGTAGATCCTGAGTTAATCGAAGGGCTCAGAATGACATTAGGGAGTTTCCTGATGACCACTGAATGAGCAATGTCCATTCTGGCAAGATCCCTAATTCCTGCCTCCTCTCCTTATCTAGAACCGGTTCAAGGGTCGACTCACATGTCCACTAACTTGTGCAACTGAACAACAACATGTGCAAGAGAGAGTGAGGTGGGTAAAGGGAAGTGATGAAAATTCAGTGAGATAACTCTCCACATTTTGTTCGCTAAGTGGGCATAAAAATTGCAAATTTTTCTAAATAAGCAAATGGTCAGCTATACTCGCTGAGGTCCCATAACCTAAGAGTGCACCAAGGGAAGACAGGAGACCTATGACCTCTTCTGAACGGAGAAAATATGTTCGCATCCAGCGTCAGTTTGAAGCCAGGTTGTTCAACGCCAAAGTTAGACACGAGACCGAGGGTTTAACCGAGAACATCAGCCAGGGCGGTGTTTATGTAAAAACCAGGGACTGGCGGTCCTTTCAAACTGGAGATCAAGCAACTGTTACCCTATTCCTCCCTCCAAGCTTCACTGATAAAGATAAGATCTTCGGCTTGCGTGGCGATGCGATTGTCAGGCGGGTGGATGAACGTAATGAGGGGGTCGCTCTGGAATTCAGCAGAGACTTACAAGAATTCGAAAAAGTTGAACACTCGGAGATCGTGGCAAAATACAGGTACAGGGAAATTTCCTTTTATCTTCATGCCCTTTCGGATCTGGACTTCGCCGATATCATAAGAGCTAACCCTTATGGCTTTTTAGTGGAGGAGTCGGCAAGTGGTGGTAACAACGCAGTTTTCCAGTTTAACACTCTATCACTTGACGAAGATCATGCCATGCGAGCAATCAAACGGGATTTCTCAATTGCCAATATTCATGATGCTAAAGTCATAGAAGTTAGAAAAAGGAAATTTGACACGGCGACGAACACTGTGGCTATTGGACGGGACGCAACTAACGACATAGTAATCTATGACAATTTGGTCTCAAAAACACATGCCTATCTCTACCTACATCCCTCCTCCAAAAGCTGTTACATCGTAGACTGCGGCTCCAAGAACGGAACATTACTGAATGGAAAGGCTCTCAAGCCTTTTGAACAATTCAAACTTGTGGACTGCGATGAAATCTGCTTCGGACCACAAACAAAAACAGTTTATTTCTCCTCAATATGCTTTGCCAACTTCATCAATCAACTGAAGGGTTCCTAGCCCTCCTCAGATACCTAACGAGATTTCAGCACCTCAGATCGCAGCAACCCGCCCTCTACTGGGAGAGCAGAGCTGTTCTGAACTAGTGAAGTAACGAGTGGGGTTTCAGTTTTCAGGTGTCTGGTGTCAGGAAGAAAGAACAGAAACGCTAGACTTGAACCCTGGATAGTTATTCCTGAACACTGAAACCTGAACACTGAAACCTGAAACCTTATTTTCTGAGTACCCTTTTATCTTGTCTTGCTTTCATATCCAAGAGCAATTACATTCAATATCAAAAAACCTCTTCAGGCAAAATAGCAATGGTCGAAGACAACGTACATTATCTAACCTTTGAGGACAAAGAAATCTACCTTGTCGGCACGGCTCATGTGTCGAGGGAAAGCGTGGATTTAGTCAATCAGGTAATTAATGAAGAAAATCCAGATACAGTCTGTGTGGAACTGTGCAAATCGAGGTATGAATCTCTAACAGAAAAGAAAACCTGGCAAGAGGCAAATCTTTTTAGGGTGATCAGGGAAAAAAAGACTTTTCTCCTACTGTCAAATCTTATTCTTGCCTATTTTCAGAAAAAGATTGGTTACAAGCTTGGCATCAAACCTGGTGAAGAAATGATGCGCGCCATTGAGGCAGCCCAGGGGGTGGGTGCCACCGTTCATCTTGCAGACAGGGATATACGCACCACATTGGCGAGAACCTGGCGCTTAATGGGGTTGTGGACCAAAGTCAAACTTTTGGCTCAAATCATTATCTCCGCAGGGGGTTTGGATTCCATAACTGAAGAACAAATCGAAGAGATGAAGAAGAGGGACGTCCTCGAAAGCTTGCTTACAGAGGTTGGCGAAGAGTTGCCGGAAGTAAAACACATCCTCATTGACGAAAGAGATCAGTACCTTACGCACGAGATTAGAAGGGCTCCCGGTAAGAAGATTGTGGCTGTGGTCGGTGCCGGGCACGTTCCTGGAATAAAACATTATTGGAACTTGCCCATAGATATCACGCCACTTAATCATATTCCGCCAAGGAGTAAAATCGTCAGGGTATTAAAGTGGGCCATTCCCCTCCTAATAGTGGCAATGTTTATTTTAGGTTTTTTCACCGCTGGGGCTTCCACAACCACCAACATGCTCAAGTGGTGGATTTTGGCTAACAGCACACTTGCCGGTCTTGGTGCCATCATTGCATTTGCACATCCCTTGACCATCTTCTCCGCTGTGGTCTCTGCTCCACTCACTTCGCTCAATCCCATGATCGCTGCTGGCTGGGTTTGCGGCTTTGTCGAGGCTTTCGTGGACAAGCCAAAGGTCAAGGACTTCGAGCGGTTGCCTGAGGACATCTCCTCGTTGAGAGGATTTTGGAGGAACAAGATAACCCGAATTCTTCTGGTCGTAGTATTTACCAATATAGGAAGTTCCCTGGGAACCTTTGTGGCAATTCCCCTGATGGTCAGAGTTTTCTCTTAGGAAATAGGGAAATACAGCTGGCAGCAGGTAGCTGGCAACTGGCAGCAGACAGATAATTCCTTAATCCCAAATCCGCAATCCGCAATCCCAAATCCCTCTACTATCCTCCTGTTTCACTTCTTTGGGTATCTTCCAGGTCAATCATTATGGCGCCAAGAGAAACCGCAGGTTGGCCTTGCCACTCTTCAGGTAACTCCTTGGAAGCAATCAAATCAAAGTTCAGCGGCAAATTAATCGATTTACTGTAATTCCCTCGCCGATCTCGAACAACAATTTTTGCCTCGTATTGATTCCTGATTAAACTTCTATCAGTGGGAGTTCTAAGGAAAATGTAACCCACAATCTCAGGGCAGCCAGGCTGCTTAATCGGAGTAAAGCTGACCGGGTAGGCACTGACACCTGGCTGCCATAGATGAGTAACTACGTAATCCACGTCGCAATCCACGTCTCGCAGTTTCAGGTAAACCCTCCAGGTTTCACCAGGGCGAATGACCTGTTCAGCCTGAAAGCTTACAATCTCTGGAGAGCTACCTTCTTGCCTCGGCAAAGGGCCCTCATCTTTCCAAACTAACCCGCAGCCGAACAGCAGAGAAGCTGCCAAAAGTACTACCGGTATTTTTCTGCTCATAACTACTTCTCCAACCTAGCCCCGACTACAAGCTAAAATTCCCACATCACCGGATTATCGTCCAAGTGGTCGGTGACACTCCTCCCTATGTGGTCGATCTCCTCTAAGTCGGCAGGGGAGAGAAGGATTTCGCCCGCCTTGGCGTTTTGCCTCACTTGCTCAACATTCCGTGCTCCGGCAATTGCACAGGTACTGGGCTGAGCAATGAGCCAAGCGAGGGCCAGTTGTCCGAGGGTAATTCTATTGCCTTCGGCAATGGGGCGCAGTTCTTCCAGTGCCTGCTGAACGCGCTGGTAGTTTTCGCCTTTGAACAGCTTGTTTTTTGAGCGGTGATCGCCTTTGGCAAATTTGTGATTAATCGCAAATTTGCCAGTCAACAGTCCCTGAGCCATGGGAGAATAGGCCATAATGGTAAGATTATTTTCCACACAGTAAGGTCGGGCATCCTTTTCTACTTGACGCCAGAAAAGAGAGTAGGGGGGCTGCAAACTATCAATCCGACCAAACCCGACTGCTTCTTCTAGTTGTGCTCGGGAGAAATTTGACACACCAATTGCCCGGATTTTTCCTTGCTTCTTAAGGTCGTTCAGTGCCCTCATGGTTTCCTCTATGGGTACAGGGTCGGTACCCCAAGAACCAGCAGGCCAGTGAATCTGGTAGAGATCAAGGTATTCCGTCCTGAGGTTCTTAAGGGAGAGGTGGCAGGCTGCCACAACCTGATCATATTTAAGGTGGTTAGGAAAAACTTTGGTAGCGTACACCAGCTGATCTCGGACATCAGCAAGGGCTTCGCCTATAACTCGTTCAGAATGACCATGGCCATAATACTCGGCGGTATCTATGGTAGTTATACCCGCCTCAAATGCCGCCCGCAAGGCCTTGATGGTTTCAGAGTCATCTATCCCCACCCACATATCTTTGCCTGCCTGCCAGGTGCCCATTATGATCGGAGAAATTTTTACTTCAGAAGTTCCCAGGGTGCGTAGTTTCATAGTTACCTCCTAGATTGACGAGAATGATTCTTTCATGATTTATTAAGCACTGAAGGAGGATAACACAAGAAATAGATTAAAGAATAGACTGATTCAACAGGAGGAATCCTTGACCAGGATAACATAATATTCAGCATCGCCCATGAGGAACGGTAGATGAATTTAAACCAACCAGCGGTTCTGGGCCGGACAGGCCTTAAAGTAGGAAGATTGGGAGTCGCCTCAGGCTATGGTGCTCCCGTTGAGGCCTTTGAAGAAGCATTTGATCGAGGATGTAATTATTTCTACTGGGGGTCTTTGCGTAAAAGTGGAATGGCTCAAGCGATCAGAAATATCTGCGGGCGGGGTAAACGTAATGACTTGATTATCGTAGTCCAGAGTTATTCACGCTCCGCTTCTCTGCTGGAACTGTCCTGTCGGAAGGCCTTAAAACGTTTGGCTATAGAGTATGGCGACGTCTTACTCCTGGGTTGCTACAGAAAGACACCTCCAAGGAGAATATTGGAACGGGCCAAGACTATGAAGAGAAAGGGGATGTTTCGTTTTTTGGCCATCTCCAGCCACAATCGAAGGCTCTTTCCGCAATTAGCCCAAGAAAACCTGTTTGATATCTTTCACATTCGCTACAGTGCCGCCCACCGAGGAGCGGAGCTAGAGTCTTTCCCTTACTTGCACGGCGATGACAGGCCAGGTGTGGTAAGTTATACTGCTACAAGATGGGGGCAACTTCTCGAAGAAAAAAGAATGCCAGCGGATGAATCTCCACCGTCGGCAAGTGATTGTTACCGTTTTGTTTTGTCCCATCCAGCAGTTGATATTTGTATGACCGGACCTAAAAATCTAGAGCAAATGCAAGAAGCTCTAAAAACCCTAGACCGTGGTCCCATGCATGAGGATGAACTCGTGCGACTGCGAAAAATTGGTGATCACATCACGAGGGCAGATAGATAATCTGAGGAATGGTGGATTGTCGAGAGGCTCTAACCATTATCAGCTGCAACCCACGAATCCTCCGAGCGAAGTACCACGGCAGGCTTAAGTCCATAAGGTTGCGGCAGAATACCCCTAGCAAAACTCATAAGTTCAAGGCGAAAGGGAATAAATTTGACCAGGACATAGTCATCTCCGTCAGGGCCTTGCGGAATAAAGCCAATCCATTCCTCCCGCCAGTACTTGCGTTTCTTGTTGAGTTCATTCTCTATTTGGGCCAACCCCAGGAGAGTGACATAGGCGGTATTCTCTTTGTCATAGAAAGCCAGAGTAACCCGGCCGTCCCTTCGGATTTCCCGCACCTTTCGGGACTTCGACCAAGTGCCGACCCAGATGGTCATATCCGGTTCAGGCTCAAATGGTTGGACCAACCTGGCATTTGCTTCCCCTCCCTCACCTAGGGTGATGAGCATACAATACTCTGCGGACCTCATGCTTGACTTCGCCGTCTCAAGTATGAGTTCTGCGGTTATTGATCTCATGACGAATTCCTTTCCTATTCAAATCAAATTCTACTTTGGAGAAATTCTGCTACCCGGGCAAAAACCCGCTGTGAGACTTCGCCTCTGAGGATTCCGTGGCGGTCCGAGTTAAACATGATCAACTCCTTATCCTCGGAACCTAGATTTTCATATATTTCTTTACTTCCCTCGGGGTGAACAACCGGATCCTCGGATGATTGTATCACAAGAGTCGAAACCTTTATGCGATCAAGCCGGTGTGAGAGCTGTTCCATGAGCTCCATTAGCTCTTTTACTCCACTTATAGGATTGCGGAAATAGTTGATATGAGGGTTTTCAGGCTCGTTGGGCACAAAGTGTCTCCGCCCTTCATCTTTAACTAGTTTATCCACCAGTCTGTTCCACAGGACAACAGCTGGAGCAAGCTTGGCGGTTCGTCGCCTCAGTCTCATCGCACAATTAATGGCAAAAACGGCTTTGACCTTATATGGCATGTTAGTAGCCGCAAAGAGGGCCAAACCGGCTCCCATACTGAAGCCACCCAAAACAACATCCTTGGCACTATTCGCCAGGATCATATAACCTCGTTCCACTGACTGCAACCAATCTTCCCAGGTTCTGAGGGCCAGATCTTCAGGACTGGTGCCATGTCCGCGAAGGCGCGGGGCAAAAACGGTGTAGCCCTGTCGATGGAGATACTCGGCCAGGGGCCTCATCTCTTCAGGGGCAGCCAAGTAACCATGAACCAGCAATATTCCGGCCTTCGGGCGAAGTTTGCGGTAAAAATTAGGAGAACCAATATTTTTTGGTTTGGACTCACCCTCGCGCCAGTAGGCTGCATAGTCGAAGTCAAACTCCTGTTTAGCGATTCGGAGAAATTTGCGCCGCAGACGCCAGCGCACCAACCGATCGGAATGTTCAGCAATTATCCGCACTTTCCTGGTCAGCGGCCGAAGATACTCCACCTCGTTGAGAATAACTTGGTAGGGATTCTCTCTGCGGATGCTGTGAAAATCGAAAAGAGTTTTCATTGCGGGCCTTTTCAACTGGATGAGATCGCCTTCCACTTCCACCGCACCGCTTCTTTTCGCCACCTCGAGGAAGTCAGCCAAGACCTTGTGGTAGTTGCGACAGAGCTGAACGCACTGGTCCTGGAGTAACCCTGAATGTAACCTCACCGACTTGAGCCTGGTGACTGCTTCCACCGCCAAATAGAGCCGCTGCGCCAGGCTGAAAAAACTCAACTTTTGCCCAGGATAATATTTCAAGATATAGGCAATGAGGTGGTCATAATTGACCATCGCATTCTGGTAGATGGAGGCCATGACCTTTCTGGTAAGTTTACTGGCGATTAGTCGCATTGCTGGCCTGGAAGGCAGCACATCGTCGGGCATTATGGGGCGGGGAGTGCGTATGTCTTTCTCAATCATTCGCTTCCGAAGGAATGGCCTTATGGCCAGAGGCTTGTCAATGGTTATATCAATATCCACGCCGGAAAGAAGCATGGTTCCTTCGGTCTGCAGTTCTTCCACTAAGCGATCAGGCATATCTTTTACAAGATACGAGGCAATTTTCTCAATGGCGTTTTGCCGTGAGCGGATGGGATAGTAGCTGATATTAACCGGCACCAGAAAGGTCTCCTTTTTGCTCACTTGCTCCGGGGATGAAAGATCAAAAACCTCCAACAGTTGTTCGAGCAAATTCGGGTTGGCCTCCTGCAGGTGTTGAAGCCTTCGCCGGTAGAACTCGGTGCGTAACGCCAGCGCTGCAGCACCGGTATGGGGCGGTCGCCGGGTACCGGTGGTACTGTATATGAGGAACTTGCCGCTCTCAATGATCTTTTTGTCCTTTATCATGGAGCCTTCAGGGAATATTAGCCAGGGATGGTCTCCAATCAGGAGAGAGCGAATAATAATTTTGTCGCGGTTGGGGTCCTTGGTGGAAACAGCACCTATGTTATCCAGATATGTGCCGAGAGGACCGGTGAATAGCCCGTGGTAGGCGAGCGACATGACTGGTTTGCCGGTGAGTCGGTAAAATTCGTAAGGGAGAATTAAGGTTTCGAGGCGAGTGAAATGGTTTACTGCGAAGATGATCACACCATCTGGAATATTTTCGGCACCGTAGACGCGTACTGATGCCTTAAACCAACGGGCCAGGGCCTGTATCCCCAGTTTGCTGAGCGACAAAGCCAAACGGTTGATCTCCGTCATCACACCTCTCGTCTCAAGAAAGCTGCTCTCAGTCCCCTAAACCAGAGAAATTTCGCACTACACAGCTCTCTATGTAAAGAGTTCTATTGAACTTGGAGCCTCTGCACTTAGCGTGCCCAACCAGAGCATTGCCGATCGGAGATGTTAGATTATAGATTTGTGACTTGGGGGCATGGATTTTGGATTGCAGATGGCAGATTAGGGATTATAGATTGGTGACTACTTAAAGTTAGCTGTTGTCACTTCTTCAGTGCTAGATCAACAATCTTAAATCTGAAATCTACAATCTTAAGCCAGCCTCAAACCCGTTCCACATATTCACCCGTGCGTGTGTCTATCTTAACCTCATCACCTTCGTTTATGAAAAGAGGAACCTGGATAACATACCCTGTCACTAGAGTGGCTGGCTTGGTGGCACCGGTGGCTGTATCCCCCCGAAGACCCGGCTCTGTCTGAGCGACTGATAGTTCCACGAAAATGGGGAGATCTATACCTATAGGCTTGCTGTTGAAAAAAAGCATTTTGACGTCCACGTTCTCTTTGAGGAAATTTTTGCTTTCACCCAAGTGCTCGTCGTCGATGAAAATCTGCTCGTAATTGTTGTTGTCCATGAAGCAGTAACCTTCGGCATCTTGATAGAGATACTGCATCTCCCTCTCCACAAGATCAGGGCGATCGACTTTTTCACCGGATCGAAAGGTTTTTTCCAGAACCTGACCAGTTTCCATATTCTTGAGGCGGGTTCGGACAAAGGCCCCACCTTTGCCGGGTTTGACGTGAAGGAAATCAACGATGACAAAAGGCTTGCCCTCTAATTCGATTTTTAAACCTTTACGAAAGTTAGCCGTAGAATACATGATCTCTCTCCAATTAGCCCAAGTCTTTCACCGCAAGGTGCAGAAGGAGCATCAGGGAAGTTTCCCCAATGCAGGAGCTTCCGCAAAAATCAGTGGATTATTCTTCCAAACCTAGTTCAGGAGCCGCTTTACCTTTGGTCTACAAATGAAAGTGTCCTTGCTGATGTCCCTTCTGTCGTTCCAGGGCGCATCCGCCCGCGGCAAAGTCACTTCTGGCCCGGCTGTGGCCGGGGGAGAAAACGCCCCCTCCCTGTTTCCCGTTCCTGCAGAACGGGGCCACGGGCTCCCCCAGTCCGCCGTAGGCGGAAAGCGGCATAGACCTTCCGTCAGCCCTGTTGAATTCCCCTAGGCGGACCCACCGAAGGTGGGATTCAACAGGGCAGGTCACTCAGAAGAGACATCAGCAGAGGCCAAAAGGGGAAGCTGCGAAACAACGAGCATCTGAGCAACCTATCTTCACCCATCTCAGCTTTGCGAGGGATTGCATGAAGATATGGTGCACACTAAACAGGAATTCTGCCAATAGATGGAGCGAATCTTGCGCGTTGTGGAGTAGCTTCCCCGTGGCCGACGTTTGTAAAATTTTTTTGGGGAAACTCCTGTCCGCAATGATATTTAAATCTCTATGTTCCCCGCCGGGGCTCCCAAAGAGGCGAGGAATTCTAAGCAAATCTGGATCCCACAGTAGGTTGTTGATCTCTGGCCAGCTCTCCGAGGAACGATTGGTGCACGAAGATTATCCAGAGTGTGACCCTTTAACATATTTCTGCATAAAGGCGGCGATTTTTTCCGGATCGATCCCTGATGATTCGGGGGAGGTCGATGGTTTTTCTGCGCCAATTTTCTCTTGCATATTCTTTTGCCACAGTTCAAGGATTGATAAGAGATTTCGCTTAGGTCGACCCTCATCAATTCGTCTCTCCAAATCGGCAAGCTTATCTTTCACGCCCTCGATTTCAGAAGAAGCGTCGAGGATTTTGCGATACACTTCAACAGCTTCCTTTAAGTGACCTTGCTCTTCATAGAGTCGGGCCATGGTGATGGTGGACATCTCTGTCTTTTCGGGTATAACCTCTGCAAGGGCTGCTTCTGATTCGGTTCCCTCTTCTTCCCCCCTGACCGTCTCTCTTTCAGTTGGGTGAATGGCTTCAAAAAG
>JARRNM010000025.1:52298-54444 GCA_037384945.1 Deltaproteobacteria bacterium
TTCATAAAGCTCAGCCAAAGCACGGTAAATAACCGCGTTTATCTCAAGCATCTCTTTAGCCTTGAGCAGTTCGCTTTCGGCCCGGTCTAACTCACCCCTATGCAGGAGAGACATCCCGAGTATCACTCTGGCCCGAAGATCATGGGGACGGAACCGTAATCCATTTACACAGGTCTCAACGGCCTCCTTGTACATCCCATGTTCCAATAGTACCTCAGCCAGATAAACAAATACCTGCGAGGAGGGATCCTTACTCATCATTTGCTGATATAGTTCAAGTTCATCCATGATCACCTTCCCTAGCTCCTAGGTTAAGATCGGTCTTTATTTAGGCAAGAATATAGATGTTTTACTTAAGAAAAGCAACATTTACTGGGAGCCGGAACTCTCGGCCAGCGAAGCAGTACTTTGAATTCTGGTCACCAGTTCACCTAGAGGGTGATTTGCAGCAGCCTGCCATTCCGCCGGGATTTCCGGCTGGGTAAGATAGGAAAAAGTCAGGGGCAGCTGGACGGCTTTACTCTTATAATTCTGACTGTCAACGAAGACAATTTCCATAGTGAATTTGTCTAATGTCAATTTTGTGTCAGATGGAGTCTTCAGGGCTATGTAGCCAAAGCATTCCTTTTTATCTTTCCCTTCAAGCCTGGTGTAATCCGTGGCATAATAACCAAAGTCTGCCTGGTACAAGGTGGTGGTCGCGTATGCCATGTTGCCATCCTTGTCTTCGGCCCGCAAGTATATCTTCCACGTGGTCCCAGGACGAATTGCTTCCGGGGCGTAGTAGCCAAGTATAATTGGTGGGTGCCCTTTTTCTTTGAAGATCTCGTTGTAGTCCTCTATTCCCAAGCCAGAACAAGCGAAAAGAAGAACACCCAGCATTGAAGTAAAAAGCACTCTCTTACTCATTCCTGAAAGACTCCTTGAGCAGTTGCCATTCGCCAAATACTTCATCTCATCAAATTCCAATAATACAATAAAATTCTCTCGTTTACCTGTAGAAATCTTAGCCCACATATTTCATGCATCACCTGCTCGCACAAAGGGAAGGAAAGGGACCTTCACAAAAAAATCCCCACCCTTGCATGGCTTAAGCAAGGGTGGGGCGTGGAAGGAGGTTTCAGGCTTGGGCTTAGGGTCAATACAACCAGACCCTATCCGAATCTTAGCATAACCTGGAACTTACTATGGGGGAAGTAGGGGAAGCAGGGAGTGGGAAAAAGAGCTTCATTCAATGAGAGAAAGGTTGGTACTCTGGGTCAAGTCAAGTTTCAATTGCTTTACGAGCTGCCGTAAGGGAAAAAAACCATGGAAATCCCATCTGTGGGTGGTGAGGGCCCGGATTTTCTATTTCTTTGGCAGAGGTTTGACAAATTGAAAAATAAGTTCATCCTCTCTGACCAGTCCTAGGTCCTGGCGGGCCAAGCTCTCTATGGCATCGGGATCATTTTCCAGACGGCTGATTTCCTCATAGAGATGCAGATTTTCCTTTTCTAGGATATTATTTTTTTGCAGAAGTTCCTGGTGTTCAACACGGAGTTCACGGAGATGGAGTAGACCATTGGGGCTCCAGATAATCAACAGTACGGAGGCCAGAACCAAAGAGGGCCATATGAGGAAATACCATCTATTCTTGGGAGCCTTAAGCTTTCTGTTCATGGCTGGGCCTATTAAAGGGAGCCTCGACAGCCCCGGATTCGTCGCTTGCCCCATGAAATCCAGCTCCTTTGCCGGTCTAACTTGTCTAGTTCTTTATCACAAATTGAATATGGTTGTAAACGACAAGTCAATGTCTGGCAGGAAAATCCCTGATGGGCCCTATCTAAAGGGAACCGGTGTTCTTTTGTTATGGTGCCTGATAAAATGACGGGGCGGGCTTTGTAGCAATATCAAACAAAGGCTCCCTGATTGTTCCGATTTATGTCTTCTAAGCTGACAAGTAATGCGAAGCAAAGAGGAGAGATTAGCATGAAAAAACTCACTATTTTCCTGGTATTCCTCTTTACCCTAGGTGGATGCATCACCAAGGGAAACACTCGATTCGATGATTCTGAGCTGAAACCCGAAACTTTTTGCCAGGTAATTCAGAAGCCGGCGCCCTTACTGATGGGAACATGGGAGTGCAGTTTTTCGAGGTATGTTGGTA
>JARRNM010000026.1:0-1064 GCA_037384945.1 Deltaproteobacteria bacterium
TCGGGTTAGCTCCGCATGCTTTAGATAATAGATTTGGATATCCACTTTTATTTACTAACCACAGAGACACGGAGAGCACAGAGGGAACTATATTTTTGTCCGATCGGGAGACGGCGATCGGGCAAAAGATCTCAGCTCTGCGGGCACGATCTAGTAACCGAGTGGCTTTGTGTCAACTGTTGGCGCCAGGCTAAAGAGCTCTCGCCGCAGGCGGAGACTCTTTTCCCTGGCCGTCGTCTCCCGGCCAGGGAAAAACTCCTTCCTCTGTGTCCTCTGTGACTCCGTGGTGAATCTTCAATCAGGCCTCCTGAGGCCTTCAGAATGCGGAGTAAAGTAACTAATCGAATTTTGAATTTCGAAACTAAAAATCCGCAATCCGCAATCTGAAATCTTGCTCAGTGCCCCATGCTAGTTCTCCTTCTCAGCAGCGGGGGTGTGCTGCAGAAAGCCGTCCAGTTCCGCAGTAATGTAGCCCACGGAGAATCTTTGTTGTCAAATGATTTTTTATTGTATAGCTGCTATATTGGCGGAAATTGCTATAGAATGAGACGGATAGGATGGTTGGTAGTCGTTTTGCTCTCCTGACTTTGGCCTTGCTCGTTGTTCTCCTCGGTATCTCTTGCAACCAGGAAGAGTCCGAAAGTGGGGGGAAAGGTATGGAAATAAGGGATGTTGAGAAAACCGCGGAGCGACTTCGAGAACATGTAAAGCACCTTACGGTCACTATCGGCGAGCGGAGTGTAGGGATGCCAGAAAATCTCGAGAAAACTGCTATTTATATAGAGTCCTTTTATCGAGACCTGGAGCTTCCCTGCCGAAGGGAGTCATACCCATACAAGGATTTCACCGTGGCCACTATTGTGGCCAACATGGACATCGGGGTAAGGCCAACCAAACACTATCTCCTGGGCGCGCACTACGACTCGGTCTGGGGCACAGTAGGTGCAGACGACAATGCCAGCGCCATTGCTGTCCAGTTGGAGACTGCAAGGGAACTGAAGTCTTTGCTTGCAAACAAGCATTCAGGAATCGGGGTGAAGCTTGTCTCCTTTCCCTTGGAAGAG
>JARRNM010000026.1:1098-32671 GCA_037384945.1 Deltaproteobacteria bacterium
TATGCTCTGCCTGGAGATGGTAGGCTACACCTGCCACCAGAAAGGCTGTCAGGACTATCCATTTCCCGTGATGTTCATGAACTATCCCAAGGAGGGAAACTTTATCGGCATTGTGGGCAATCTCAAATCAACAGGTCTCACCAACTCACTTTACCAGGCCTTTCAGAAAAACCGAGATCTGCCGGTGATCAAGCTGACCGTGCCTCTTGGTGGTTGGTTGATGCCTTCGGTACGATTGAGTGACCATGGCCCTTTCTGGGACCAAGGTTACAAAGCGGTGATGATCACTGATTCCGCCTTCTATCGCAATCCCCACTACCATCTGCCCTCAGACACCATGGAAAAACTGGACTACAAGTTCATGGCCGAACTGGTGGAAAGCCTAGTCCTCTTTTTTTCAACCCTTGCAGACTGAAATGGAGAAAATCCTCCTGCCGATAATCCATCAGTCCTGTAAATTATTGACAAGACCAGAGCTAATTTTCTAAGCTGTAACCAATTAGTGCCCATCCGGAAACTTGCTCTTCTGTTGTCATTCTGAGGAGTCCCGCGAATGGCGGAACGACGATGAATCTCGTGGCTACTGGGTCCGGAAGATTCTTCGCGGAGCTTGTCCTGAGCAAAGCGCAGGGCTCAGAATGACATTAGGGAGTTTCCGGATGGACACTCATTAATGCAGACGCCAAAGTTTCTCCTGCAAGGGCTCTCTGTCGGCATCTCCAAGTGGTTTTGGTTTCCACCGGGATCATCCCATACTCGCTAATCGACTTTAGGCACTGGATTAATACCCACGGAGAAGGTCAGATGAAATGCACAAAATGCCAATTTGAGAATCCAGAAAAGGCCAAGTATTGTGTTCAGTGCGGCAAAATCTTGGGTTTTCATTGCTACAAATGTGGAGCAGTAACACCTGGCGGTGCTAAATTTTGTATGGAGTGCGGTCATAGGTTCAAAGAGCCATACAAAAAGCAAATACTAGATTACACCCGGCCTAAATCCTATACCCCCAAATTCTTAGCAGACAAGATTCTTACTACTCGAAGCTCCATTGAAGGAGAGAGAAAGCTAGTAACGGTCCTCTTCGCTGATGTGGCCAACTATACCTACGTTGCTGACAAGTTGGACCCTGAGGAGGTTCACCAGATCATGGATGGAATCTTTAGAATACTCTTGGATGAAATCCATAGATTTGAAGGTACGGTCAACCAATTTACCGGTGATGGAATCATGGCGCTTTTTGGCGCACCAGTGGCTCACGAAGACCATGCTCAGCGAGCCTGCCATGCGGCTTTGTCAATCCAGAAGTCCATTCGGTATTACGGCAGCAGAATCAAGGACAGATGGAAAGTCGATTTCTCCATGCGCATCGGGCTGAATTCAGGCTTGGTAGTTGTGGGGTCAATCGGTGATGACCTCAGAATGGATTATACCGCCATAGGTGATACTACCAATTTAGCGGCCAGAATGGAGGGTGTGGCCGAACCTGGTACGATCCTGGTGTCTAAGGACACTTACAGACTTGCCAAGGATTTCTTTGCTTTCCAGCCCCATAAAACAGTAGAAGTAAAAGGAAAATCTGAACCTCAAAAGACTTTCCAGCTAATTAGAGCGAGGAGGGTACGGACACGAATAGGAGCCATGCAGGCCAGAGGTCTCACGCCCTTGGCGGGCAGGAAGAACTCCATGGCTGCCCTTCAGGAGGTTTATGCAAATGTGAAAACTGGAGCAGGACAGGTTGTTGGCCTCGTGGGAGAGCCGGGTGTGGGAAAATCCAGGTTGCTCATGGAATTTAAAAGCCTGCTGCCAGTGGATGAATTTTTTTACCTCGAGGGGCGATGCCTCCACTATGGCGAATCAATGGCCTATCTTCCTATCTTGGATATCCTGAAATCCTACTTTGCAATCGAAGAAGGTGACAGCGAGTCTCAGATCAAGATGAAGCTCGAGGAGAAAATTCTCTCTCTCAATGGTATGCTGCAAGGGGCGATCGCGCCCTTTCAGGAACTCTTATCGCTACAACCTGACGATGAGAATTATCAGCAGCTCGAACCGCAACAGAAAAGGGATATAACCTTTGAGGCCATCCGAGACTTGCTGATTCGCATTAGTCAAGAGAAGCTACTGGTAATCGCTGTGGAGGACCTTCATTGGATTGATAAGACTTCGGAGGAGTTTTTGGACTATCTAATTGATTGGTTGGGCAATGCTCGTGTGTTGCTGGTCCTTCTTTACAGACCCGAATACGATCATCGATGGGGGAGCAAATCTTATTACACAAGGATCGGCATCAATCAACTGGGCATTATCTCGTGCAACGAAATGTTGCAAGTACTTTTCGAAGATGGAGAAGTTGACTTGGCGGTAAACGACCTCATTTTAGAAAGGGCTTCAGGCAATCCCCTGTTCATAGAAGAATTTACCCAAAACTTGTTAGAGAACGGCTTCGTTGTAAAGAAAGAAGATAAGTACGTCTTAACTAAGGAAGTTTCGGACATTCAGGTGCCGGACACCATCCAAGGCCTTATCGCAGCTCGTATAGACCGGCTAGAGGAGAACATAAAAAGGACGATGCAGATTGCATCCGTGATCGGCAGGGACTTTGCTTTTCGTATCCTCCACAGGATCTCTGAAATGCGCAATGAACTCAAGGCATATCTTCTGAGTCTGCAGGGATTGGAGTTCATCTACGAAAAAAGCCTTTTCCCCGAGTTGGAATACATATTCAAACACGCTCTCACCCAAGAGGTTGCCTATAATAGTCTGCTGGCAGGACGGCGGAAGGATTTACATCGCAAAGTGGGTGAAGCAATGGAGACGATTTTTGCAGATCGCTTGGCGGAGTACACTAGCCTAATCGGTGGACATTTCCTCAGAGGCGAAGCATGGGAACAGGCATTCGATTATTTGGAAAAAGCGGGAGACGCTGCCGCACGGCTCTATTCCCATGCGGAGGCCCGGTTGCACTACGGCCGTGCGATCGAAGCCTTGGACCACTTAGGTGATACGGAGGAAAATCGCCGGCGACGGGTGGACACTATTATCAAGCAAACACTGTCTTCTTGGCGGGCGGATTCACCGGAGCGAAATCTCAGGCGTTTAAGCCAGGCGGAAGAGTTGGCTAAGGGGCTTGCCAGTCCGGGAGGTCCGTCTGAAGGAGATTCTCTGCGGTTGGCCAGGGTGCACTTCTGGCTGGGCCGAGTCCACTACTCGAGGGGCGAGATGGGAGACGCGATTGGGTATTTCAGTCAAGTATTGCCGGTGGCGCAAGAGTATGGCGACCGCGAACTTCTGTCCATCCCGTCCGGTGCTATTGGTCAGGCCATGGCAGTACTGGGTCGCCTGAGTGAAGCAAAACAACTACTCGGCCAGGCAATCCCCATATTTGAAAAGGCGGCCAATTGGACAGAGTGGATTCAGGCGAAGGGATTTCGCGGTACCGCCGTTGCGAGCATGGGGAACTACGGGGAGGGGTTAAAGGAAGTGCGACAAGCTCAGGCCCGGGCAAAAGAGCTGAATTTCCTTACAGGAGTCAGTGTGAGCAACAATTGTTTGGGTTACGCTTATCTCTTTGGGGGCGATCACCCTCAAGCCATAGAAGCAGCAAAGGCAGCGGTAACCGCGGCGGAGCAGTCAGGTGACCGAATCTATGCCTATGTCGGCTATGGCGTCTGGGGTTGGGCCGCATGTCGTAATGGTCAATACGAGGAAGCCGCTTCCTGCCTGGCGAGATCTCAGGAGGTGGCGAAGGAACTTGGGGGACGTGTCATCATGGCTGATCTGTTCGCAACTGCCATGGCAGAGATAGCTTTGGGCTCTGGGCGGTTGGATGAAGCCCTAGTTTTGGCAGAACAAGCTGTCACTATGGCGCAAAAGGCTGGAGGCATTTTGGCTGAAGGCATTGCCCGGCGCCTATGGGGCCAAGCTTTAGGCTCTTTTGAAGCGCCCCGTTGGGATGAGGCCGAAATTCAGTTGGCGGAAAGCCTCAAGGTGCTAGAATCAGGGCAGAACCGCCTTGAAGCGGCCCGTACCCACAGGGTCTGGGGCCTACTGTGTCATGACCGGGGGAATCTGGCCTCCGCCAGTGAACATTGGCAAAAAGCTGCGGCGCTGTTTGCGGCAAGTGGTTTGACCAGAGAATTGGCAGAGGTGCGTGAGCTTCTAGCTTGAGGATTGTCCGCTTCAGGTTTTATATTTGTCCTGTCAATCTCGGCCCAAATCCTGATGTAATCCCTCAACCAAGTACCCTTCTTGATCGGTCAGCATCGTCGGCTGGAAATAGCTTGCATATCTAGAGTCAATGGGAAAGGCTGGACGATAAACAGCATCCAATGGTTCCGTTGGACCGATAAAAGTTCGTGGACCATTTCTCTGGCCGTTGAGAAAATGCCGGCCGCCAGTGAAACCTAGAGTTGAAAGTTTGGGGGCGCAGAGAAGAAGAGCATTGTATTGGGCCGAGACCATGTTCATACCGGGAATAATATTTTTGTATTTGCCATGAAATCCTTTGATCCGGCGAATAATTTTTCTTTTATAGCCTCTGAGATGTTGAATATTCCTAACGAACTGAATGGCATCCGGTAGGGAATCCAAAGGCTTGAGATTAATTGTTGTGCCATCCAGATCGCGCAGCCTGACATTAGCTAAAAAGAGTCTTTCATCGAGGCACTCGTAAAAGAAGGGGCTTCCCAAAAGGGGGATAGCCAAGCTGAGAAAAGAAGGCAGGGTAATCTCCGAAGTGCCGATAATAAAATCGAGCTCTGCTCTCAGTTCAGCAATGGGGCGGGTTGTTAAATCAAGGACGATACCATAATGAAAGGCAATGCCAGTCTCCAGGCAGTTGCGAATCATCGCTACTTGTGGAAGGTTCATGTTTTGGTACTTCTTGAAGTGCAAGAGCGTTTGCCTGTCAAAGGATTCGATACCGCAGAAAAGAGCACCGCAACCTGAATCGCATGCAAGTTCCAAGTTTTTCTCGCTGAGAAAAAAGTCACTTGTAACCTCTGCAGTCCATTTGTGAAAATAACCTTTCTCCCACATTTCCCTGAGAAGCTCGAATCGATCCAAGAGAAACTTTTGGTCTGGGGAGGCAAAGTTGTTATCGAGAAAATGGACAAACTTTTGTTTGCCAAGAGCCAGAAACTGACGGCGAAGATATTCTATTTCATATGGCTGATATTTGCCCTTTTCAGCAGTCAATGAGCAATAACTGCAACGAAAATAACAATTTCTACTTGATTCCACATAGGATAGTAGTTTGGTCCAGTAGACAAGATCGTAACGGGGAATGACCCAGCCGCTTTTAAGGAAAGATTCGGAAAGGTAAGCTTTGCCGAATACTTCTTCTATGACTTCACCTAGCTGCTCGATATCACCGGTGCAGGGGTAGTCGAAGAAATTCTTGGAGTAATGGGGTAAGGCACGGATGGCCGGGCCGCCCGCCACAACCACGACCTTGCTGTTTTTGGTGCGAGCATAAGCCGTTATGTGTAGCATCCTATCAAAGGAAGTATTGAGGCCGGTTAATATTAGCATGTCGGGGAAGGCCAACAATCTTTCGTCTTCCAGGGGTCCACTGTAAATCTCGTTATACAGCCTAATTTCGCAATGCTTGGGGCAAAAAAGTCCGGCCAAATAGGCGGGCGTCATGGGGTGTGGGAGTTTCATCCTGTGGCGGATTGGGATTCGCAGTTCGTCGAAATAACAATTCACTATAAGGATTCGCTTGTCCTTGAGTTTACCAGTCGATTTTTTCATGGCTATTCTATCGGCGCCAGTATATCTGAGGCAGTTTTGCGCTCATCCACAAAGACAAAAGCGTCATCAGTCAAGCTCAGCCAATCTTTCTTGAGCTCATCGAAAAGGTTTTGAACATCTTGATCTTTAAACTTTTCCTCTTTTGCATCTTTCTTGGGACAATTGAACCACATGTGGGCCAGGAGGTTGTAACATATGGTGGCTTGGCCACATGAAATGAGAAATTCATAATCCCTATGCTTTTTATCCCCAGGCGGATCGAACCAGAGCTTGGTGGGAATCTTTGCTGCTGTCGGCACCACATCCTCGGTCATCTCTTGGGTAGGTTTCAGCCACTCAGGTAAATGCCCAATATGCTCAGTTCGTAGCAGGGAATCAATTTCATTGGCAATGATCTTCCGTTTGAGCCTCTTTTGAGCGAACAGGAGGGCGTAGCCTAAGAAGCGGATGCGGTTCATGAAAATGTCCGTAGTCATGGCCCAGGTGGACCAGAAACGCAAATAGATCATATTTATGGCATCGGTAACTTTGAGTTTTTTAATGAACTTCCAGGCGCTACCGTGCAGACCGGGAATGCTGCGCAGACAACTCCAGAACCAAAGCCCAGTTGTCAGGGCGAAGAACAAAAAGAGGAGGATCATGATAGGGGGAAAGCCTATGAGGATGAACTTGAGTATTTTCTCCCAGAAGTTCTTAAAAGGATGGAACATTGGGTAGAAGATCATGAATCCGGCGGCGGATAGCAGGGCCATCCCGAATATTATGATTGCTATCCACGTGACCATTCTCAAGGTGACTTTTCCTCTCTTGCGCCATTCCTTTATCTGATAAAGAGGATCTTCACGCAAGGGAGTGTCTGAAACGATGAACAGATCCAAATCACTTTCCTGGCCGATTAACTCATCAACTTCCTTCTCATCGAACCATACACCGTGGCACTCTGGACAGCGTTCCACCTCCACCCCAAAATACTCAGTACTCTCCAGTCGAGGAGTTTGACACTTGGGGCATGTCCCCAGGAATAGCGCATCCCCTGCAAAACTTTTCGGTGGTGTAGGTTTACTAATGGGCTCTTGCTGCTGGCTCACGAGTTCCAACCAGCTTGGCTCTCTGGTGCCAGCTCTCATGAGTCCCAAGAGACTCAAATCGGTTCTGGCTTCAGGCTCTTCAGATACCACAGTACTTGCTCTCGGTTGTTTTTTCTTTAACTCCAATGCCCGCAACACGCTCGCGATACCCTGATTGTCATACACTCCACCATCCATCAGGGCCACAGAGCGTTCCTTGAAGGTCTCCTCGAAATGTTCGCGAATTTGCTTGCAAACCAGGCGGCTGGATTCTTTGGGCACTTTGTCGCCGTCGTCAGGCCAGCGGAAATCGTTGGGGAACTCGAGAGGCTCGAGACCCACGGGTATACATGTGGAAGCAGCCAAGATATCAGCGAGACGAGCCTTACGGGCAAGCTCCTCCACCAAGACTACTCTATCGCTGCCACTATCGCATTGCTCATTGTGGGCGCAATAGTGAAAGCGGAATCCTATCCCTCTTTTGAATTCCGTGGCGTTGAAAATGATGTCTTCCAAATGGAAATCCGGTTTCTTGTCAGCCCAAAACAGGTCAAATCGTCTGCCCTGGCAAAATTGGAATCCTTCGTCATATCCCTGGGCCAGGGCAGTAACGAGATTTCTCCGTCCTGATGGTGACGGCGGTCTCCATTTGTTCAGGTGCTTTAATATGGATTCGAGAACACTGGGCTCGTCACGGCTGCGATCTATATCGTCAATCACATCGTGATAAAAGTCGCCAAAAGATTTACCTTCCATGAGATAGACCGCATAGCCCATTCCCACCACGGTACCACCGGACACGGTGGATAGAATTTTTACCTTTTTTAGAAATCCTATGCGATCAAGGTAAGCCATGGTGCCCAGATGAAAACCCACCGCCCGCACACCACCGCCCGACAGGGACAGAGCGATGTTGTCAAAGAGAGGCTCAGGGTAGTTGGGGATTGTCATGATGACCACCTCCCGAGGGGCAACTAATCATAAGAAAAGGGTATGCTAGATTAAGCTAACCGGATAACAGTTATTTAGAAGCTACAGTTGGAAAGAGACCGCTTTGTATGAGAGCAGTATAGGTTGAAGATGACAGAGGTGTCAAGAGTAGGTAGTAACAAAAAGTCGCGGTTATTTATACTTAATACAACATTTCGACATGATTCAAACAAGGTACTTTCTGCTGCAGGAAGCTAATCTCAGATTCTGAACATCAGGGTGCATGACTTACACCCTTCACAGATTTGATCCCCAAGCTCAAACTTGATGTAGTCTCCAAATTCGGCAGCCCAAGCCTGATATTCAGTAGTACAGATGCGAGTTCCCACCGGTCCGGAAAGATGCCCTCTCCCTGATCTAATCATCATTTCATGCCAGGGACATTCGTGCAGGGTTATTTTAAATGATTTCATATCACCACTTTGCTCGGTCGCAAAGGCAAAGCCGTCAAGGGTGAGCTTGGTGGTGAGGCATTGTTGCAGTCCCTCCAACCCGGCAGTCGAGCAACCCATGGATTTCAACTTGCGAGCCTGAATTTTTGGCATGACCTTCCAGACCTCGTCATCGATGTCGAGGGCAGTATCAAAACCGTATATTGCTTCGACCTTCATGAACCAGAGTCCGTCCACCGCCGTGTAACTGCGCTTGTAATATTCGGCAGTTTGTTTATCCGTGAGTTTGAGCATTTCTCACCTTCTCTCAGTCCCCCTTAATCCCCAGTCCGACAACGTCACTCTGAACCGTTAGCCGAAGAATCTCGGGCAGGTTTGTTCCTAAATAGATGAGATTCTTCGCGGGGTTCATCCTGAGCAAATCGAAGAGGTTAGAATGACAATCGCAGCTCCAAGATGAGTTGTCGGACAGCCTCTTTGGGGGAATTTTAGGTTTCCCCTGACCAACTTTCTTCAGCAAGAACAACCGAAGTTTCAATCTGACGGTCGGGAATTTTCCAGTATTTCTTGAGCAGACGGTCCTTCTCCTCCGGAGTGACGAGGTGGAATCCGTGTTTTTCGTAAAAACGGATGGCCCAAGTGGCATCCGCCCAGGTACCTAAAAGAATTGGCCGGGAAGTCAAGGAGTGAAGATGGGACAGGAGTTTACCCCCAATTCCTTTATTTTGCTGGGCGGTGCGCACATAGGCGTGTCTTATCAGGGTTACGTCCAGTACATCTTGAATCCCCATGACACCGAGCAGTTCACCGTCTTCTTCATAAGCCCAGAATCGGACTCCGGCTGCGATCTCGTGCTCGAGTTCTTCTCTGGGCATGTAGGGCTCTTTCCAGCGATCAGCAGGGATGATCCCTTTGTAAACCTGGGCGGCCTCATTTATGATCTGGTACATTTTTTCGAAGTCACTGTCATCACATTTGCGGATCATATATTCACCCTTTTCTTAAGCAAATAATTTCAGACAAGTGGAAGTCGGTCGTCAGAACTCATTATACTAAAGCGAAACGGCTCAAGGCGCAAGGCACACCACGGTGCAGGGGGAACTACTGGGAGCCAGAATTCAGGAGAGAAGCGATCAAAATCGAGTTCCACTTAGCTTCTGCTTGCTTCGCCGTGTCTCCGTTACGCCGTGTAGTCCTGCAGTGGTTAGTGCTTACTCCTTAGTGCCTAGTTAAAGCGGGTTTCCCTTGATTATGTGGTCCCAGCAACGCCAGTTGGCACTATTATTGCGAATGACAAGCTGCTAAGGCAAGAGTGAATCCTTAGCTTTGGGAACAACTTGGTTGTGCCTGAATGGATCAGTTCGGATGTTGGTTTCCAGGGGAATGGGAGTGGGGTAGGCCCAGATAGAATTTTGAGGGTAGTCAGATGAAAAGGTATTTTTTGGTATTTGAGACAGGAGCGCTCGAGAAAACAATCTATCCGTTAGTGGAAACCACAACCATTGGCCGGGGTTCGAACAATTTGATCCCCCTGTTGGATCCCACTGCCTCACGCAATCATGCTAAAGTGCACTACCAAGAGGAATCCTGGGTGATTGAGGATTTAGGGAGCACCAACGGCATCGTTTACAACGGCGAGCGGGTCGAAAAAATCTCTCTCAGGCCAGGAGACTCATTCCAGATAGGGAAAACCTCCTTTTCTGTGGTTGAGAGGGAAATAGTTGAATCAGAGGACCCTCTGCAAACAACTCTGGAGTTTTTCTCTCTACCCAGCCCAAGTGGAACGAACCGCCGTTCTGTAAGGTTAATGGACGTTATTTCCAAAATTCCCTTCTTTACTCCCCTCCAGGAGACAGAACGCGAGGAGTTGGCGGAGGATGCCACCATGCATGTATTTAATCCTGGAGAGATGATCATCCGGGAGGGAGATCCAGGACGTTCAGTCTATATCGTTCTTGATGGCCGGGTAAAAGTGTTCACCAGAGATGACGGTGGCAAGGAGCTGCCACTTGCAACCTTGGGGGTAGGCCAGTTTTTTGGCGAAATGTCTTTGGTGAGCGGGAAACCCCGTTCAAGTTCGGTGGCGGCCCTTGAGCTGAGCGTGCTGGTTGAGCTCAGTTATCCTAGTATGGCAAAGGTTATAGAGCAAAATCTGGCGGTTAAGGAAGTTCTGGAGGAATATCACAAAGTACGCAGACAGGACACCCTGGATAAACTTGCCAAGCTGGGATTGACCAAGTCTGAGTTACTCCCCTGATTGGAGATTTCGGATTTCGGATTGCGGATTTAAAATTTCGAAATTCGAATTTCGAAATTAAAGACTTTCTGCCCTCTGTCGTCTAATCCTCGTCTCGCCCGACCTCTCGTCTCGCCCGACCTCTCGTCTCGCCCTTCTCGTGGCATAAGCCCTAATCGTACTCATAGAATCCCCGTCCACTCTTGCGTCCCAGCCAGCCGGCTGCCACATATTGACGGAGCAAGGGGCAGGGTCGGTACTTGGAGTCAGAAAAGCCCTGGTAAAGGGTCTCCATAATAGCCAGGCAGGTGTCCAAGCCGATTAGATCCGCTAGAGCCAAGGGACCCATGGGGTGGTTCATTCCCAGTTTCATCACTGTGTCAATGTCGTCTCGTCCACCCACGCCGTGGTACAGGCAAAAAATGGCCTCGTTAATCATAGGCATGAGAATTCGGTTGGCTATGAAAGCCGGATAATCGTTGGCTTTTATCGGAGTCTTGCCAAATTTGACGGCCAGATCCCAGGTGGTATTGAGAGTTTTTTCCGAGGTAGCCAGACCTGGAATAACTTCCACCAGTTGCATCAGGGGCACGGGATTCATGAAATGCATCCCAATGATTTTCTCGGCCCGTTTGGTCTGGGAGGCAATGCGGCCGATGGGGATAGAGGAGGTGTTGGTGGCAAGGATAACCTCGGGCCCGCAGATTTCATCAAGGTCACGAAAGATCCTGAACTTAATCTCCTCGTTCTCGGTCGCAGCCTCGATGACATAGTCGCATGCTGACAATTCTACCATGTCCACGGTTGTTTTCACGCGGCCTAGGGTAGCTTCCTTCTCCTCGCCGCTGATGCTGCCTTTTTCTGCCTTTCGGCTCAAGAGCTTGATGATGTTTTGCAAACCGCGCTGGACCAACTCCTCTTTGATGTCATTCATGATTACCTGCAGGCCGCTCATGGCCGCAACCTGAGCAATGCCATTTCCCATCTGACCAGCACCGACGATTCCTATCGTTTCAATCTCCATTCTGTGTCCTCCGGCTTTTCTTGAAGAGGTTTCCCCTACTGGTGCGGCAATCAATTGGCAGCAGACGACAGGCAGCAGGCAGCAGTTGGGGATTTCGAATTTAGAACTGCGGATTGCGAATTGGTAAATATCAGCTATGAACGCCGTCGTCTGTCCTCTTTCGTCTGTCCACTGTCGTCTATTCCCCGTCTCGCCCGACCTCTCGTCTCGCCCGTCTCGCGCATTGCAATACGCTATGCTCCATGCCCCATGCTCTTTGCCAAACGCTTTCAGCGTTTGACCAGCATGGCCACAGCCTCGCCACCGCCGAGGCAGAGAGATGCTAATCCACTCTTTTTTTCTTGCCTGATCATTTCATGGAGCAAAGTCACCAAAATGCGACAGCCGCTGGCACCGATTGGGTGTCCGAGGGCAACACTACCTCCGTTAACATTTACCTTGGCCGGATCCAGCTGTAATTCACGCAGAACTCCGACAGTGGAGCCACTGAAGGCTTCATTGATTTCGAAAAGATCCACGTCTTCCTTGGCGATACCCTCTTTAGCCAAGCACTTGGGGACGCCCAGGATCGGTGCGACCAGCAGGTATTTGGCATCAATGCCCGCTGAGGCTTGGGCGCCGATTGTGGCCATGATTTGGCAGCCCATTGCTGCTGCTTTTTCTCTTGCCATAACTACCACGGCGGCTGCCCCGTCGCTAATAATGGAGGCGTTACCTGGAGTGGTGACTCCTCCCGCTTTGAAAACCGGTTTTAAACGGCTAAGACTTTCATAGGTCGACTCCCTCGGGCATTCGTCCCGGTCGAATATAAAAGGATCGCCCTTTTTTTGAGGTATGGAGATAGGCATAATCTCATCCTTGAACTTACCTGCCTCAATGGCCGACAGGGTGCGCCGATAGGATTCAGCTGCATAACGATCCTGATCCTCTCTGGAGACATTATATTTCTCTGAACAGAGCTCGTTTGATATACCCATGTGGAAATCGTTGAAGAGGTCCCACAGTCCATCGTGTAACATGTGATCATAAAGGGTTGCATTGCCAAGGCGATAGCCGAATCTCGCCTTTTCCAGGTAGTAGGGTGCTTGACTCATACTCTCCATGCCGCCGGCAACGACAACATCGGCATCACCCAATTGGATGGCTTGAGCTGCCAACATCACAGCCTTCAAGCCGGAACCACATACCTTGTTGATGGTGAGACACTCTGCTTCCCACGGGAGACCGGCCTGAATTGCAGCCTGTCTTGCCGGATTCTGACCATAACCGCAGGGAAGAACAATACCCATGTTTATCTCGTTTACATCTTCTTTGGCGAGTCCGGCCCGGTTTATTGCCTCGTCAATGACGAGTGCACCCAGTTGGGTAGCACCAAATGTGCTCAGTGAACCATGTAAGTTGCCTATGGGAGTACGCACGGCGCTAACGATGACTGCTTCTCTCATACTGTTCTCCTCTCATAACGCTTCACTTCAATATGCTTTGCTGTTATTACACTACGTTGTCATTGGGTCATTAGGTCTGCGCCCGTCATTTATGGTCACTAGGTTGTTAACTGAGGGAATCAATTAACGGGAAAAAAGAGATTACAATGAATGACAGCATTGGGTAATGACCTAGTGACACCATATGCTTTGGGTTAGAGCAGAGCATATGGCTGAACGAGCGCTCAGTCAGATAGAATTGATAACATGCCATTTCAATCGTGTCAAGAATTTTACCTAGTCCCTGAACCAGCATCAAGGCATCATCTGCCTGTCGAACGGCATCTAATACCTTGCCGGTGATCAGGAATACTGAACCAGCCGCTGATTTCAGTCCTCATAACTAAATTAGGCGGTGGATTTAGGCTGGTCTAGCAATAGTGCAAAGAAAAATGCTGGAGATCCTAATTTGCCCAGCTGCCAAACATGTTTTATGTTTGGACATTCTAAATTATATTGGTTCTGGTATTATCCCACTGAGAGTACATCACAAAAGGAGCCTCTAAAAATGAATTATAGGACTAACATCTTCTTGTTCACCCTCATTTTCTTCCAGTTAACCTCTATTAGCTACGGCGGGCAAACCAACTCAGCCATTGACACTCAGGTGGTTAGAGTTCTGGCCACTAAAAAGGAGGCTTATTATCACAAACCTTGGAAGAGCCCCAACTTCGAAACTGTGGCGGCCAGCGGGTTCTTTTTCAAAGATAGCAAAGATTTCCCAAGGATGAAGGGATTGATTCTGACCAACGCGCACGTGGTAGCAATGGCTCAAAGCATCAAAATATCCAATGGCCGGGAGAAAAGACGCTACGAGGTTAAACTCTTGGGCATATGTAACTTTGCCGATTTCGCTGTCCTCCAGATGGAACCGCGAGAACTGAAAGCATACGAAGCCCGCAACGGCAAGGTTGTTCCGCTGCAACTAGGCGACAGTGATAAACTGCGTGTGGGCGACAAGGTCTTGGGCTGGGGTTATCCCCTCGGTGGAGAGAGAATTAGTAAGTCAGAAGAAGGCGAAATCAGCAGGATCGAGGTGAACCGATATACCTACTCCCACGAATACTGGCTCATGGTTCAGGCCTCGCTTCAGCAGAACCGGGGAAACTCAGGTGGTCCAGTTTTCAAAAACAGGAAAGTGGTTGGAATTGCCTTCCAAGGGATACGTGCCAGTGATCGAATCAATTATTTCATCCCGATTAATCTGGTTAAACACCTCATGGGGGTGCTCCAGAATAAAGAACTAATTCCTCGCTGGCAGTACGAGGCCCAGTCCATGTTTCCCCGACTGAAAGAGTACTACAATCTCGAGGCCAGCCAAGGGGGCGTGCTTCTAAATTATGTCATCCCAGACGGAGGTCCCTACAGGTTCGGACTTCGCAACAATGACATCCTTTTAGAAATGGACCGACACGAGATAGACAACTTCGGTGATATCTTCTTTGAACCCCTGGGACAGAAAATCTACTTTGAAGAGATACTCAATCGCAAAAGAGTAGGTGACCCCCTGGAAGTCAAGGTGATTAGGGAGGGTAAGCTTCTGGAAATCAACGGTAAAGTGACCGAGGGGCTGCCAAAGCTGGTGTCCAAAATCTTCACCAGGGCTAATTACTTCGTCACCTGTGGCATTGGCTTTGTGGAGCTAACGTACAACTGTATCAAGAATCTCGGCCGGTCCGGCCGCTCATATGAGGAAAAATATCTCGATGAGTTTCCCCAGAAGCCGTATCAGAAGATAGTGATTATTTCTGAAATATTCCCTGAATATGGTTTGGTGCAGACATCAGCTTATTTGAACCGGGTGGAGAAGATAAACGATGTGGAGGTGCTGAACATCGAGCAGCTTTACGATACCATTCAAGATCTAAAGAAAAGGGGAGAGAAAAAGGTTTTATTGAAGCTTCCGGGAAATGTTCAGCTCCCACTGGACCTGGACCAGGCAGACGAGCTGGATCGAGAGATCCAACAAAAATACGGCATTCTGTACATGAAGACTCCAGATGGATTTCTGCAATAATCTTTCCAGTCAATCCGGGTTAGAGGAAAGAAGAAGGGGCCAGCCTTTGCGGCCAGCCCCTTTGATATCCCGGTCAAGGGCAAGAAACTTATTATTCCTCCATAAGTTTTGTCGTATTTTTGCTTTGGCCTTTATGCCAGCGGAACAAACTACCTGATAACCATCTTTTAAGGTTCGTAGATAGTAAAACTTTTTTCAGCCAACTTTACTCCATGGTGGAACAATTGAATTGTCAGTTTTTCAGGGTTAATTTGTGAACTTGCATCGAACTTCCAGCCATCGAAGGAAGTGCTGCCGATCAGTCTGGAAGCGGTCCACTCTTCGCTGGTTTGACTGGCAGAATGCAAAACCCTCACCAGGAGATCTACCTGTCCGCCTTCCTCCTGACCATTCACCACATAGCGAATACCAAACTCTGTCCCGCCCTTACCGGGGATTCTTTTGGTACGTCTAATGAGTTCTCTTGAACCGATAAGTTGAATCTCTCCCCTCTGGGTGTTGGGAGCTTCTTGCCAGTTGGTAAAGGTGGTTTTGTACAAACCGAAGTCGATGATTTTTATGCCATCAATCTCTGAGGCTTGAGAAACAAAAGGACACAAAACAACAAGACCGATAATGATGATACCCACGGTAATCAGTTTTATTTTATTTATTGCTTTCATCTCTATCCTCCCCCTATTTCTGAAAACCCCCCATGTTTTTCTTGTGTTGGTCTCTCAATAGTGCAGAAGGGATGCCAAACTAAATTAAAAGGAAAAAAACCTGATATTTTAATATGTTATAAGTAAGAGCCTAGACAAAATGAGCTTGTTAAATCACAAAAAATGGCCAAATGGCCAAGCATAAATTGGTGAGAATTCCACTCCACAGTTAGAAAAGCGGTCCCATAGTCGGATGAGAATTCCCTCCCCTAGTAAACTAGAGGAATTATCGCTGTTTCCAACCCAAAGCCAAATTCATGCCAGCTGAAATCCATTGAATATTTATGAGTATTATTAGTAGTTTAAGAGAGATATTCGGGGGAAGATGACTGAGGTGAGTTTGGAACTAAGATTCACATTAAGGGAAATTTTTTTCCCTTTTCATTCCAACCCTGCCCACGTAGATATTAGAAAGAGGGATGGGCAAGCACTTTACCGAGAGCTGGTGGGCTTTGACTCGTCTACACATTGTCGTCAAAGGAGGAACCAAGGTCTTTTGTGGAGAAACGAATCGCACTTTCTACTTGCTCCTCCTGCTCTTCTTCCTTTTGTTCCGGATCCTCTGGTCTCCAGTCTTCAAAATAGGGGACGTTGTTGACAAACTGTACTTATTTATTTCTTCGCAATATCTGCGCGACTGCGGAGGTGGATAAGCCCAATTGTCGCGCGGTTTCCGCCAAAGAAAGCCCTAGCTCATGCACTAGTTTCAAGGCCAGATGTGCTCGGAGTCTCGACACAGCACGTATTCGGCTCATTGATCGAAGTGCAGCCACCTCAATATTTTCTTTTTTGCAGACACTTCGTATTTCTTTCTCAGCACGATCAAGCAGAGTGTGGTTGGGTATCTGATGCTTGATCTCTTGGCTTGCCTCCTCAAGGAGTCGCTCGACAAATTGACCGCTACCCAATACACGTTCATCGCCCATTTGCCTGATATCTGACCGCCGCATGGCCTTAACCACCGACCACCCGCCCATGGAACGGACCAAACCGCCGCCGACCAGATCCGGCCGTCGACCCTGATCGATCCCTTCCTTTACGAACTCCCGGTACGCCTTCCGCGCCTCGCCTGTCCTCTTACCAAACCATTGCAGCACATAGTCGCTATCCTGCCAGTCGTTTCTGCGACGGCCCAACACCACTGCGTGCCCGCACCACTTGTAATGCTCCAATCTACCGAGCGAATCA
The DNA here is from genome assembly GCA_037384945.1 of Deltaproteobacteria bacterium. GTDB lineage: Bacteria > Desulfobacterota > Syntrophobacteria > BM002 > BM002 > BM002. Next base: position 17,952 of record JARRNM010000026.1, read on the forward strand.
ACCAGCTGGGCGCGAAGGGGGTTCAAATGAATGTAGCGGACCAATTCTTTGAAGTAGGTGTCTTCTTCACAAACGATAGACTTATATCTGTTTTGAAACAAATGTCCAAAGCGCTGATGGCGTCGGTTAAAGTATGTTGCATAGCCGGAGAGCAGCCTCCGCATTAGTGTTGGCAGGCCGGCCACACCGCTTCGTAGCAAGATATGGGCATGATTGCTGAGCAGGGCCCAACCGTAGATAGCAGTGGCAGTTTCTTTAGCCAATTCCCCAAGGCGGGAGACAAAGTTGTCGCGATCTTGGTCGTCTTTTACGATGTTACCGCGCTCAATGCCACGCACAATGACATGGTGTAGCGTGCCAGGCGCATCTAACCGTGCTCCTCGGGGCATAGCGTTCTCTGAGAGTTTTTGATTATCTCAAAGCTTATTAAAGCATTTTGTACACTTTGTCAACAACGTCCCCTAATTTAGTAGTCAGAAGGTATAATTGATTAGTGGTACAAAAATTGCTTTATTTTCTTGGCACCAACCCACCTCTACCTCATACAGCAGCATCGAAAAAAGGGGCACATGACTTTCAAGCGAAACATACTCATAGTGGATGATGACTCCACGATTCTCGATTTTATAAGGGATGGTCTGATTGGCTATCGCGACCGCTTCAATGTCCATACGGCAAAAAGTGGCAGCGAGGCCTTGCAAATTATGGACGAGCACCAGATCGTCCTTCTGACTACGGACATTCGCATGCCCGGCATGGACGGCTTCGAACTGATTCGTGAAGTGCGAAAAAAGAATTACGATACTCGTGTCATTGTGATGACTGCCTACGGATCTGACGAAGTTTTTGAAGAATCAATGGAATACGGAGTAATCGATTACATTAAAAAGCCTTTCACTATCGATCGTTTTGCCGAGAAAATGTTTCGCGCTCTTGAACCGGCCAAAGGATTCAAGGCAAATAGGATGCGGGGGTTCCACCTTACAGATGCCCTTCAGCTGGTGCACATGGTGAGTGAGTCACAAACAATTTGCGTGAGGACCGAGTTCGGGGATGAATGCCGAATTTACCTCAAGGATGGCGAAGTAGTGCATGCAGAGGTGGAAGATCTGAGAGGAGAGGAGGCCTTTTATAAGACCATCACCCTGGAGGGAGGCGAAATTGAATCATTGCCCCTTCCAGAGGACTTGCCGGCAACAATAAATCGGCCCCTGGCCGCCCTCATCCTTGAGGGAATGAGACTCAAGGATGAAAAAGAGGCTGCACGGAAAACTGGCGTAGCAGAGCAGGGGATGGTGTTTGACTTCATAGAACACCCTGAAGGGGACAAGAATCAAAGAGAGCCGGCAAAACCAGTGGTCCACACTAGCACGGCAGTAACAGAGGAAAGCCCGGCAGATGACCCCAGTGGCAAAAAGACCAAGACCAAGGAAGAGGGTTTAGCCTCACTGTCAGATAAGGAGTTTTACAGGTTCGTGGATGAGGGATTTGACCACTTTAAGATGGGTGATTTGCTGGGAGCGAGGAAGAAATGGGAACAGGCCCTCGAACTGCGACCGGACGACCGAGGTATCCAATTCAATTTGAAGAAGCTGGCGGAAAAAGAAAATGAACTTAGCTAATGCTGGGGTGATTGAAATCAGAACAGTGCTCAGAGCTTAATGATAATGGGCTTTTATTAGTTAATGCTTTTGATCTGGCTATCAGTAAGGGTTGATTACACTCTTCACTCTTATTGAGTCCTTTTTCTGCTCTTTTGATCGAGGAGGCATGTATGGCAACCAGAACGGAACAAGTGGTCAAAACACTTAAAGACCTACAGGCTAGCACTCCGGATGTGGAAGCCTCGGCCGTGGTCTCCCTTGACGGGCTCATCATCGCTTCGGCTCTACCAGCAGATGTAGAGGAGGATCGGATGGCAGCCATGAGCGCTGCCATGCTTTCATTGGGGGAGCGGACGTCGGAAGAACTGCGGAAGGGAAAGCTCAACCAGGTTTTCATTAAGGGTGAGGACGGCTACGTGGTTCTCATGAGTGCAGGAAATGAGGCGGTTCTGAGCGTCATGGCGAGGAAAGACGCAAAGCTCGGCCTACTTTTTCTTGACATGAGACGAACTGCAGAACATATCGGAAAGCTTTTCTGATTCATGGACAGGCCGGCCCTGGGATGCAAACTCTGAAGTAGGAGAAATGAGGAGGAGTTTTTATGTCTAGTGAACTCGAGACCTACAAAAACACCCTTGCATCTATGACGAAGATAATGTCCATTCTCGCTCATGGCCACTCTCAAGAAGGGCTCTTCGGACGGGCGGTCAACCGGATGATGTATCTGACCGGCCAGAAGATCGGCAAGCTTGAGGGCGAGAAGATGGATCGTTGCTCGGATCTCAAAAAAGCTCTCAATATGATTATGGAGCAGGAAAAAGGAGTGTGGGCTGCGGAGTTGTGGAAGAACCAGGAGGATAGTGACTATTTCTATGAAGAGGATGGAACTAAGAAGGTTCGCATGGTCTTCAAGGATTGTCCCATCCGCCAGGTCTGTCTGGCCCATGGGACCGAGATGAACGGGGTCTTTTGCCAGATCGCCCATGGGCTTTTTGGGGGGATTCTTGAGTCTATCATGGGAAAGAAGTTGGCCCTCACGGCCGAACACACAGGCCCCAATGTATGCAAGAAAGTTCTTGAATTCAAGTAGGAGAGTATAGGGATGAAGATCTCTACGGTATGCCTATCATCGTGCTGTGGCTGTCACATGGCTCTGGTAAATCTCGGAGAAGATTTACTGGGCCCACTGGCGTCTGCTGAACTAACTTACTCACCGGTTCTCACGGATGCCAAGAAGATAGGACAATGTGACCTGGCTCTGGTTGAAGGGGGAGTGAGGACGGATGAAGACGTCCGAGTCCTCAGCGAGCTGAGGCAGCATGCAAAGATGCTTGTCGCCTTGGGCACCTGCTCTTCCTTTGGAGGCATTCCAGGTCTTGGATCTGCCCATGCCACCTTGGACCTGGTCATGAAGGCCTACACTGACAAGTATCGACCCGAGAACACTACCAAGCTCAGACCTCGAGAAGAGCCGATCGACGCTCATGTCACTGTAGATTACTACATTCCAGGTTGTCCCCCTCCATTGCCAATCCTCGGAAGTGCTTTGACCTGTCTATTCAAGGGGCAGGAACCCCCTCGGGTAAATCTACCAGTCTGTGCAGAATGCCAAAGAGTTGCCCGTAAGGAGGTCCAACGGGAGATCAAACGAACCCTGAATACCGTGCCTGAGAAAGAGGAGTGTCTCCTATCTCAAGGATACATCTGCCTTGGATCGGTCAGCAGGGGGGGATGTGAGGCTCCGTGTACCCATGCAGGAGTGCCCTGCCTTGGTTGCAGGGGGCCCATCGATCGAGTGTTTACCGAATCAACCCACGGCATCTTGTATGACCTGGTGCGCAGGACCAGTCATTTTACTGGAATGACGGAAAAAGAGGTTGAAGAGAAGCTAGACGATATTCTTCACACCTTCTATGCTTTTACCCTTCCTGTCAAAGAAATCAGGAAAAAGGACAGGGAGAGGACCTGGGCCTTGATACACCGGATCGAGGTCTAGGAAGGAACCCAGTGATTGCACAGAGTTTTGAACGGATACCCTGGCTGAGATCGTGACATACCTTCGGCTGTCAACAGAGTAACCTGGAGGATTCAGGTAAATAAGGGGTAGAGAGATGGCAAGAACTATCGAAGTGCACCCGGTGACTCGAATAGAGGGCCACGCCAAGATATCACTGCATCTGGATAATCAGGGAAAGGTGTCGGAGGCTTTCTTTCACGTACAGGAGTTCCGAGGTTTCGAAAGATTCTGTGAAGGCAGTCTGGCTGAAAGGTTGCCGGTCATAACCTCGCGGGTCTGAGCTTGGTAGTGTTCTCGGGTCGATACTTGTCAGTGTAGGCCTTCATGACCAGGTCCAAGGTGGCATGGGCAGATCCAAGACCTGGAATGTTATCTCTATGAAAATCAACCGGAGGTAGCCAGGGCAGCCCTGAAACTCAGAGCCGTCGGTACAGCAATTTGTCAAATCATTGGTCGTCGGCCAGGCCACCCCATAGGGTCTAAGCCCGGGGGGATGGTTTTGCCTCTAAAGAAGGAAGAACAGCAACGCCTTATTGGGCAAATCGGCGAGGCCAGGCCTCTGCTTGATGCCTTTACCAAGCTAATGAAGGAAATTGTCTCACGACGGATGGACCTCATTGAAGAGCTCGGAGATATTCAGACGGCATTTATGGGTTTGACCAGAGATGGAACGCTGGAATTCTATGATGGCCAAGTGAGGGTAATTGGGCAGGATGGAACAGAGCTAGCTAGCTTTGATCAGGAGGGTTATTTCGACTATGTGGAGGAAAAGATTGAAAACTGGAGCTACATGAAGTTTCCGGTGCTCAAAAATGGAAGCCGCTTCCGGGTGGGTCCCTTAGCCAGGATTAACGTTGCGGAGTCCGTGCCCACGGAGTTGGCAGGAAGAGAGTTTTCCTGGTTTAAAGAACAGTTCGGCCGACCTGCCCACAAGAGCCTCCTTTACCATTACGCGAGATTCATAGAGGTTCTCTATAGCTTCGAACGGGCGGAAGAACTCCTGAGAGACACCTCCATCCTTGCAGAAGATGTTCAGGTTGAAGTTCCCATCAAACCGGGCAAGGGAACCGGTATAGTTGAGGCTCCAAGGGGGACTCTGGTGCATAGCTATGAAATCGACGAATCAGGAAAGGTTTGTAAGGTTAACCTGATGGTAGCTACCCAACACAACAATTTCGCCTTTAATGATGCCCTCACAGAAAGTGCGTCCAAACTTATCCACAATGAGGAGCCCGACGAAGAGACACTGAATAAGCTTGAGATGATTGTTAGAGCCTATGATCCTTGTCTTTCCTGTTCTACTCATGTTGAAGGACAGAAAAGAAACCTCGCCATTCTTATATTTGATGCCGAGGGAAAACTCATCAAGGAGCACGAGTGATGGAAGGAAAATTCAATATCACCAGAGATGAACACAGATGTGTACACTGCCAGGAATGTATCATCGTCTGCCCTCAGTCTGGAGAGGATAAGTCCCATCCAGTGATCACCCCGGCTGAGGATCCGGAAAAGCCTCCGGTGATCAAGCATATTGAGAACTGTATTCAATGTATGACCTGCTGGGATTTCTGCAGAGCGCGGGCGATAACCTTCGAGAATGGTTACACCGTCCCAAGGCTGGTGGCGGATGAAGCAATAATGGCCAAAGCGGCAAAAATCCTTTAGCCCGGATGTTGCATGAATTGCTGTCGCGAGATCGTGAAGATGGCCGTGCCACCTGGCAACCGCAGGGTGTTGGATCCGAACCCTACCTGAACGGTACGTCGCAGGGTGCGACACCCGAGGACGCCCGGAAGGACGGCTATATCCTCGGTCGCAGCAAGTGATTCATGAAACATCCGGGCTTAAGAAAGGTGTATCCTTGGAAGAAAAGAAAGCCAGCGGCCTTCCCAAAGGACGCATTATCGAATATGTCCTGGATAAACTCTTTGATCGTTGTCCAGAGATTGACGCCGGAATCGTGGCCAATTACGAAGGGTTGCTCCTCGGCTCCAATGTGAGGGGCATGGATGAGCCTGAAAATATCGGGGCAGTCTCGTCTCTCATCCTTGAAAACAGCACGCGAATTATTAATGAGCTAAATCAGGGAAGGCTTACTCAACTACTAGTTCTTGGCACCAATGGATTCACCCTGCTGAAGAATATTGGAGAGGTCGCCTTTCTGACCGTGACTTCCAAAAGCAACGAGATTAAACGTACAACCTACTACTCTTTTCTCAAAGCCGCCCGGGCGGTTGAGGAGATACAAGATTGGCTGAAGGCGATCATTAAGAGAATCGACGCTATATTTGACCATGAGGTCCCTGAGAACAGGTTCGTCCGCTCTTCCCCAGAGGGGGAACAGCAGAACTCTGCTGTTGCACTTACAAGTGAATTTGTTGGATGGCTCGAGTCCTTCCTGAGTTCCATTTCTGCCCGGAGGAGGGAACTCAAAGTTATTATGGATCGGCTACCTTCGGCAGGGAATCTGGATCAAATTAAAGGACAAGCCTTGCTCCGGGAGGCAGAAGGGTTGGTAGATGCCATTCAACAGGTGGGGTGGAGTGCCGAGACAGCTTTAAAACAGATTTTGGGATTGACCCGTCAAATGTTAGAACGCATTACTCCCCCATGAAGGACTTACAGAGTCTTTTGAGATGAGTACCAATTCGGGATTCACCCTAATCATTCGTATTTTTTTATCTGAGTGTCTCTCGCACATTTAAGTGGATGAGTGAATCATGGCCGAAATCCTTATCTTGGGCCTGGGCAATTTGTTTCAAAGCGACGACGGGGTAGGTGTGAGAGTAGTGGAAAAAATGCAAGAAAGATACTGGTTCTCTGACAACGTTCGGATCGTTGACGGGGGGACCCGGGGCATGGCACTGGCGCCCAGCCTGGAGGGTGTGGCAAGACTGCTGGTGGTTGATGCGGTAGAATCACAGAGAGAGCCCGGGGCACTGACCAGGCTGGTGGGTGAGGAGGTGTTGAGCTTCCCGGCACACAAAGCGCTGGTCCACCAGGATGGTTTGTCTCATCTGCTCAGGGCGGCCGGCCTCTTAGGCGCTTTTCCAGAGGAGATTGTTCTTCTTGGCGTGGAGCCCGTAGTGCTTGACCCAGGTATGGAACTATCCCCTGCTGTTTCTGTTAGGGTGGATGAGCTTATTGATATGGCCTTGAGAGAGTTGAGACGGTGGGGTGTAAAGGCCCACTCTAAGAAAAGTGAGCGTCCGGCAGTCTGATAAACTGGGCTGACAGCAAACCCTAAGCGTTGAATAAACTCCTTTATATTCGCCAACCTCGGTTTTGATGAAGCGTCACCTCCCTCGCTGCATCCACAGCTCTCCCAAAAGTGTGAGCAGGCAAACATTTGATAAGTAGTCTGGTATAGACCTTGCTTTATAGGTGATGGCCCAAAATACTCTGGCTCGGATAAGCAACAGGTAAAGAGTGCTAATTTCAATGTGGATCTCTGTTTGCTGCCGTCATGTACACCGGCAAGTTAGATGAAAGCACTGGCCTGGAGGTGAAGTTTTGGATACCGAAATCAGTAGGAAAAGTCACCAGTACTCCATTGTTGAAGCTCGATATCCTGTCCGGATGCTGACTGATGAGGGAACACGCCTTGGGGAGGCTCATGCAATCAGCGCCTATGGAGCAATCATTCGCTGTCAGAGGCCCCTACGTCTCAATGAGATCGCTACGATCAGTATCGAATTGTCTGGAGAAAGGTACCTCCGGACGGAGGCTGAAGCAGTCTGGTTGGAGTATAACGGACAAGACGGGCATAACAAGAGTTCACCCCGAGGGATGGTAGTAAGATTCAAAAATCTCTCGACATTCGACAAACAATTTCTGCGCGACATAATCAACAAGCACTACTTAAGAAAATCACATCCTTTCGCTGAAGAGGAGCAGGGCGCATTCTGAGTTCTCTCCTTGGAGAGGCAGCAGCCTCTCGTAGATCAGCTAGATCAGCTAGATCCATGGTCAGACCAAGCTCAATAACCTCCAGATCCGTCACTGATTCCCCAACAATAACTAGCAACATTTTGCTTTTTACGATTCGTTATTACCGAAACGGTAATAGCGAAAGGTGAGATGATGGAAAATCCATTCAAGTACGGGGGAGTGGTACGGGGTCCCCACTTCGCTGATTTTCGAGGGAGTTCATGCTCAAGTATTCCATCGGCCCTCCTTCTTCCATCAAGGCTTCCCTGGAGTCGCTCATGAAGAAGTCCATTCTCTACCGCAGCAGTGACGGCTCCTACCGTTTCGCCGATGGTTTCATGCCCTACTGGATTGAGTATCTGCGCAAGGTGAGGCCGGGCGGCTGAGCTGAATGTGGATCGGACCAAGTTGATTAATTCTACGAAATGTGACCACCTCTTGCATTAGGTCAGGGATGATGGACTTGCTTGGACGGTTCAAGGGAGTCCGGGAGAACATAGAGGGGGAGGTGATGCCTCCTGTGCAAGGAATCGCCAAATAGGGGACCATGGACGTTCGGACGCGCCTGTGCTCTCCGGCTAATCAGAAAAAGGGGCTGACCACATTGGTCAGCCCCCCATTTTTCATGGTCGGGACGACTGGATTTGAACCAGCGACTTCTGCGTCCCGAACGCAGCGCTCTACCAGGCTGAGCCACGTCCCGACTTTTTAACCCGCATATTTCACAAATCGCCTACTCCGACCGCGGGAATGACCGTCCTTCAGGGCGTTTTCGGGGCTCGCTATCCTGCGACGTACTATTCAAGTACGCCTCGGATGCAACCCCCTGCGGTTGCCCGGTGGCACGCCCATCTCCGCGGTCTCGCAACGGTGATTCGTGAAATACGCGGGTTTCAATTCAGTGATCATTACTTTTATCAAAAGCCCTAAGTGTTGTCCAGCCATAAGCGCGAAGAGCTTATGCGGCGAGACGGGCGAGACGGGAGGTCGGGCGAGACGAGCACGCACCTATTTGGGATTTCGGATTGCGGACTTCGGATTTTTAGTCCTATGCTCTTTGCCTCCTGCATTCTGACTTCTGGCTTCTTGCCCTATGCTCCACGCCCTATGCGCTTTGCCATATTTTCGCTGGCTACTGGCTACTGACTGCTGTATTTTATAATTTCGCCCTGTGCCTTGTGCCCCAGAAAAGTCTTATGGCAGAGATTCTCAAAACGATATTGCCCATCTTCGTAATCATCCTGCTGGGCTGGAGTCTGCGACGGTTGGATTTCATGAAGGAGGGCTTTGTCAAGCCCGCCAACCGGCTGGTCTACTATGTTGCCATCCCGGCGATGATCTTTCGAGAGATTGCCGAGGCCGATTTTGTCCAACATTTCAGCCTGGTTCTGGTGGCAACAACCCTGGTGCCCCTGATCCTTGTAGCCCTGATCGGTTTAATTCTGGTCAGGGGAATCAAGTTACAACACCGCCGAGTAGGGAGCTTTCTCCAATGCAGCTTCCACGGCAACCTTGGTTATATTGGTTTGGCTGTTGCCTTTTACTTCCTCGGAAACGAAGGTTTTACCCGAGCCAGCATCCTCGCTGGTTTTGTCATGCTATTACAGAATCTATTGTCGGTCGTGGCACTCAGCCGTTTCAACAAAGAGCCCGACCAGAGAATTTCGCCCCTCTCTCTCCTTCGCAGAGTACTACTTAATCCTGTAATTATTTCGGCCATGGCAGGCATGGCTTTTTCCCTCGCTCGGCTGCACCTGCCGGTGATTTTGGATCGCAGTCTCAGAATCCTCAGCGGTATGGCCTTGCCCCTGGCTCTTCTGGTGATTGGCACTTCTATATCTTTCGATCAAATGCGGCAGCAGTTGCGGCTGACGGCTTTAATTGGCGGTCTAAAGCTGCTCCTTCTCCCGGCAAGCGGTTTCATTCTCTTTCATCTTCTGCAACTGCCCAGCATAGAGTACCTACCTGCCCTCATTCTACTGGCCTCTCCCAGTGCCACTATATCCTATGTGATGGCACTGGAGATGGGCGGAGACGCTGACATGGCTACGGCTGCTATCTCGGTAACCACGCTGGTGTCGGCAGGCACTTTTATTCTGTGGCTGAGTTTGGGAAGCTAAGCTCGCGAGACAGGCGAGTAAGGGTTAAGGCGAGAAATGGATGGAGAAGGGAAGTGAACGTGAATAGATCTTTTGCCTGTCTTGCCTTTCTCGCTTATCTCGCATTTCCCCTGTTTGTACTTGCAGTCTCTGGGGTTCAGATGTTAAGAATTTGTTGTGCTTTAAATCGTAGGTGATTAAATGTCTGGAAGGAGATTGAATGACTAAAGAGTCGAGAAGGGATGAGACTGATTTTGGTGACGGGGTAGAAGATTGCTTGGAGCCGCTGGAGAGTTTGGACTTAAAAAAGGCCGAAGACTTCGATCAGCTCTTAAGGCAAATGAGTAAGACCGCCTTTACCGGCAGGAACTTAGGTGAGGCGGCTGAGGTACTTGCTGAGATGGTGTCGGACCAGGATTGTCGAGTAGTAGGCACGTTCTCAGGGGCGATGACAGTGGCAAAAATGGGTCTTTTGATTTGCGACATGATCGATTGGGGCTGGCTGGATATGATTATTACCACTGGGGCTTTGATGGCCCACGGGTTTGTGGAAGCTGCCGGTATGACCCATTTCAAACATGATCTACACTTCGATGATGCAGCTCTCTACCGACGAGGTTACAACCGCATATATGATACCCTGGAACTGGAAAAGAACCTGGATCGTACGGAGAGGATAATCAGCGACATTTTGGACAAGATGGATACCACTGTACCTCTCAGTTCAGAGAGATTCTGCCGCGAGTTGGGAAAGTGGTTGGCAGAAAATACCGACAACTCAGGAATACTGCAAAACGCCTACCGCAAGGATGTGCCCATATACATTCCGGCCTTTACGGATTCCGAGCTGGCGCTGGACGTGGGTACCTGGATGGTGAAAAAGGCATTGGCTGGTGATCCGGATCTGGCAATCAGCCAGGCTCTCGATCAGGTGGATATAACTTTCAATCCTTTTATGGATCTCAGTTCGTATACCAGGCGAATAATCAAGGCAGAACGGGTGGGAATATTTACCATAGGCGGCGGGGTTCCCCGCAACTGGGCCCAGCAAGTAAGCCCCTATCTGGAGATCCTGGAAGAACGCTGCGGAAGGTCCGTTCCTCTCAGAAAATTTCGCTATGGCGTTCGGATATGCCCGGAGCCGGCATACTGGGGAGGGTTGAGTGGCTGCACTTACTCGGAGGGTGTGTCCTGGGGAAAGTTCGTGGCTGCTGAAGACGGTGGCCGTTTTGCCGAGGTTCTCTGTGACGCCACCGTGGCCTGGCCTTTCCTCATCAAAGCGGTCAGGCAACGACTGGATAAGAAGTCAGAGGACAGAGGACAGACGACAGAGGACAGATGACAGAAGACAGCAAGCAGCAGGTAGCTTTTTCAACTAGGCACTATGCACTAAACACTAGGCACCCCACTGAAGTGGAAAGCGAAAGAATATTGGAATAATGGGGAGAACAATAGAGTTACAGGGTAATTCTCTTTATGACCCATCCTTCCATCCTTCCATGACCCCTCGGGTAATTCTACTGAATTCTGAATTCTGACTCCTGGCTCCTCAATCTTAAATCTGCAATCTGCAATCTCAAATCTAAAATCCCCATCACTCCATTACTCCGTCTTCTAATATCCCAATCTTCCGAAAACAAAGGCCGCGGCTGAATCATATTCACCGCGGCCTTTGTTGGGTAAAAACAGGTCAGTTGTTATTGGTACTCTTTGCCGTTTTTCGCCTCGAGAATGGAAACCAGTACCACAATAATCGATGCCTGGCACAGTAAAAGAAAACCGGTGAAGGGAGTGGAGTAGCGGAGGAGCAGGGCGCTCAAACCCAGGCAGATGGTAAGGAGGTAAATAAAAAGAACACTCTGAGTGGCACCACCGAGGACCCGGGCGATACGATGGTGCAAATGGTCGTGACCAACATACTCGATCCATTCACGGAAGGTACGGGTTTTGCCCCTAGCAACTCTGAACAAGGTAATGTGGGCCATATCAAAGATGAGAATCCAGAAAATTAAGATGGGAGAAAAGATCGAAACTACAGGATTGAAGTCAGCCCAATCGCTGTAGATTGCTAAAGAGGCCAAAACGAAACCGATGGTAGTGCTTCCAGCATCGCCAAGAAAGATGAGGGCTTTCTTCCAGGGACGGAAGTTGTAGGGAAGAAATCCGAGGCAGGCACCCAGCATAGCCACAGCGGCCCAGCCCACGAAGGGAGAGTCCATCTGCATGGCGACAATGGCCAGGAAGAAAGCGATAATCGCAGAGACCCCGGCGGCAAGTCCGTCCATGCCGTCAAAGAAGTTCAAGGCATTGGTGATACCGACGATCCAGATAACGGACAAAAGACGATTGACCACACCGCCGAGCAGGGTAGTTTCAGGCAAAAGAACAATGCGTACTCCAACAAAGGTAAGACCAAGAGCAAGAACAATTTGAACAATCAGTTTGATATGGGCCTTTAAGTTCAAGATGTCATCAAGCATCCCTAAAACGAAGAGAATCATGGCAGAGATCATAATGGCGCCGAAAGCACGGCTGAAGATCCCATTGATGAGAAGTGGCAGGAAAAATCCGAGAAAAACCGCAGCCCCGCCCAAAAGAGGAGTGGGTTCCTTGTGGATCTTGTGTCCACTGGGGTTATCTACCAGACCCCAGTGCATTGCGAGACGCCTGCAAATGGGTGTGGTCAACCCAGTGAAACTGAAGGCTAAAACCAGAATATAAAGCCAGCGCCTCCCTGTATGTACAAAAAAGTATCGAGTGGCAGGGAAAAAGGCAAAGCCAAGCAGAATCAGGGCCAAAAAGTAATACCAGGCCGGCAGGAGAAGTTGATTATTTCTTTTCACTGAGGGTTCTCCGTCAGAGCCTGTTGCAAAGTGTGACACACCCGATGCACATCCTCGGATGTGAGGGACGGATGGATTGGCAGTGATAGATGAGACTGCCAGGCCATCTCAGCACCAGGATAATCTTCCAGGTTCAAGTACCGATGTAATGGTCGATACACTGGTCTTGCAACCTCTATGCCCATATTCAATAGTTTTTGGACCAGTTCCCTGACATTCTCCTGGATAGAGATCACATAGCGATAAAAGATTCTGCCTTCTGGTGATGGAGGCAGTGTGCAGGGAAGAGTTGCCAGTTCTTTATTGTAAACTTCCGCCAATGCTTCTCTCTGGCCCAAGAAACTCTCAAGCTTTTGTAGTTGGCTGCGACCCAATGCTGCCTGAAGATCCGTCATTTTGTAATTAAAACGAACACTGAAATGCTCTTTCTTGTCATAATCCCTGAGATCTTTTGCTCTTGCCAACAAAGAGAGGTCAGGGGAGAGGAGCATTCCCCCTTCTCCGGTTGTGATGATTTTGGTTGCATAAAATGAGCAAATGGCCACCTTACCTAAAGTTCCAATCTTCTCTCTTTCTAATTCCGCCCCTAATGCCTGAGCGCAATCTTCAATCACTGGAAGACCCAGGCCTACTATGTCACTCAGGCTTGCAGGCAAGCCGAAAAGGTGAACCACAACGATAACCTTGGATCTGGGGGTAAGCCGCCTTTTGAGATCGTCAGGGTCTATATTGCCGGTTTTCGGATCTACATCAACCAGCACCGGGGTTGCTCCGGAGTGATAGACTGCGTGCAGAGGGGCGGAGCAAACATAAGAAGGGAGAAGAACCTCGTCACCCTGCCCAACTCCCAGAGAGAGCAGAGCTAAATGGAGAGCGGTGGTGCCCGATGAAGTGGCAATCCCAGGAGGAAGGCCATGAAAAGTTCCCAGTTCCTTTTCAAAACCTCTTACTTGTGGGCCTTGGGCGCTGGGCGAGTTGGCCGGAAGTAAGGACATCCTGAAGAAGGCGGATTTCTTCATCGTCCAGAGAAGGGCGGGAATGAGGAATGGTCACTTCTTGTTCCACTGCGTCTGCCAGATCAAATATTTATGAAGAGTCGCAAGGGGGCAAAAGCTTCGGCGAATTTTACCCTGCCTTGTATGCCCCTGAAGGTGGCGTTTGCTCTGGCCAGCTCCACTATGGACATGTTCTCGATGTTGGTCTTCATAACTTGAGATTCATGTGATTTCAGAGCCTGAAATTTGCGTTCAAGAGTGTCGGAGACGTCAACAAAGACCTGGGGATTGAAGTTCTGAGTAGTCGGGCCCTCGAAGAAGAGAACATTGCGAACATAACGGGTGGCAGACATGGTGGCCTCAGTGAGAATGCGATGATCCTGATGGGTGTCATCTCCGTAATTAACCATAATGAGGTCCGGTTCTACTTCCACAAGCACCTCTTCAATCTTGTCGATAAGTTCCTTATTCAAGGGCAACTGAGTGTCACGGTACCCTCCCCAGAAAACCTGCTGCGCCCCAATAATGTCGGCTGCCGCTGACTGCTCTCGCTTTCGTTCCTCACCGTTACCTCCCTCTTCACCTCCGGTGAGAATCATGAGAAGTATTCGGTGATCTCGTTCGGCATATTTGATGAGCGTTCCGGCACAACCGTATTCGATGTCGTCAGGATGTGCTCCGATTGCCAAAATGTTCATGCTGTTGATCATTTATTGTGCCTCTCTGACGATGGCCAAGCTCTCCGGGCCACAGTTGAACAAAAGATCTACAACAGACATGTTCGGCTCGAAGGTGCCGTAGCACTGGGGATATTGCGGGTGTTTGAAATTCTGCAAGAGGACCTCGACTCTATGATTCTGAAACAAATCAACATCCATATACTTGGCACCGTCTATACCGCTGAGATAAAATTCCCCCCCGAGGATCCTGCAAATTTCCACCAGACGGAGAGTGGGGTCTTCTGTTTCCACCGGGAGGGAGGAGCCCAAAACCAATTTCCGCTTGAGCCCCAAAAGCTCCATTAGCAGCTCTATAGATGCCACATTGACCTCTGCTACCATCTCGTAGGATTTCTGGTAGAATTCCTGAAAGCTTGCATAATAGGTGTCAAAAAATGGGGCCTTACTGTAGTTGGTTTTTAAGGCCTCCAGATGTTTCCGCTGCCAATCCACCGTTTGATTAACTCCCACCTCATTAATTCGTTGAGGAAATCGATAGGTCACGGGCACGGT
>JARRNM010000027.1:0-37459 GCA_037384945.1 Deltaproteobacteria bacterium
TATCTCGGTGAGGGCACGGACAAGGGACTTTTCAGCATTGGGTGTGGTGCCCGCCGTGAAGACGATCTCACTTCTTTCAGGAAAGGTGCTGGGATCCCAGGCCAGAGCGCCTATTGTGGGAATTCCGGTGTCCAAAGAGAAGTCCTTTATGAAAACTTGAATCGACTGTGCTGCAAATTTGTCAAGGAGCTCCCTCGCTGCCGGATCTTGGACAGTGGAGGGATCGATACTAGGGGTAATCATCCGCTCGTTGCTGATCACCGATGAGACGTGGCGCTCAACAACCTCGCAGAGGCTCTGGAGGATAGCTTCCTCCAGCACGTTGCCTGCTGCGGGGCCGTTGTACTCATTGATAATGTAGAACCAATCGATGGGAAGGAGTACCTCCTTATCGCGGGTGAGGTTCCAGGCCCGTGTCCAGCGAAAAGGCAGTTCTCTGAGGGCATGAGTTCCCAGCTCCACATCGGTTTCGTTGTCGTGGAGGGACTGCCAGAGCATTTCCACTGGCAGAGTGTTGCTGTCCAATTCTGCGAAAGTTGCTGTGGGGAAAGAGGTCTTTTTCATAAAGGAAAAAAAGCTGAAGCGCTCGGCAAGTTCCATTAGAGCACTGGCCTCCGCCTGGATTGGCGTACCTCCCTTGCCCATCTGCTTCTTGGTGCCTGTAACCGGCACGGCATCTGAGCCGCAGAGGCTTATATAAACGGGGATGTCCAGTCGGCCGGTGTCGATGCGCATCGTCTGGTGTAAAAGGTCCATGTCCACGCTGGCGAACCTCTGGCGCACATGAGCCACTGTTTCCTCCGGGGTTCTCACTTTGTCCTGATCGTAAGTATATGATTTCAGGGCATCTTTCAGTTGAAAACCATCATCCATCAATTTCCTTTCCTAGTATAAGTGTAGGATTATTGGTTTATAGGGCAACGCCGCTATGCTGTCAAGCAATCCCACCCTCCGGACCGGAGTCCGGAGAACAATTTGGGAGTGCGGATTTGTCAGGGCATGGAGCATGGGGCATAGGGTTAGAGGACAGACGACAGCAACCAAAGTCGTTATCCCTTATTAGTTGTTAGTTATTCGGCAGTTTTGCCTCTTTGAGCCGTGAGCTATGAGCTGTGAGCTAAACTGACGATTTCAACGATTTTAACGAATCAACCAATCAACCAACTATGATTTTGTTCTCTTGATGACTCGAAGAAGAGAAGTCGCACCTTTCCCCCTAAAACGAGAGGGCAATCCTTTAACCCTTAGCAGATGGTCCTTGCTCTCCGGCATCTCTTTTGCCAGCCGCATCATGAATTCGTTGTTCATTATGCGAAAGGGAGCTTTATTTGTCTTGCGCGCCAGATGCTCCCGATAGGCAAAGAGCTCTCTAAGGACTCGTAAAGAACTTTGGGACAATTTCTCGGCACCTCTTAAACGAAGATAACCATCCTGATCCCACTCTCTTGGAGGTCTAACCCGAATTCTTTCCAATCGAGCGAAACCTTCCTTTGCCCGGTGCCAAAGATTGCGCTCTACGAGCTGGCTGTGGAGCAGGTGCCGGAGCTCTATTAGAAAATGCGTGTCCTGCTGAGCGTAATAGAGTTGCTCTGGGTTAAGAGGCCGCTTTTCCCAGTTACAGCGCTGATATTTTTTGTCCACGTTAATGCCAAAATCCTCGGAGAGAATCCTGGCAAGTCCCAATTTCTTGCGACCTAGGAGCCGACAGGCCACGGAAGTGTCGAATATGTTCATTACCTGGAAGCGATAGTCTCTTTTGAAACCAATAATGTCATTTTCGGCAGCATGGATTATTTTCTCCACCGAGGAGTCTAAGAGAATGCGACCAAGGCCCGTCAGATCTTTCAAGGTCAAGGGATCAAGGACGAAGTCTTTGTTGTTGGCGGAAATCTGGATGAGACAGATGCGCGGTCTGTAGGCAAAATAGCTGTTTGACTCCGAGTCCACAGCCAAATGCTTAGCTTCGCTTATCTGTTCGATAAACCAGTCGAATTGGCGTTGAGTTGCAATCACTTGCGGCGGCTTCATGGACGCTTTCATAACACATTCTCCTATGCTATAAAAGAACAATATTTGTGCGAGTCCACAATGAAAAAAAGACGTAAAAAGAAAAGTTCTGCGGCCTCGAATCCGGTAGCCAATGAGAGCTTCAATACCCCCTTTGCCGGACTGGATGAAATGCTGAAGCACAAAGAAGTTCAACCGCTGGCGTTAAGGGAAGATGCTGAAGCAGAGAAATTAGGCGCTGGAGAGGAAGATCATTTGTTTCGAGAAGCTATGTCTGGGGTGGAGACTCTTGACTGCAACACGGTGGAACCGAGAAAGCCCGGCCCTCTGGCCACTCCCAGCCGGAGGCCGATGTTGGAGGAAGAATTGGAGGCCTATGCTCAACTGGTTGACCTGGTTAGCGGTGATGGGAGTTTTGACATTCAATACACGGACGAATATATCGAGGGGGCGATTGTAGGGGCTGACCCCGCACTACTCCTCAAGTTGCGGCGGGGAGATTTCTCCATTCAGGCTCATTATGATCTCCACGGTATGACGGCAGCCGAGGCCAGGGAGGCTGTGGAGCGATTCATCCTTTCCAGCGTGATCAAAGGGTTCCGATGTGTTCTGATCATCCACGGCCGCGGACTCAATTCACAGGACCACATGCCGGTTCTCAAAGAACGCATGTCAAGCTGGCTCAAACGTGGCCGCTTGAAGCGTTTGGTTCTCGCCTTTGCCACGGCGCAACCCTGTGACGGTGGCGCCGGCGCTATGTATTTGCTTTTGCGAAAACGGCTGCCTATGATGGCAAATTACCCAAAAAGAGATTGAGTCT
Organism: Deltaproteobacteria bacterium; assembly: GCA_037384945.1. Classification (GTDB taxonomy): domain Bacteria; phylum Desulfobacterota; class Syntrophobacteria; order BM002; family BM002; genus BM002. The sequence goes on from JARRNM010000027.1 coordinate 2,828, forward strand.
CAGAGGGGACGAAGGAGATGAGGAAATTAAGGTTACAGTGTTCAGTGTTCAGGTTTCAGTCCTTATTCTCTATTTTTCATCTTCCTGACACCTGACACCTGACACCGTGAGATTTGGTGCTTGGTATTTGGGCTTTCATTTGCATGGATGAGGGTGATCAGGTGGAAAATCCGAGTTTTTATCTTTGGATAGGTCTGGCATTGGGAGCTATTTGCGGGGTGCTAGGGACATTGATCTATGGAAAGATTCGTGGCCTTTTTGCTAAGTCAGAAGTTGCGAAATTACGCCAAGAAAATCGCGCCCTCAAACAAAGACTAGAGAAAAAAGACAAGCATATCCAAGAGATGATGTATCATACCGAAAAAATCGCCGCGGGTCTGGCCGATAAATCAAACAGGAAGAAAGATTAACTCCATCCTTCCCTTACTTCCTAAGTCTCAACGCTCCGATTAAACTGACGGATTACAAAGCGGCCGAGATTAGAAGCTTCCGCTCTCGTGAGGTGTGGCGCCAGATTGGCCACGGGAATCTCAGCACGGGCCATGGCCCGATGACCACCTGCACTGCCGAGTTTGCCGAAGGCTTTAATCGCCCAGGTTCCGGCGTTTTTTCTAAAGCCGTCATTGCGTATGACCACCACCAGGTTTTTGTTGTAAACCCCCGAAACTATGGTCCAGCCCACTTCGTGACATCTCATAAAAAAATCTGCGACCAATACCAGGATATCTGCAGACTGGACACCGTTCAAGTGGGAAAAAACCTTGCCTTTTATGATCCGCTTGCTTTCCAAGGCCTGCTGGAAGTATCTGAGATCCTTGACTCCCATATCGGACATCTCTATTTTCCGGAGCACATTCATGTTAGCGAAGGGGAAGAGATAACGAAAGGCTTTCACATCCTCTTCCAGTGCTTGTAGCTCAAAATTGTGGGTATCCACACGGATGGCGAAGAGAAGGGAGGTGGCTATACTCTTAGAAGGACGAATTTTGGCCGAACGTAAATATTCGGTCATCATGGTGGCGGTTGCACCGTAGCTGGGCCTAATGTCCACAAAGTCCGCCTGTACTGCCATGGTAATGGGATGGTGATCAATGACGGCATGGTAATGAAAGTCGCCAAAGGCCTCATGGTGGTGGGGTTGGCCATCAACGAGAACGGTTTTGGAGAAATCTTTGTATTTAACCTGCTGAAGTTCAACCAAGGGGATTTTTAAAAGTCGGACCATGGTGGCGTTGTCGAAGCGAACAATTTCATTGAAGTGAGCAATGGTAACTGATTGGACTTTGTGCCAGAGCAGCCGCTTGAAGGCCATTGCCGATGCTATGGCGTCCGGGTCGGCATCAATGGTGATCAGCACACGGTCTTTTGACTCGAAAAGGCTGAGGAGCTTGTTAAGGTTTTCGCTGATAGATCGAGGTCTTACGGAGCGCAGTCGCGGGCTGCCAGGGGCCATATTGTAATCTCTTCGCTTTTTTACTAGAGATATCCACAGTTTGGCTATTTTGTCGACAACTACTCCACAGTGCCATAAGCTACGGCTCAGGTCAAGTTCATTTTTTCATTTCTCATTTGTCATTTTGCATTCTTTTAGCAAGGGCGGCATCCCTGATGAGAAATGACAAATGAGAAATGTAGATTGCTGCGCGGAGCGTTACCGGTTGACTCAACAAGGTCCATTTGCTATGTTCTCGACGATTTTAGGAAAAATAGAACTATCTGAGGTTAAACGGAAATTCTCCTCGAATGAAAAATGTGAAGCGCGGAACAACAAATGAACATGGAGAGCCACCTTGATCTCTATTTAGACTATCTCACCGTTGAAAGAGGGCTTGCCGCTAATACTCGAGCCTCTTACAGCGCTGATTTACTAAAGTTCCTGACTTATCTAAAAGACCGTGGGATAGGCGACTGGAGCGAGGTTGGTTACTCCGAGGTCATGGGTTTCCTTTCACGGTCTCAGGAACAGGGCTTGGCGCCTAGAAGCAGGGCAAGACTACTTTCAGCGCTCCGTGGTTTTTTCAAATTTATGGTGCGGGACAGCCACCTCAGGGAAAATCCGGTGGCAAACTTGACCTCCCCCCGACTCCGACGCCAGCTTCCCTCTGTGTTGAGTGTTACGGAAGTAGAGCGACTCCTGGCCCAACCTAACACCAGGCTGCCTTTGGGTCAGAGAGACGCTGCCATGCTGGAGCTTCTCTATGGAACCGGACTACGAGTTTCAGAGTTGATCAGCCTCACTTTGGGCAAAGTCAACCTTGAGGTAGGTTTTCTGGTGGTGCTGGGAAAAGGATCAAAAGAACGGATTGTGCCGGCAGGGGAGGCCGCTACGGAAGCGGTGCGACACTATGTGTTGGAGTCCCGCCCTCGCTTGTTAAAAGGCAGGATAATCGAGACTCTTTTTGTCAGCAATCGAGGAGCAGCAATGACCAGGCAGGCTTTTTGGAAGTTAATTAAAAAATATGGGCGTGAAGCGGGAATCAAGAAGGAGTTGACCCCCCATAGCTTGAGGCACTCTTTTGCCACCCATCTCCTGGAGCGCGGGGCCGATTTGCGTTCAGTACAGATGATGCTTGGACATGCTGACATCAGCACCACACAGATATATACTCATGTAGCCAGGGAGAGACTGAGAGAGGTACATAAGAAGTACCACCCGCGGGCATAGAGCATAGAGCATAGGGCATAGGGCATGGAGCAGAGGGTCAGCCGACTGACTAAAGATGGCTTACAATACTGAATATCGAACAGCAGAACAAGGAACCGCAGAATCATGAAGTGATCACTTCGATATTCGAAATTTCTTGTTCGATATTCTGCGGTTTGGAAGAGGTGGTAGCTCAAATAAAGTCATTTTTGATTATCTCTTCCCGGATTCTGGATCCTTTGATTTCGGGTTGCGAATGAAAGACCGGCTTGACTGGCTAAACCGGCAAACCGGTCAAACGAGCCAAGGGTGGTGGGCTGCTAATTAGGTGGACTATTGGAAATTATAACAACTCACATAAATGCCGATTTTGACGCCATGGCGTCCATGATTGCTGCAAAAAAGCTATACCCAGAGGCGGTCATGGTATTTCCAGGCTCGCAGGAGCATAACCTCAGGGAGTTCTTGGTGGAGTCCACCTTCTACTTCTTTGATTTTGCCAAGATAAGAGATTTGGAATTTAGCAGAATTCGACTTCTCATTCTGGTCGATACCAGGCAGTCGGGACGTATAGGCAAATTCGAGAACTTGGTAAAAGAGAAAGAAGTAGACATCCACATATACGATCATCATCCAGATTCCGAAGATGACGTTGGTGGATCGGTAGAGGTTGTAAAGCCCGTTGGGGCCACGGTTACCATTCTCACTGAACTTATTAGAGAGCGTGGCATCCAGCTCACGCCTGATGAGGCCACTATCCTCACTTTGGGGATATACGAAGATACCGGCTCATTTACATTTTCATCCACTACTCCAGCCGACTACGAAGCCGCCCGCTTTCTTCTTACCCAGGGAGCGAATCTGAACATGGTGTCCGATATGCTCACCCGGGAGTTGACAGCAGATCAAATCTCGCTTCTGAATGATCTAATCCACTCAGCCACCACTCACACTATCAATACCATGCCGATTTGCATCGCCCGGGCATCAGTGGATAAATACATAGGGGATTTTGCTTTGCTGGTTCATAAACTAATGGACATGGAAAACCTCAATGTGCTTTTCGCTCTGGCCAGAATGGAAGACCGCATATACATGGTGGCCCGTAGCCGCGTGCCTGACGTCAACGTGGGAGAAATTGCTGCGGCCTTTGGCGGAGGTGGCCATGCCAGTGCTGCCTCGGCAACTATAAAGGACCTTACTTTGATTCAGGTGGAGGAAGAACTTTTTCGACTTCTCCAGAGCTGGATTAATCCCAAACAGAGAGCAAAACACCTGATGTCATCCCCGGTTATCTCGGTGTCACCTGAACTTAGCCTACAAAATGCCGCCGAACTGCTAACGCGCTATAACATCAACGCCGCTCCGGTGCTGGACGGCGAACTTCTGGTGGGCATTCTTTCCCGCCAAATGATAGACAAAGGCATATATCACGGTCTCAAGGACGTAGCAGTGAGTGACTTCATGGGGACAGAGTTCACCAGCGTATCCCCCGAGGCTTCCCTGATCGAAATTCAGGAACATCTGGTGGACCTGCAGCAGCGATTACTTCCTGTGGTAGAGGGTAACAAGGTGGTTGGAGTTATTACCCGCAAGGACCTGCTCAATACATTGCTCCATGACCCGAGCCGGATTCCCACTTACGTCTACGAACCCGTCCGCCAGGCGGAGAACAAGCGCCGCAAAAATGTCTCGAATGTCATGAAAGAACAGTTGCCCAACCGGATCAATGAAATACTGCAGGAAGCCGGTAGGGTTGCTGCGGAGCATGGTTACAGAGCTTACGCAGTAGGAGGTTTTATCCGTGACCTGATTTTGCGACGGCCCAACCTGGACATTGATATTGTGGTGGAGGGTGATGGCATCGTGTTTGCCAAGGATTTTGCTGAAAGGTATGATGCCCGGGTGAGATCATATAAGAAGTTTGGCACGGCGGTAGTGATTTTTCCTGACGGTTTCAAGATTGATGTAGCCACCGCCCGGCTGGAGTATTATGAATACCCGGCCGCCTTGCCCACTGTTGAACTCAGTTCTCTAAAATTGGATCTCTACAGACGTGATTTTACTATAAACACCTTAGCGGTAGAGATGAATCCAGACAGATTCGGCCAACTGATAGATTATTTCGGAGCGCAGAGAGATTTCAAAGACAAGGCCATCAGGGTTCTTCACAATTATAGCTTTGTGGAGGATCCCACCCGAGTTCTTCGGGCTATCCGCTATGAGCAACGTCTGGGTTTTCGCATTATGAAACACACCTCCAACCTAATCGAGAATGCAGTGAAAATGAAACTGCTTGTGGAGCTGAGTGGCAGGCGTCTGACAAACGAGCTCAAGTTAATCCTCAGTGAGGAGGATCCCATTCCTGCCGTCAGGAGAATGAATGAATATAACCTCTTGCCTTTCCTTCATCCTGATATTCAGTACGGACCTTCGCTGGATAGGCTCTTGAGAGAGATCGGCTCAGTGCTGGCCTGGTACGATCTCAGTTTTATTAAAAACGGTTGTGACCGATGGCTGGTTTACCTTTTAGCTCTCATTGATCCTTTGGCTCCCGGAGGGCTAGAAGATTTTTGCGTTAGAATGGAGTTCCCGCCCCGCATCGCCAGCTTGCTGTTAGAGGGCAGGGAAAAGGCTATTTCTGTGGGCAAAGGGTTTTATCGAAAATCTGTACTGCAACCGAGCGAAATCTATCACCTCTTGGAAAATATTCATACAGAGTGGTTGCTGTTCATAATGGCAAAAACCCAGCAGGAAGGAACGCGACGTGCTATAAGTCGCTATTTCCGCCATCTGAAAGAGGTGAGGCCGAAGCTTCGCGGCAAAGACTTGAAAGATATGGGCATTATCCCTGGACCTGTTTATCGCCACATCCTCAATAAGCTTCTGGACGGCGAACTAAACGGGGATCTGTCGAGCAGAGAAGAGGAGCTGGAGTTTGTGCGGCAGCACTTCATAGAGGGAAGCCGGAACTGAAGCCTAGAAAATGAAAGTCCTGTGCGCTGAGCACCTTTAACGAGCTGACTGATGTGCGATTCCCTTATCAATCTTGACCCTGAGAGAAGATAAAGCGAAAGAGCCATGCTGCAAGATTACGAGGTTAAACTGGAAATCTTTGAAGGTCCCATGGACCTGTTGCTCCACCTGATCAGAAAGAACAAAGTGGACATCTACAACATCCCCATAGCCCTGATTATGGACCAGTACCTTAAGTACCTTGACATGATGAGAAGCTTCAATATAGACGTTGCCGGGGATTTTTTGGAAATGGCGGCCACCCTGGCATATATCAAGTCCCGCATGCTGGTGCCGAGGGTCGGTTCTGAAGATGAGGACCAGGAGGAAGACCCGCGCATGGAATTAGTTAGGCCCTTGCTTGAGTATGCCAAGATAAAAGAGGCCGCTGAGATTCTTGCAAACAGTTTGCAGGTGGATCGAGACGTCTATGTGCGAAACATCCCAGTCGAAGAGTTGTGGGGCACGGATGGAAGTGAGGATATTGCCGAGGTGGGCCTTTTTGCCCTGGTTAATGCCCTCCACGAGGTCTTGAAAAGGGCTAAACCTGGTGATTTTATGGAGGTGAGTGCAGAGGGTATGCGGCTCAAGGACAGAATCTCCCAACTTATGGAAATATTGTCAGGGGTGAGCAGTATAACCTTCCACGAACTGTTTGAGGGAAAAGTCAGGAAGATGGAGATGATCCTCACTTTTATGGCGATTCTTGAACTGGTGCGCTTGCAGATGATCCGAGCTTTTCAGCATCAACCTAGTGGCATTATTCGGCTTTACCTTGCGACTGATGACGGCATCAAGGCCAGCTAGGAGAGAAGTGTCACGGAGACAGCCTCCAGTCATTTGCCACGGGTCGTCTTTGGCAAAGGCCATGGAGAGGGAAGCGAGACGGGAGGTCTGGCGAGACGGGGTCAGAGGTTGGAGACCGAGGATCAGAGGTCAGAGGTTTCAAGTTCAAAGTTCAAAGTTTAGAGGTAAGAATGAATGGTTTCCGCCGCTCACGGCTTACCGCTTACCATGCTGGGATGGGACGGAGCGTCCGTTGTCAGTTGTCCGTTGCGGAAAAGCCCAGAACAGGGGCTGGAGGTTAGAGGTCGGAGGTCAGACGTCAGAGGACAGATTTCGGATTGCGGATTTGGAATGTGAGATATGAGATGTGAGACGTGGAATAAGACGGGACTGCCAGACCGATTTATTGGAGTATTCATTCCACATCTCACCTTACAAGCAAATGCGTTGTGAGTTGTAAAGACATCCAGCTCCGAGAAACATCAGGAGAATTGCTGCATGGCAAAATTGCGTGCCATAATCGAAAGCCTTCTATTCGTTTCCGAAGTTCCGTTGAGCTTGGTCAAGCTCAAGACCATCCTAGCCATGCACACTCACGGGGAAATAATCCAGACGCTGGAAGAGTTACGCCAAGAATATGCTGATGATAAACACGGTTTTTTTCTGGCCGAGGTGGCTCAGGGATATCAGTTTCGCACTAAGCCGGAATACGGTGAATGGATCCGGAAAATGAAAAAAATAATCCCTACCAGATTGAGCCAGGCGTCTTTGGAAACTCTGGCGGTCATTGCTTATAAGCAGCCTATTCTGAGATCGGAGATCGAAAGTGTCAGAGGAGTGGATGTGGGTGGTATACTGCGCCTGCTTCTTGAAAAAAACCTCATTAAGATATTAGGTCGCAAGAATGTTCCTGGCCGTCCCATTATCTACGGCACCACCCATAAGTTTCTGGAGTTTTTCAGTCTTAAAGACATATCTTCACTGCCCACCTTAGAGGAAATGGGAGAGCTCATTGAGCCAGCAAGCTCATTAGAAAGGCCCACTGAGACCGCATGAACCAGAGGCAAGCTGAGAGATTGCAGAAAATCTTTTCCAAGGCAGGGATCACTTCCCGGCGCAAGGCGGAGGAACTGATACTTCAGGGCCGGGTGTCTGTCAATGGCAGAGTTGTAAGTGAACTGGGCGCCAAAGCCGTGTTAGGCAAAGATGATATTTGCCTGGACGGCAAGGCCATCAAACTTGAAACAGAGAAGGTAGTTGTGGCTCTTTTCAAACCCAGGAATTGTGTCACCACGCTCAATGACCCCCAGGGTAGGCGGACGGTGGCAGACTTGGTGAAGAATATTTCTCTAAGGGTATATCCGGTGGGGCGGCTGGACTATGACGCAGAGGGCTTGCTGCTAATGACCAATGACGGAGACTTGGCTCACCGGCTGCAGCACCCCAGATACAAAGTACCTAAAACTTACCTTGTGAAGATACACGGTCATCCGCCTGAGGCAGCCTTGACCCAGTTACAGCAAGGAATAATTCTGGAAGACGGCATAACTGCGCCTGCAGAGTTGCATGTCCTTGAAGATGACAAAGGGGCAACATGGCTCACTCTTACCTTGGGGGAAGGGCGCAATCATCAAGTAAAGCGCATGTGCGCAGCTGTCGGCTGTCCGGTGCTGAAACTACGGAGGACTCAAATCGGCCCGATAGGTCTTGGGAACCTGCAGCCCGGCAGAAGTCGAAGACTTAGAGCTAGAGAAGTGCGAGCCCTAAGACAGGCTGTGGGGCTGGTGTGAGATATGGGATATGGGGTGTGAGATACGAGATATGAGACGTGAGATGAAACTGTTCTGCCTGAGCACTTTATTTGACCATTCATCCCACATCTCACATCAGCGATTTAACTTGTTTCGAATTTCGATAACGATTAGTTACTTTACTCCGCACTATGAAGGCCTGAGGAGGCCTGATTGAGGATTCACCACAGAGTCACAGAGAACACAGAGGACGATGTTTTTTCCCTGGCCGGGAGACAACGGCCAGGGAAAAGAGTCTCCGCCTGCGGCGAGAGCTCTTTAGCCTGGCGCCAACCGTTTACGCAAAGCCACTCGGTTACTAGATCGTGCCCGCAGGGCTGAGATCTTTTGCCCGATCGCCCTCTCCTGATCGGGCAACAATATAGTTCCCTCTGTGCTCTCAGTGTCTCTGTGGTTAGTAAATAAGAGTGAATATACAAATCTATTATCTCAAGCATGCGGAGCTAACCCGATAGGCGTGTTTCGATATTCGGATTTCGTGCTTAGAATTAGTATTAGTCTCTTTGACACTAAATCTCGGGATAAACAGACGAATGCAGAACAGAACGACGCGAAAGAGGATTCCTCTCAGAAGGCTGGAGCAAGAGCGACTTGCGGCCCTTCAGGCGAGAGAGAGGCGAAGGACAATTTCTCGTAGGCTTAAATGGTCTGTTTTGTTTCTGTTGCTTGCGGCAGCTATTGCTGGGGTTATTTATGCCGTTATCTTTGCGCCCTATACAGCCCTTAGGGATATGTTGCCCACGCCAAGCAAGCTGATTTCAGTTGATTTCATTGTAAACGGCGTCTTGCACACAGTACCTGCTGAAGGCACCTTAGTGGTAAATCCGGCAGACGTGGTCGAAGTTGATGATATTCATACCGATGGAAGATTTAACTGGGGTTTGAGACTGACTTCCGGAGAATTTCCGGCTAATGAACTGCTGGAAGGTCGTCGGGAGATCAGGAAGTTCTGGCCGGACTTCGCCCAAGAAGAACCATTAAAAGTGGTGGTGGAGGTGATATCCGGGTCTCGGCCCATTGGTCGCTTCAACATGGTTGTGAGACTTCGAGCGAGAGACTGGATATTAAAGGCGCAACAGGCAACAAATCCTGAAGACAAGGTGCGCTACTATGAACGTGCCGCTCGTCTAGCATCACACAACGCCTTGATATTGACAAATCTCGCCCAGCTTTATGCTGAGGGAGACGAATGGGCAAAGGCGGCCTCTACCTACGAAAAGGTGGCGGCCACCAGCAAGACTGCGCCCATCCTACAAAAGCTGGTTGAGGCTTACCAGAAGGCCGGCAAGACCGATAAAGCCCTAGCTTCCTATATTAGACTCATTGAAGTGAGCGGTAATGACAAGGTTGCATTCTACGGCTTTATTTCGTATCTCAACGCTAAAAAAACTCCTGAGCAAGCTGCCTCTTTCCTCACCACCTATTTGAATGATTTTCCAAAGTCCTACGAACCGGAGGTATACGCTTATTTAGGGACTCTGTATGGCCAGCAGGGAGAATGGCGGAAGGCCATCGAGTTTTACAAACGAGCCTTGGCCGGCGGGGTTGATAACCCTCTGATACAACTGAATCTGGGGGAAGCCTATAGCAGGGTTGGCAATTATCGGCAGGCCGAACTGAACATACTGGCTTACGTCAAGGCAAAGCCCAAGGATATAGACGCAAGATTGCGGCTGGCGACGGTATACCAAAAAAGAGAAAAAGACCAGAAAGCCATAAAAACCCTCAAGGGAGTGATAAAGGACAATCCCAAATCGCTCAAGGCACATCTGGCGTTGGTAGACATCTACGAAAAACTGAAAATGGACAAAGAGGCCGCTGATACATACGAGGCCATAGCTAAACTGGCCCCCGATAACAAGGTAGTGCATTACAACAAGGGAGTACTTTACTATGAAATGAAACAATACGACCAGGCTGCTAAAGCATTCGCCCAGGTTCTGAAATTGGATGATAAAGATATTGACGCCAGAGAATATCTAGTGGAGGTTTATCGTCAGGAGAAGAAACCCCGGCAAGCTTTGTCGGTTCTAGAAAAACTTATCCAACTGCGCCCCAGCTACTGGCCTTACTATGCAAAAGCATTTGAATTATACGATCAACTCAAGGCTTACGAAGAGATGACCAAGACCCTTGCCAGCGCCGTCGGTAAGCTGCCTGAACAGCCAGAATTGAGATATTTTCTCGCCATTTCCTATGTAAAGAGGAATCTTTTGGTGGAGGCAATTCATCAGTTCGAGGCTCTGGTAAAACTGGCACCCAAAAATACCACTTATCTGATGCAACTGGCTGGCCTCTATGAGCAGATCGGCAAGACCGACAAAGCCTTAGGCACATATAAGAGAGTGCTCGAGGTAGATCCAGAAAACCCCGAGGCTCAGGATAGCTATCTGCGTTTGAAGATGCGCCAGATAGGACAGCAATCTTAAGTAGAAATCCCAAATCTCAAGCACCAAATTACAAATAAATTCCAAATTCCAATAAACAAAACAGAACAGGAATTCTCTTTTATAAGATTATCTAAAGGTTTGGAATTTTGAATTTCGGTGATTGTGATTTGTTTGTTTTTTATGATTTGTAATTTGGAATTTCCGTCAACGTCGTTCTGCCCTCCGACCTTTATCCTCCACCCCGTATTCTCTGCTTTTCCGCAACGGACAACGGACACAGTGCCAGCTGCCAGCTGTATTTCCTCGTCTCACCACTGGTCCTATTTCCCTTGAACAAATGGTGCGGAATGGTTATCTTTTGTATAAAAGTTCAATACTTGTTGAATGTCGTAGACTTTAGTTGCCGGGTTAACCCCCGGCTTTTAAGCTTAGACCACGATTTATCCAGGTAAGCTAGCCTTTTGGGAGGAAAACTTATGGCTGAGAACCGAGCTTTTGATCCAAAGGTTTTTGCGAAAACCGCCAGGGAAAAAAGTAATGCCCGTCTGAAAATGTGGATGGAAATGTGCGCCCACTGTGGCCTCTGCTCCGATACCTGCCATTTTTATCTGGCAAACGAGCGCGATCCTAAGATGATCCCTGCGTACAAATCCAAGAAGATACTGGAGGCCATCAAGAAGAAAGAGAAAATCGATGAGGCTACTGTGGATGAACTCTACGATAGAGTTTATGGTGAATGTACCATGTGCCGCCGCTGCACCATGTACTGCCCTTTTGGCATCGATGTGGCCAGCATTGTCGCCTCGGCACGCAGTCTCTGTAATTCTCAGGGTAAAGTGCCAGAGCATCTGCTCAAGGCGGTAACAACCCATCTCGAGTCGGGCAATCAGATGGGTGTTACCCGGGAAGAGTTGATCGACACCCTGGAGTGGATGGAGGAGGAACTGCAAGAGGAACTTCCAGGTGCAACCATCCCTATCGATAAGAAGGGGGCGAATGTGCTCTATGTGTTAAATGCGAGAGAGCCCAAGTTCTATCCTATGGATATCTCTCAGGCTGCCATGGTTTTTTACCTCGCCGGTGAGGATTGGACCATGTCGAGCAAGGGATGGGATGCAACAAATCTTGCCATGTTCATGGGAGACATTGAGGGGGCGAGTACAATATCGCAAATGGTTCGGGACACAGCAGAAGAGCTAGGAGTGCGTCGGGTTGTGGTCACAGAATGCGGGCACGCCTTGCGCTCCCTGCAATTTGAATCACCAATCTGGTTGGGTAGAGATCACAAATTCGAGGTAGTACACAGTGTGCTGCTATTTTCAGAGTACTTGCGAGAAGGGCGAATCAAGTTAGACAAGTCCGTGTTTGCCAATGAACGTTGCACCTATCAGGACCCCTGTAATGTGAGCCGCAATGGTGGACTGGCCAGAGCCGGTCGCGAGGTGGTTAGATATTTGACCGACAACTTCGTGGAGATGGAACCGCACGGTGAATATAATTTCTGTTGCGGCGGGGGCGGTGGTTTTATTCCCATGGCAGGGCCGTTCAGGGAAAGGCGGTTGAAGGCAGGCAAGGTAAAGGCTGAGCAAATTCGGGCGACCGGCGCGACAATCTGCATCACCCCCTGCCACAACTGTTATGATCAGCTGCGGGATCTCAATAAAGAGTATGACCTGGGGATTCGCGTGCTCTCTTTCAAAGAAATGTTCGAAGAAGCATTGATTATTCCGGACGAACTCAAGGCTAAAGAAAACGACGAGGAGTAAAAACACTTCCCACATAAACACGGTCTGTGGGAGCTGACAAAAAGCCAACTGCCTATCAGCAGCTTGGCCAGGAGGCCATTTTGGCGATAAGCGGTAACGTGTAAGCCGTAAACGGTAAGCTGGTAAAATCGCAGAACTTTTGGAAATCCGAAATTCCCAATACGAAAGTCGAAATCGCCTTTTCGCTCTCTGCCCTTTGCTCTCTTCCCAATAACAGCCTCATCCTGTGGTGCCAACTGCCCAGTGATTTGCTAAATTATTCGAACATGTGCTATATACCCCTGGTGTTTCACAAAAAGGCAAGGTTCCAAAGCACAAGGAGGTCACCGAGATGAAAAAGCTGATCATTCCCATTTTGGTTGTAGTAACCATGTTTCTGGGCCTGCACGCCGTTTGTCAGGCTCAGCAGTCTACCGGCGAGATGCAACAACCTGCCATGCAGGCCAATGAACCTACCGGCGAGATGCAACAACCTGCCATGCAGGCGCAAAAGGGTTCTGAGCTGGAGGTTTCTGTGGCCGCCATTTGTAAGGACGTGGTTGATCACGAGCCTGTAGACTCTGGCAACAGTTTTACGGCCAGCGTGGGCAAACTCTACTGCTTTACCAAAATCACCGGTGCCGAGTCTCCGACACATGTCACCCATGTGTGGTTCTACGACGGCACAGAGCGAGCCAGGGTGGAGCTGGCGGTCAATTCAGCCAGCTGGCGGACCTTTAGCTCAAAAATCATTCAGGAGCATGAACTCGGTGCCTGGCGTGTAGATGTCCTGGATGCTATGGGCAATGTGCTGAAGACGCTCGACTTCGAGGTCACCCCATAGAGCAGATGGCGAAACCGGGAATCCCACCTCTCTGACGGGTTCCCGGTTTCGCAAACAAAGAATCGAGTAGGCAGCAGGTTGGCATAGAGCATGGAGCATAGGGTCTAGCGAGTTATCCACTAGGCACTAGGCAGCAGGCACTAAGCACTATTTCGAATCATTTTGGTGCCTAGTGCATAGTCCCTAGTCCCTGGTTTTTATGCCCGCTGTCGTCTCTCTTCTGACCTTCGACTTCAGCCCTCTGAACCCTGGCCTCTGATCTCCTATCTCTGGCCTCTGGATTGGACGACTTCTACGATTTCTACTTCTTTTACCAATTTCCTAATTCTCTAACTAGTCTCCCATCCGGAAACTCAACATTGTCATTCTGAGGAGTCCTTGGGCAGGCTCAGGATGACAGAGTGGAGGTTTTTTCGCGGAGTTCATCCTGACCGAAACGAAGGGCTCAGAATGACAAGGGATGGGGGGTTATGTTTCTTTATTGTAGATCACGGCAACAAGGGGGTGAAGGCATGGAAGCATGTGAGATCCCAAAAAAAGATATGTTACCAAATCCAGTGTATGTGCAACTGGATCAGACAGGACTTAACTTCGAGCGGGCTCAAGATGCCGCCAGCAATCTTGCCAAGAAACTTTACTGGGAACCAATGCTGTTGTGTTGGTTCGACAAAAATGCAGGAAAGTATTCTCCTCAAGAGGTGAACTGTTGCACTGAGGACAAGCCAGGTTGGGTCGAATATGCGAGGTCACGGGGAGGCAATTTCACTGTTGACATAAATCACGAAGAATATGTTTTCATCTTTCGAGGGGGAGAGGAAAAGCCTTAAGTCAGGCGGGAAGCCGGACAAATCCGTAGCAGGCAGACTTCCTGGAGCCAGATCCGTGGTTCGACAGGCTCACCACACTAAAGATTAATATTATCAGGTTGTTATTGCATCACCTATCGAGTTCCACCTTCCAGGAAATCCAGCCAGAATTGACCCGAGAAAAAGTTGGGGCGGCCGGCGGGCATCTACAACCCGCGACCGCCCCGTGGTAAGGAGGTTACAGGCGCGCTTACGTCGCAGAAGATGTCTTTTCTATTGACTGGTGCTGCCCAACCACCAGCGAAACTTGCGAAAGCTTTGATTGATGCGGTTGGTAAAATCCCAGCGCACCCTGCCGCAGTTCATATCGATCTTTTCGGGCAGTTTCTTCTGTAGATCCCTGAGCACCATGCCCTGGGACAGTCCTTTCGGCAGAATCTTCTGGGAGAAGAAATCCAGGGCTCCTTCCAGATCGAAGAACTTCGGTGGATCCCCCAGCATATAGTAAAAGCGGCTATCACTGCTGATGGTTTCCTCCGAGGTGAACCTCTCGAGTTTCAGCTCGAAGAGTTCCGCTGAGGCATTAACAATCGCATCGATGATCTCATTGGTGCGATCGGAGAAACGTTTGGACACTCGTGCATATTCTTGATTCAATCTCTCCTCTTCCTCAATGATCCACTCATCAAAGGTGCGGATGATGGTGTCATGGAGTGCCTTTTCCATGAACTTCACATACTCGGCGGTATTTTTGTGTCGATGCTTCTCGGCTGTAGACTCCAGATCCTTGAAGAGTTTTGGAATCTTTTCCTTTTTCAGTCTTTCCAGGTCACGGTCCACTATGTCCGTTAGCCGTTTGACTTCACCCTCAAAATAGTAAGCGTTGTCTTCCCGGTCCCGCCTCACCGCCTCCATCTTTTCCTGAAAGAGCTGAATCTTTTGCTCCAGTGCCTCCAGCGGCGTAGCAATGGCCTTCCGTTCCAACTCGATGGCGAACTCCTCATCTGAAAGAAGCTTCCTCGTATTGTTGAGAGCTGAGCGGAGTACAGTCTTGCCCTTTTCCTGGAGAAGGAAAGCTCCCAGTACTTTGTCAAATTCGGAGAGCCGGCTTTCTTTCAACCGCTTCTTGTTGTTGGTCTGTTTCCCCTCCAGAGCAAGTTTGGCCGAGAGGGGATGGATGCGGATGTTGTCCGAGCCGATGGCTTCCTCAATTACCTGCTTGGAGAAGAGCATTGACTCCTGGCACTCTTCTTCGCTCATGTAGTCGATTTTGTTCTGGATGAAAAATATCTTTTCCACGTATTGTTTGACGTCTTTGAGAAAGGTGATTTCCGACTGGCTCATGGGCGGGTCCACCGCCAGCAGAAAAAGGGCGGCGTCTACTCTGGGCAGGTAGTTATACGTCATCTCGGTGTTGTTCTCAAAGGTGGAACCTACGCCGGGGGTGTCAATGATGAAAACCCCGTCTTTCAGGTAGTCAGACGGGTAGGATACCTCAACGTGTTTGACCTTTTTCTGATTTTCGGGGTTGCCTCGTTCAGTCACGTAGTCTGAGAGTTCAGGGCGGGAGATGGTTTTTATCTGGCCGCTGGTAAAATGCACCTCAATCTTCTCGGTTTCGCCATGTTTGAGCAAAGTCACAATGGAAGTGAGAGGGACCACAGAGGTTGGCAGCACTCTGTCTCCCAGGAGGCTGTTGATGAAGGTTGATTTCCCTCTTTTGAACTGTCCCAGGACCACCAGGTGAAAGTGATTTCCCACTAGTTTTTCAGATATTTCCTGCAGATTCTCGTGGATTTTGTCGTCTCCTCTGCTTGAAGACACGGAAGACAAACTGTCGATGAGGCCGATAAGCTCCCGGCTAATTTGTTTGTAGCGTTTCAGCACAATAGGCCTCCAACGAAAAGAACCCTGGCAGGTCTTCCTGACAGGGTCAAAAATAGAAAACCCACCTGGCATCTCCGGTGGGGTAGGCTGTATGAGCCCCTACCCCAAACCATATTTGGAGTAGGAGTCATCAGCGCCCTTAAAAAGGGGCGGTTAGTGGCAGACTCCATTGCCGATAAATTTAAACTAACAAAGAACCTACTTCCATGTCAACAGTATTCAAGTGAAATAATGCCCAAGCTAATCCCCTCACGGTGAGCGGTAAGCGGTACGAGATGTTATTCTTTATTTGTTATACGTTATAGGCAAAATATCAGCCTGTAACTCGCTGTCGTCTGACCTCTGTCCTCCAGCCCCTATTCAGGGCTTTTCCGCAACGGACAACGGACAACTGACAACGGACGCTAGGCCCCATGCTCCATGCCCTATGCCAATCCGCAGTCCGCAATCTCCCTAAAGCGTGTATTCCTTCAGGTCCACTGAAACTGGCTTGACCTTCCAGATGTCCTCACAGTATTCTCTTATTGATCGGTCTGACGAAAATTTTCCCATCCGAGCCACGTTGAGGATAGACATCTTCGTCCACTGTTCCTGGTCCACATAAGCCTGGCTTACCCTTTCCTGACAATCCACATACGATTGATAGTCGGCTAGAACCAGATACTCATCGTGATAGAGGAGCGAGTCAACCAGCGGTTTGAAAAGTTCTGTATCACCTCGAGAGAAAAAGCCCGAGGAAATGAGGTCGATGGCTTTTTTGAGGTCCACGTTGGAGCTGTAGTACTGGTGAGGGTTGTAACCCTCGGATTTCGCTTTGTGGACCTCCTCGGCTGTCAGCCCGAAGAGGAAGAAATTCTCCGCTCCAACTTCCTCTCTGATCTCGACGTTGGCACCATCGAGCGTCCCGATAGTCAAGGCACCATTCAAGGAAAATTTCATGTTACCTGTGCCCGAGGCCTCTTTGCCGGCAGTAGAGATCTGTTCTGAAAGGTCGGCGGCAGGGTAGATGGGTTGAGCATTCTTTACGTTGAAATCAGGGAAAAAGACCACTTTCAGCCGATCAGCCACCTGAGGATCTTTATTCAACACAGCTGCTACCGAGTTGATCAGCTTGATGATCAACTTTGCCATAAAATACCCCGGCGCGGCTTTGCCGCCGAAGATGAAGGTCCTGGGGAAAATCTGGATTGACGGATCCTCCTTGATCCGATTGAAAAGGCTGATAATGTGCAGCACATTCAGGTGTTGCCGTTTGTATTCATGGATCCTCTTTACCTGGATATCAAAAAGGGAGCCAGGATCAACCAGGATACCAGTGCGGCTCACGATTAGATCTGCAAGGGCGCGCTTGTTTTCGAGTTTCACTTGCTGCCATTTGCTCAACAAGTCTTTATCGTCGGCGAAGGTTTCTAGCTTCCTGAGTTCATCCAAGTGCTTGACCCAGGTGTCGCCAATTTTGTCGCTAATTAGTTCACTGAGGCGAGGGTTGCTCAGAACCAAGAATCTTCGCGGAGTAACTCCGTTGGTTTTGTTGCTGAATTTTTCGGGCCAGAGTTCATAAAAATCTCTCAAGACATTCTGTTTGAGAAGCTCTGTGTGAAGTGCCGCCACTCCATTGATGGCGCGGCTGCCGACGCATGCCAGGTTGGCCATCCTCACGTACTTCTCTCCACTTTCGTCAATCAAGGATAACCGTGAGGCGATTTCTCCATCGCCAAGATATTTCACTCTAACCTCTTTGAGAAACCGTTGGTTTATTTCGTAAATGATCTCCAGGTGCCTGGGCAAAACACTGTGAAACAGAGACAAAGGCCACGTCTCCAGAGCCTCCGGCAGCAGGGTGTGGTTGGTATAGGCAAAGGTGTTGCGGGTTACATCCCAGGCCTTATCCCAATCCATCCGATGCTCGTCCATCAAAAGCCGCATCAGTTCGGCTACGGCGATGGAGGGGTGAGTATCATTCAATTGAACTGCATACTTTTCGTGGAAGTTGTCGAGACTTTTACCCCTGAGAAGGTGAATTCGGATCATGTCCTGAAGAGAACAGGAGACGAAGAAGTATTGCTGTTCCAAGCGGAGTTGCTTGCCCGCAATTGGCTCATCATTGGGGTAAAGGACCTTGGTGATGTTTTCGGAGTAGAGCTTCTGGTCCACGGCACCGTAGTAGTCACCCAGGTTGAAAGCCTGAAAGTCGAAGGATTCACAGGCCTCTGCCTTCCAGAGGCGCAAGGTGTTGCAGGTGTTGACCCTATATCCCAAAATGGGCGTATCATAGGCGACACCTTTGACAACTCTATCGGGAATCCAGCGGACCCTGTAATGACCGTCCGCGTCGTAGTAGGCTTCGGTATGCCCGCCGAGGTTGATATCGAAAGTGATCTCTGCCCGGGGTAACTCCCAGGGGTTGCCGAAACGCAGCCATTTGTCGGTAATCTCCACCTGCCGGCCGCTGCGGATTTTCTGGTCAAAGATACCGAACTCGTAGCGAATACCGTATCCAAGCGCAGGAATTTCCAGGGTGGCCAGAGAGTCGAGATAACAGGCAGCCAGTCTCCCCAGACCACCATTCCCCAGACCAGGCTCTTCTTCCTGGTTCATCAGCTCTGTGAGGTCAAAACCGGCTTCCTCCACGGCCTGGCGCGCGCTGTCATAAATGCCGAGATTGATCAGGTTGTTCCCCAGGTGAGGTCCCAAGAGAAATTCCGCCGATAGATAGCAGACAACTTTGACATCTTCTCTTAAGTAGGTTTCAACGCTGTTGATCCAGCGGTGTGCCAGGCGATCGCGCAAAGTGAGAGCCAAAGCAACGTAACGCTCGTGGGGTGTTGCCGCTCCGGCAGTTCTGAATTGACTGTAAAAGAGGTTTTCTTCGAACGCCCGCTTGAGAGTCTCTACCTTGAGACCGGTGCGGCTCTTCTCGCCTTTCGGCTTGTTTGCCTTTGTTTGCTTTGCTGTTGCCATGGATATCCCTCTCTCGGTTGGGTTTATCTGTTCGACGTCTTCAACATTTCAACGAACTCCCCGATTCTCTAATTCCCCAATCCGCAATCCCCAATCTGCCCTCCAACCTCTGAATAAGTGTGCCTATTTTGGCCATTCTAGCCCTTACCGCGGGCTGGAGTAAACATTAATCTATAGGCCAGGAGAGTGAGAATTAATGGGCTGCAAGAGTGGCCGCTTGACCACCTGACGTTCTCCCGGGTTGACCGTGTTCTGGTGAAGGGGTATAGTTAAAGTAAGTTGAGGGAGTTGACTTATTGCTTAGCATGATTCGGTTCCCCTGCGGGTTTGATGGTTGGTGGTTCCTATCTGAATCAACACATACAAAAGGGGACCCTTCCTTGGAACGGTGTGCCGCATCGGTTAACCCGAAGCGCCTAAAGGACCAACAGGGACCTCACCTAGGTACACAGGGTTCAAGACAGTCTGCCAACACCACCCCGCAGGGGTTTTTTGTCGGAGCTTCGGCTCCGCTTTTTTTGCACTGGAATTGCAAAGCTGAACAGTTGAAATGTAAAAATGCCACACCGCCCGCCGTGCTACCTCAGTCCTATTAAGATCTCATTGTTGTCCACCATGTAGCCCAACTTTCAAATACAGCAAACACCTTACTTACTTAAGATCGACGTTTACGTACATCTTTAGTAGTTGATTAAGGCACCCTAGAAAGATGTTTTTTCCCACTATCTGGGACATCTATCTATAGTTAGACAACAGAAACAATGCAGCAGGAGGATGACGTGCTTGATAAACCGACGATTGAAAAATTCGCGGATACTCTTCACGGACAGGTGATTCAGCCGGACGATCCACACTACGATGAAGCGCGGACGATCTACAACGCCATGATCGACAAGCGACCGCGGCTGATCGTGCAGTGCGTTGATGTTGGGGACGTGATCGCGGCGGTGAAATTTGGTCGCGACCATAATTTAGACACTGCAATCCGTGGCGGTGGTCACAGTGGGCCAGGCTTGGCCTTGGTCGACGACGGGCTGGTTATCGATCTTTCCGAAATGAAGGGGGTTAAGGTAGATCCTGACAGGAAGAGAGCGCGCGTCGAACCAGGTTGCCGCTGGAGAGATGTCGACCGGGCGACCCAAGCCTTCGGTCTAGCCACTGTCAGCGGGGTCATCTCGACCACAGGCGTTAGCGGCCTGACCCTTGGCGGCGGTCACGGCTATCTTAGTCGCAAGTACGGCTTGACTATTGATAATTTGCTGTCCGCCGACGTAGTCCTGGCCGACGGGCGGGTAGTCCATACAAGCAAAGAAGAGGATCCAGACCTTTTCTGGGCCCTGCGAGGCGGTGGAGGTAATTTTGGTGTGGTCATCTCCTTTGAGTACCGCCTTCATCCAGTGGATAAAGTGCTCGCCGGGCCGTTATTCTGGCCTATTGAGAAGCTCGAGCCAACGCTGCGCTGGTACCGGGATTGGCTGCCGAAGGTTCCGGAGGACGTGTATGCCTTCTACCTGGTGGCCGAGGTGCCGGCGGGCGACCCATTCCCAAAAGCGATCCACGGCGAGAAGGTATGCGGACTGATGTGGTGCTGCACGGGGCAGGAGAATCAGGCCGAGGCCGAAATCGAAGCTGCCCGCGAGGTGGCCGAGCCGCTGTTCGAGCACATCGGTCTCATGCCCTATCTTGCCCTGCAAGGCCTCTTCGACAATGTTTACCAGCCCGGTCACCAGTGGTACTGGAAGGGCGACTTCATTCGTGAACTCACCGACGAGGCCATAGCGGAGCATCTTCACTTTGCCAGGGTGCCAACCAGCCTGTCGACGATGCACTTGTATCCCATTAATGGGGCTGTGCACCGGGTTGACAAGGAAGAGGCGGCGTGGAACTATCGTGACGTCAACTGGTCCATGGTCATCGCGGGCGTTGATCCGAACCCGGCCAACAAGGAGAAAATCTCCAAATGGGCTCGCGACTATTGGCAGGCTCTGCACCCTCATTCGGCCGGGGCTTCATACGTGAACTTTATGATGCAAGAGGGCCAGGACCGGATCCAGGCCACCTACGGCGACAACTACGAGCGGCTGCGAAAAATTAAAGGCAAGTACGATCCGGACAACTTCTTCCATGTCAACCAGAACGTCGAGCCAGCGACATAGCCCTAGAGCAACCATTCCGCGCTGCACTTAGGGCATTTGACTTTTAGATAACCATACCTCTCATCGCTGGTATCTCTCCAGGCACCTCTGACACAGGTGGGACATCGTAGCCTCCAGAGTAGGCTAAGCCCAAAACGCAGCGCAATAATCAAGACAATCCAACTTTTAGCCAGGCGATTCATCTCAAAAATGGCGGTTTTTGTATTGACATGAAAAGACCTTTTAGCTTAGGTTAAAAGCAGCGAAATCTCCTCTTCCACCTCATTCTCCAAAGCGCATATTTATTTGCACTGATCTTGCCGGTCGAAATTACCCACTTTCTTTACACGATCGACCCCTTGGAGGGATAAAAATGCGCCTAAAAATGGGGATAACAGGCTCCTAACAGAGCGGTTTCATTTCTGTTGGGAGAGTTAAAATAGTAAAGAGGCAGTGCGGAATCCGTCTATAGTTCTCCACCTTTTCAACTCCTTCTGATTTACCGCTTATTTAGTTAGATTGCTTCTGCGTATTGCTCCGCCGAGTCAGCCTGAGGGATCATTGCTCTCACCTCCTCTTTGGCCTCATCAGTTATTAGCGCTAAAAGTACAAAACGGTTCTCCTATTCCTGCCGACATGTAGTGGAAAGTCCGGGGGGATTCCAATAAAACTGGATGGTTTTGCCAGCCAACCCAGTTGAACCATCGCATTTAGCCACTAAGGAGGTAGAGCAATGAGATTGAGAAGCAAAAGGAAGAGTATGAGGTCGGTCTTACCGTTTACCGTGGGATTAATGATGGGTCTGTTTGTGTTAGGTATCAGTAATGCTCAGAGTAAGCAAGGTTTCACTTCGCACAGAGGGCCGTTCTGGAAAGCCAAACCTGTCACCTGTGGAATTACGCTTCAAGATGGCTACTATGAACTGACTGGAGACCTCACCTGCACTGAAGACCCTGCCATAACAATTACTGGCCCTGCTAAGCTAAACCTAAGAGGATATACATTATCTGGTGATGATGGTGCAAACGATTGTATCCGGATTAGAGACAATGGTGGTGCAAAGGTTTGGAACGGCACTGTAATGTACTGTCAGGACGGTATTCGGATAGAAAGTAGCCACAACAAGATCATAGGCGTCAAATCGTTCAACAATGATAGAAGAGGTTTTCGCATCGATGGGGGTAGTGACAACCTGCTAGAAGATTGCTCGGCAAAGAATAATGGACGACAGGGTTTCAAGATTGAAGGAGGGGGGACCCACAACCGGGTGACCAGGTGCTCGGCGACGGACAACGGCAGACACGGTATCCAAATCGATGAAGGAGACCGCAACGAAATATCTAGCGGCACAGTCAGCGGCAGCTGCCGGGACGGAATCGAGATCGTAGGGAACAAGAACTTGGTATTCAACAATCATGTAGAGGACAATGGGAACCCCCAAACCTGCGAAGACTTCGGAGAGGATTACAATCCCTGGGCTTATGCTGGCATCGATGTCGCAGATGTCGTATCTTATTCCGAAAATAACAAGATCAAATACAACTACGCCTGTGGCAATCAAGGTTGCACCGGTTCAGAGAATGAGCCGTGCGTTGCCCGTGAACGAAATTTCTGGGACGAGTACGTGGACATTAACAACAACCATGTCCTCACCAACGAGTGGAAGAACAATACCGTGTGCCCGGAATACGTTCCAAGTCCACTGTAGGATTGGCATGCTACAGCCCCGAGTGCCCGAAGGTATTTGAGTAATATACAACTATCCGTACCCGAACCGTAAGCAGGCGCGCATTTACCATCACCTTCGAATGCCTCTACGCTTGTGGTAACAGCGCTACTGCTGCCCCTACCGTAATTGGGCCCCATAACTAGTCGTATGCACGTCTAATGAAATTTTGCGGCAGGGTTCTCAACAGCCCTGCCTTTTCATTTCTGGACTGTAAGCAAAACACAACAAAACTCTTATAGCTCGCAAAATCACCACCTGAGCAGGTTTCTGCCGGTTCTCCTCACTTCACTTATTATGACAAGATAGATCTATCTATGGGCAGGACAATGGTGAAGCAAGAACCCTTGTTAGGCTCAGATTCCAACTGGATACGGCCGCCATGCTCGCAGACAATCTTGTGAACGGTGGCGAGACCCAAACCAGTTCCCTGTGCTCCCTTGGTACTTACAAGTTGTTTAAAAATCTGCTTCTGAAGTTCCTTGCTCATACCTCTCCCAGTATCTTTGACCTCAAAACTTACTCCAGCCTCTGCTTCCCTGCCAGTGGAGACCACTATCTGGCCTGCTCCGCCACTTTCCGGAAAGGCCTCGATGGCATTGGTCACAAGGTTTAACAGGCAGGTGTGTATGCCTGCTGTATCCGCGGTCACCTCGGGTAATGACGAGTCTAACACACGAACCAGTTCGATTCCCCGCTCGAGAGCCTTGCCTTCCATCAACTCGCAAACCTCATCCACGATAGAGTTAAGGGAACAAGTCTCAGCAGCAGAAGGGCCAGTGCTTGCATAGTTCAGCATTTCCATGGTCATCCTGGAAATCTGATCGATATTCTTCCTCACCATTTCCCACCCTTTGTGCAGCAAGTGAAACTCCTCTTTCTCCAACCCCTCGTCTACCATAAAAGCTCCCAATTTCATCCGGTGGAGAATGTTTTTTACTGTATGGGCGACACCCTTTACGGCCAGGCCCATTGCGGCTATGCGCTCGCTTTCGACAATCTCTCGTTCCATCTGCTTGATCTCGCGCATATCCTTGAAGTAACCGACCGTGGCGATCTCTTCGCCCTTCTTGTGGACCATAATTGCTGAGAGCAGGACAGGGACCCGCTCGCCGCCTTTTACGAGAACCTCTACTTCATAGTTAATCAAGCGGCCGGGACCACCGTACTCAGGGCCATAGAGCATTTTCTTGACTTGCTTGGCCATACTTTCGGGGTAGAGCTCAGTAACGTCTCTTCCGAGTATCTCTTCCGGGGTGTACCCGTAGATGCGCTCCGCACCTTCATTGAAAATGATGATTTTCCCCTTGCGGTCATTGGCAATGATTCCGTCTATGGATGCCTGGATAAGATTACGCTCAAATTCATGGTGGTTTACCAGTTCGTCTGTTCTTTCCTTAACCGTCTGCTCCAGAACCTCAGTGTGTTCTCGGAGCTTATTGCGCAACCATATCCTTTGCTCAGCACGCCTCAGGGCCACGGTCAGACTTTGCTTACTTATGGGCTTGTTAATAAAATCAGATGCTTCAAGCTGCAAGGCTTGAACAGCCATATCCATCTCTCCGTGGCCAGTTATGACAATCACCTCTACATCTGGACTTTGCTCTTTAACCCTTCTAAGAACCTCAATACCGTCCATGCCGGGCATCATGATATCCGTAAGGACTAGAGATGGATTCTCCCCGGCAACTAACTCCAGTCCTTTGGGACCGTCCTCAGCAGTAAATACCTCGTAGTTATACCCCGCGAGTATTCGGCTCATTGCATCTCGGATTTCTGGATCGTCATCAATAACAACAAGCTTCCTTTCATTCATGGGTTTTTACCTCCCTAAGCTTGCTCTGGTATGGTTTTCTCTTCCCACGATACAATGCCCTCCTCTAAAACTCCAGATGAATTTGCTCTCCAGAGTATCCAGTTGATGGCCCTGGCTTGAAATCACCGCCACATACAGCGGGTGAAGGTGGGACTAGAACAGTAACAGATATTTTTTGGGAACAGGAGGAAAGACATTGGCTGGAACAATCCGCATCCTAGGGCTTGACTAAAATGTTAGTTGAAGTCCCACCAAAAAGATAGAGTACTGCATATAACACACCTAAATTTATTCCCCGCCCTTTTGACCTACCGGTCTATCCTGTGTTAGGTCTCGAGCTACTGAGACTTGAGATTTAAGGATGAGGTAGCGGCTTGCTTTGACTCGCCTTTGTATTTATGCTAATAGTTGGAGGTGCTTAGCTTCCTGGTTGGTCACTGGCCGTGAAGGTCGAGAGAAAGAGAAGTTCAGAGCAATGAGTTCCTACGATCTCTGCCTTGTATGGAACTGGGAATACGACGCTGATTTTGTTTCCCTTCTCGATAGCGCCTGCCGGTCACACGGTGTATCACTCCTGCAGATCACCCCTCAGAACCTCATAAAATATTTGCGGGCTCTTAGTGATAAGCAGATTAGTTTCCGGGCATTTTTTGACCGAGCTTCGGACACCGATTCGCGGGTTATGTCTATCGTCCACTGGGCCCGCGACCATGGTGTGTATCGGATCAACCCCTATGAATACGCAACTCGCAGCTGGGACAAAGCCACAATGCATCAAGTCCTGACGAGGTTCTGCCTCCACACTCCATATACCATCATTCTTCCGTCCTATGAGCAACAGCCAGTCCTAGGCCCCGTCGATCTTAGCCCGCTGGGTAATAGATTTACTATCAAACCCGCACACGGCGGTGGCGGCGAAGGAGTGGTCAACAAAGCCACCTCCCTTAATGAAGTGCTTTCGGCCAGAAGAGATTACCCCAGCGATAGATACTTGTTGCAAGCCCACGTAGCTTCGGCTGAGCTCGACTTTCGTCCGGCATGGTTTCGCGTTATCTACTGCGGAGGAAAAGTGTTTCCGTGCTGGTGGGATAGTCGTAAACGCTTATATACCCGAATCACTTCCACCGAAGAAAGCCGCTACCGTTTAGGAGAATTGCACGAAACTGTCATTTCTATTGCAAGGCTTTGCAAGCTTCATTTATTCTCTACTGAAATCTCCTTGACTCCTGAGGGGTTTTTCGTGGTAGTAGACTATGTTAATGATCTACTCGATCTACGTCTGCAATCGAAGACGCCTGATGGTGTCCCTGATGACATCGTGCACGATATTGCAGAAAGGCTGACCCTCTTGGTCAAAAACCACAGCCCCATCCGGCAGGAATACTGGGATTCACCAACTTACTCTTAGTTTCATTTGGCAACGGAGCACAAACCTGCTAGCTACGGTAAGGGGTGAACGGTAGGAGGTGCTATTAGTTATTGGTTATAGATTATAGGGAAAATATCAGCCCGTAACTCGCTCTTTTCTGCCTTCTGTCGTCTGTCCTCGGTCATCTGCCCCATGCCCTATGCCCTATGCTCCAGGCCAAAACCCACATTTGGTGTTGACGATTCTGCGGAGAATAGTGCGAATTAAGGAATATAATCGAAAGGTTGATCTGGTTTTGAGCCATCCTGTTAGTCTCAAAAATAGTGCTTTTTCGTATTGACAGCATAGAGAGGTATATTGTACTTATAGACAAACATCTCATCTTCCACTCTCGATCTGACGCCTC
The DNA here is from genome assembly GCA_037384945.1 of Deltaproteobacteria bacterium. GTDB lineage: Bacteria > Desulfobacterota > Syntrophobacteria > BM002 > BM002 > BM002. The sequence goes on from JARRNM010000027.1 coordinate 29,169, forward strand.
TCTAACGTCAGATCAAAATGCTTTCCTTATTGTTACTTCGGATGAAGCATGGGGCACCACCGAAGGGATTCCAAGATTCTTAGATGAGCAACCCAACAGAGGAGGAAGCCTATGAAAAAGCTTGTGGTCATTGTCTTGGCGGCTTTTCTGGTAATAACCTTTGCGGGAGCCAGTTTTGCAGCCCCCAAAGAAAACATCGGCTGCGGCCTGGGCTACATGGCTTTCAAGGGCAAGGACGGCCTTCTTTCGCAGACTGCTGCTGCTACCACCAACGGCACCTCCAGTAATCAAACCTTTGGCATCACCTCGGGCACCCTGGAATGCGACAAGCCTGCAAATTTCACTGCCAATGAGAAATTGAACAAGTTTGTTGCGGATAACATGGATAATCTGGCGGTGGATATCGCCAGGGGGCAGGGAGAGTACCTCAATACCCTCGCGGTTTTGCTGGAAGTGCCTGAGGGTGAAAGAGCTCTTTTTTATACCAAGCTTCAGACGCATTTCTCCGACATTTACACCGCTGATACAGTCACCCACGTCGACGTTATTAAGAATATTGAAATAGTGGTTACATCAGGCTAAAGGGTTGTCCCTGCCTTGAAAAAGAGCTCGAGGAGATATGGTTGGCTCAGAAAAACCATATCTCCTCTTTTGTTTCTACTTCACTTTTTTGTAGCCTTTCCTTTGCTTGCTGCACAGGTTCAGGCCACCGACCCTCCCTATCTATCCACAATCCTGGAATTAGCGAAACAAAAGCAACTTTACAAAGAGAGATATTGGCACATACTCCTGCACTACAAGAAAGGTCTATTCGGCACGAGAAGTTTAATAGACGATGAAGCTTTCTTTCTTTCAAGGGAAGGCAAGCATAATCCCGAAGCCGAGCTCAATGCCACAATCAGGGGTTTTTTCCAGGAATCCGACGACGAGACAAAACACCCGGTGTGTAAATTTATTGCCCGTTATACCTGGCTAAAGGAGCAACTGAACCTTGATTCATCCCAACTCCCGGTTCCGGAATGCAAGCGCTTTACTGAACTCATCGACCAAATCAAACCCGAATCAGTCAGCCTTATCTTCCCAACCACGTATGTGAACAGCCCCGCATCCATGTTTGGTCATACCTTGCTTATAGTTGAAACCGCTTCCAAAAGTAAGCTCTTGGCCTATGCGATCAATTACTCCGCTGTAACCCAGGAGACCTTTGGCCCACTGTTCGCTATTAAAGGGCTGTTTGGTTACTACAAAGGATACTACTCAATTCTGCCTTACTACGCCAAAATACAAGAATACAGAGACGTGAATGACCGTGACATCTGGGAGTATCCCCTCAATCTCGAGTATGAGGAAGTAATAAGGCTTTTGATGCACACCTATGAACTTAATCTCATCTATTCCGACTACTACTTTTTTGACGAGAATTGTTCGTACCAGCTCCTCTTCCTTTTGGACGCGGCAAGACCGAGCCTCGGTTTGACTGATCAGTTCAATTTGTGGGTCATACCTGTGGATACAGTCAGAGCGGCCAAAAAAAGTGGATTGATCACGGGCACTTTCTACCGGCCCTCCAAGTCAACCAAGATAAAACACATTGCCTCCTTGGTTCCGAAAGCCGGCAGGAAGAAAGCACTTTCAATTGTCAGGGGAGAGCTAAAACCGGAAATCTTGCTGGAGCAGGATATCCCCAAAGAGGAAAAAATCTGGATTTGCGATCTGGCAAGCGAATACCTCCAGTATCTATATGCCAAGGACGAGGTAACTCAGCAAAAATACACGAATTTGTTTCTGAGCATTTTACAGGCCCGGAGCAAATTGGGAGCCATGGATGAAAATGAGTACCATATTCGCAGGCCGACTCCACCTGATGAGGGGCACCTGTCTAATAGGCTGAGCCTGGGATTCGGCATAAAAGAAAAAGATCTCTTCCAGGAGATCCAGTATCGAGCGGCATATCATGATTTGAACGATAACGACAAGGGCTACAAAGAGGGATCCCAGATTATCTTTGGTAACGTGGCCCTACGCTATTATTTCCCTGACAGCAATCTACAACTGCAAGGTCTTGATCTCATCGACATAGTCTCCATCGCTCCTCGAGATGAGTTCTTTCAAAACATTTCTTGGAAGGTCAGGACTGGTTGGTATCGGAGAGTCCTGGCTGATGATAGAGACCATTTGCTTTATCGGCTTAACCCCGGTGGCGGGTTCGCCTATGAAGACCGCTGGAAAGGGCTGTGGTACGTGTTCATGGAAACCGATCTAAACCTTGGCCCAGCCCTGGAAGATAACTATGCGGTCGGGATAGGAGGTTCAGCGGGATTCATAGGAAAGATTGCAGACTGCTGGAAGTTACATCTTTTTGTGCGAGATATTTATTACGGGCTGGGGGACACAACTAATTCCCTTGAATTGGCCCTCTTGCAGAACTTTACCATCACAACCAATACAAGTCTGACTGCAAAGATTTCAAGAGACCTGTCACACGGATCCCACCAGAATGAAGCAAGTCTGACCTTCGGATGGTTTTTCTGACAAAACTTCAACTGAAGTAAACCAGTGAAAACAGTAAGCACCAAAAGCTGAACGGTAAGCGGTGAGCAGTAAGCGGTAAGCCGTTGAAATCGTTCAAGTCGTTCAATTCGTGTTTTTCAGGTTATAGGTTTTTACCCGAATAACAAATAACTAATAACGGATAACGACGTTGCCTGCCGTCGTCTGTCCTCTGTCTTTTGCGCTCTGACACCTGACACCTGACACCTGACACCTATAACCTAACCCCATGCTCCATGCTCTATGCCCCATGCCATGTCCCCAATCCCAAATCCCTAATTGCTTCCCCATGCTCCATGCTCTATGTTAGGAGAGAAAGACAAAAGAACAGCAGCATATACCTTTTCCCCCAGAGAGATTATGGTGATAGATATCTTTGAAAAAGCGATTTACCTTATCCTCGTGTGGTCCTTTGTTATTGGCTGCGGCGGGAGTGATGGACAAAAAATCACCTTCGCAGTGGGCGGAGCTCCCAATGAACTGGTCTACTGGGAAAAGGTCATTGGTGAATTCCAGAAGCAGAGTAATATTCAGGTGGAGATGCTCCGCAGACCCAGCAATACCGACCACCAGCGGCAGAGCCTCATTATCTCCCTGAAGGCTGAGATGAGCGATCCTGACGTTTTTCTCATGGACGTTGCCTGGATAGGAATGTTCGCCGCGGCTGGCTGGCTGGAATCCCTGGGAAATGATTTTGATCCCACCCCCTTCTTCCAGAGGGTAATCCACTCGGTGGATACCATGGACGGCAGACTCATCGCTTTGCCAGTGTACATGGATGGCGGGGTGCTCTACTATCGCAAAGATCTGTTGAAGTTAGGCGGTCTTGAAGGTCCGCCTAAGACTTGGGACGAGCTCCTTGCCTCTGGGAAAAAGGTCCAGGAGCAGCTGCGCAAGGTGAATCCAGAGTTCTATGGTTTCGTGTGGAGCGGCGCCCAGTACGAGGGACTGATCACGGTTTTTATGGAGTTCGCCGGTACCGAGGGCGGTTTCATCAGAGATGGAGCCGGGGTTCGTCTCGACTCCCCGGCGAACCTGGCGGCTCTTACTTTCATGCACGACCTGATCTGGATAGACAAGATCTCGCCACCCAATACTTACACCACCATGCGGGAGGAGCAGGTACGTACCTATTTCCAGGAAGGGAACGCCATGTACGAGAGGAACTGGCCCTACGCCTGGTCCTTGCATGAGGCTACGGATTCAAAAGTGAGGGGTAAAACGGCGGTGGCCCCGGTTCCGGGCCCTCAGGAAAGCACAAGTGCTTCCACCTTAGGAGGTTTTCACATAGGTGTATCTGCTTTTTCTGATGCAAAAGATGCGGCCAAAAAATTCGTCAGGTTTGTCACCTCCTTCGCCTGCCAAAAAGAGATGGTCCTCAGCCTGGGGTGGAATCCGGGGAGGCAGGATCTTTACAGAGATAAGGAAGTGTTGAGAAAGGCGCCCCATCTTCGGGAGCTCATGGTGGTTTTTCAGCGGGCCCGGCCCCGGCCTTTGGTTCCTTATTATAGCCAGATGTCAGCCGTCGCTCAAAGACAGATAAACGCGGTCCTGGCCAACAAGGTTTTACCTCAGAAGGCACTTGCAGACGCCGATAGAGAAATAGCAGCAATGTTGTCTCGCTACCAACTGGATTGAGGAATTGAAGGAGTCGGGAGCTGGGAGTCATAAGCGAGAGCATAAGAATAGTGGCTGGTTGGAATAATGAAATCCCAAGCTACAAGCACCAAATCTTAAGGTTTCAGTTTTGAGTTTTCGGGTTTCAGGTTTTCCTGATACCTGACACCTGAAACCTCAGTGCCAGGGCAGTCATTAAAACCGCCCAGAGAGGTGGCATGATAGACAAAGTAAAAGTTCCTTTTTCACTTGCTGGCCGTCTGTCCAAGATGTTACCTGCGGACAGAGAGCAACTGAGTGGTTATGCTTTCCTTCTCCCTCTTTTATTTTTTATCTCCGCCCTGATTCTCCTGCCGGTCCTGGGGACCTTTCTGGACAGTCTGCGACGGGATCTTCCCTATCTTCCCAGTAAATTTGTTGGCCTGGAAAATTACCTGGCGATTTTTCGGGATGACGGATTCTGGGATTCTGTGCGATTTACCACGCTCTTTGTAGCCGTCTCGGTACCCCTGGAGGTCATCCTCGGTCTAATAATCGCCCTCCTTCTCAACGAAACATTTCCTGGCAGGACAGCATTGCGGGCGACCGTTCTCATCCCCTGGGCCATTCCCGCTGCAGTTTCCGGTCGTATTTTCGAACTCATCTACAATTACAGCTTTGGTGTGGCCAACTATTTTACCCAGCTATTGGGGGGAGGCCAGGTTAATTGGTTGGGCACGGATCTGGGGGCTTTTGCTGCTGTGGTGATAGCCGATGTCTGGAAGACCACCCCTTTTGCTGCGATCATTTTGCTAGCCGGTCTTGCGACAATTGACCCGGATCTCTACCGCCAGGCGCAGGTGGACCGCGCCAACTTCATGCAGCGGTTCCTAAAGGTTACTCTGCCGCTGCTGAAACCGGTGCTGATAGTCACTCTACTTTTCAGGACCGTCGATGCGCTCCGGGTGTTTGACGTGATCTTTGTTCTCACTGGAGGCGGTCCTGGAGGCAGTACCAATGCCATGTCTTTGTTCGCTTACACTTATTATGCCGCCGGGGATTTTGGCTATGGCGCAGCCGTAAGTGTGCTGCTTTTTGTCGTCGCCCTGGGATTTTCCCTGGCCTACATCAAAATGGCCCGTTTGGGTGAAGAACTGTGATGAGAGAAGAAACCATCAAAAAAATACTCTTAGCCGTGGCCGCAATCCTGACCACCATATTCTGTCTGGGGCCATTCATCTACATGGTCCTCACCTCGCTGAGCGGCAACCCTGACTTCTTGCTGCCCACAAAAACCTTTGCTTTTACCTCGAGAAATTTCATAGCGGTGATTTTCTCCGAGTCGGCTCATTTTCTGGCCTATCTCAGGAACAGTCTTGTCATTTCGGCGGTAACCGCCGTGGCTACTGTTTTCCTTGCCTCCCTTGCCGCCTATGCTCTGACCAGGCTGTCATTGCCGGGTAAGACGGTCCTGCTCCTCTGCATTCTGGCCTTGTCCATGTTCCCACCCATAAGTTTGATCAGCTATCTTTTCAAACTTATCTCCGCCTTGGGTTGGGTCAACACTTATCCTGGTCTCATCCTGCCCTATGTGGCCTGGTCCATGCCTCTATCCCTGTGGATACTGGTGAGTTATTTTGCTCAGGTGCCCAAGGATCTGGACCGATCTGCCCGAATCGACGGCGCTTCCAGGCTGCAAACTCTCATCAAGATCATTCTGCCGGTGGCGGCTCCGGGGGTCTTTTCTACCGCCCTTCTAGTTTTCATTTTCGCTTTCAATGAGTTTCTTTTCGCCTTGATGCTGACCGTGGACTATCGTTCCCGGACAATTCCGGTGGGAATAGCCCTTTTCGAGGGCATCCACGGCCGGATCCCCTGGGGAGAGATTATGGCGGCGGCAACCCTCACCACCATACCTGTGGTCATCCTGACCCTTATCTTCCAGAGGCGCATTGTTCAGGGACTTACCCGAGGAGCAGTCAAGCAGTGAATATTACCTTCAAGAGTCTGCAGAAAACCTTTTTTACCCTCCGCGGAAAGGTGGAGGCTCTCAAGTCCATCGACCTGGAAATTGGACAGGGGGAGTTCTTTATCCTGCTCGGGCCGAGTGGCTGTGGTAAGACGACTACCTTGAATCTGGCTGCAGGACTCGAACGGCCTACCGCCGGAGAGATCCGTTTTGCAGACAAGATCGTCTCGTCTCCTGAAAAAAAGATATTCGTTTCTCCAAAAGAGAGAAATGTTGCCATGGTCTTTCAGAGCTACGCCCTTTACCCCCACCTCAATGTCTTCGAGAATATTGCCTTCCCACTGAGAGTTGCAAAGGAGAGAGATATTGCGGAGCCGGTGAGAAACACTGCACACATGTTAGATATAGAAAATCTTCTGGAGCGAAAACCGGCGGAGCTCTCAGGCGGTGAACGTCAAAGGGTCGCCATTGCTCGGGCGCTTGTTCGCGATCCCGACCTGTTTTTGCTGGACGAACCCCTCTCCAACCTAGACACCCAGCTGCGCACCACTATGCGGGCTGAACTCAAACGGTTACAGAGAAATACAGGGGTTACCACCATCTACGTCACTCATGACCAGACCGAGGCCATGACCCTGGGCGACCGAATAGGTCTGTTCAGAGAGGGTAGACTCATTCAGGTGGGGACTCCCGATAATCTGTACAACAGCCCACAGACTCCTTTTGCTGCCACCTTTGTCGGCTCGCCTCCCATGAATCTGATACCCGCTGAGATCAAGAAGGAGGGTGACACCATGCTGATTGCTTACGGAATGGGAAGATTATAAATTCCAAAAGACAAAAATTGGATGCTGGAGCGACTGGCTACCCGGGAGGCTCTCTTGGGTATCAGACCGGAACATATCACCATGACCACCGCAACCGAAGCAGCCTCCCTAGAGGGCCTGGTAGAGACCATCGAGCCACTCGGTCGGGAACTCCTCTATCATTTGCGTACCGGAGTTGGCAAGGTGCTGGTGTTGGGCACTGAGAAAGGACGGCGGATGGGTGATACTGTTCACCTCCTCTTCGACCCCTCCCACATCCACCTGTTCCGGCCGGAGTAGAGCTAACACGGTGAGCGGTAAACCGTTGAAACCGTTCAAGCCGTTCAAATCCTTAAAGTCGTCCATCACAGAGGTCAGAAGTCAGAGATCAGAGGACAGAAGACAGAAGCTCTTTTCTTCGCTATACGCTATGCGCGCTGCGCCATGCGCCCACAATAAGAACTCTGTGTTGTGACCCCTGACCTCTCCCTCCATGCTCCATACTCCATACTCACTCAATGACCTAATGACGGCGTAGCCCCATGACGCCGAAGGCAAGTGACGGGAAGCCAAAATCTCCAATCCTCAATATCTCTTCGCCAGGTGTCGATCCGCCGATAGCAGCCCGCCTCCACTGATAACCAGGGCCAAGGCAATGCCGATCACCAGTATATGATACTCGATTCCCTCGCCCTGCTGCTTGCCGAACCAGTTCATGAAGAAACCGTTCTGCATATGGTGCATAAACATGCAGATGGTTATACTGGTCCCAATGGCCAGCGCGCACAGCCTGGTGAGAAGCCCGAAGGCAAGAAAAAGTGAGCCTAAGGTTTCGGTGATCATCAGCAGGACAGTTGACCACGGCGGAAATCCCATGCCCGAAAATATCTGCAAAGTTTTGGCAAACCCGGGACCGCCAAACCAGCCGAAGACCTTTTGCGCTCCGTGGGGAAAGATAACTACGGCCAGGGCAAGGCGGATGATGAGCTGAGCGGGGCTGTTGCTCGTTTTGTAAATAAATCTATACATGTTGTGTTCTCCATACTTCCCGATCAAGGGGAAAAGAGAGTGTTTTTGAGAGCAAAAGTAGTGCTAACCCATGGTCTCAGATTCAACTATTGCATCAGCATATCAAAACAAATACCGGACAAGACTTCAATAGGGAAACCTATCAGGAGTTTCCCCAAAAATAAGTAGATCATCCTTCTAAATTGTGATTAAGAGCTAGTTAACCTTGGTTTGCAACTGATGGCGGCCTAGCTGATGTCTCTTCTGTCGTTCCAGAGCTCACGGTCTGGTCACTTCTGGCCCGGCTGTTCCCGGGGGATGGCGCCCCCTCCCTGTTCCCCGTTCCTACGGAACGGGGCCAG